>SIBJ01000102.1 GCA_009695195.1 Pedosphaera sp.
CCTCACCGAAGCCATCGCGCTGGCGCACGACCTCGGCCATTCACCGTTCGGTCATCGCGGGGAGACGGTGCTCTCGCGGCTCATGCGCGGGAATGGCGGGTTTGAACACAATCGCCAGAGCCTTCGCATCGTCGAGGAACTCGAACAGAAATACCCGCAGTTCTCCGGCCTCAATCTCACGTGGGAAGTCCGCGAAGGTTTGGTGAAACACTTCGATCCCGCCGACCATCCCAGCCGGCGAAAGAATTTCCACGCAAAGAATTCCTCGCTCGAAGCGCAGGTCGCGAACCTCGCCGACGAAATCGCCTATTACAGCCACGACCTCGACGATGGCCTCGACGCCGGACTGTTGAACGAACGCGATCTCGCCCGGCGCGTCCACGTCTGGGCGGCGGCGGCGAAGGCGGTCAAACGCGCGCACGGCAATCCGCCGGATGAATCGCGCCGCTACTTCACCATTCGCACCATCACTGACGCGCAGGTCCGCGACGTGGTCGAGAACAGCGAACGCCTGATTGCGCTCGCCGGCGTGAAGTCAGCGGACGAAGTCCGGCTGCATCCGCGACCGCTCGTGCAATACAGCCCCGAACGCCGCGCGCAAAATCTTGAGTTGCGGAAATATCTTTACCGCAATCTTTACTTCAGCCCGCAGGTGGACGAGGCGAACACCCGCGCGGTCCGCATCCTCGCCGAGTTGTTCAAATTCTACGTGGCCCACCCGCGCGAAATCGGCGATCAAGCGCGCAAGCGTATCCGCCGGGATGGTCTGCACCGGGCGGTTTGCGATTACATCTCGGGCATGACCGACCGCTACGTGATGCAGGAGCATCAACGGCTGTTCGGCTTACAAGTCTGAACGCGCTACGGATTACTTCACTTCGGGGGCGGGAGCCGCGGGTGCGGGTGGCGGGCGCGCCTTGACGATCACGCGGCTATCCTGGACCTGAATGCTTTCAAATTTGCGGATGGCTTCGGCGTTCTTCGGTTCGTTGGCAACATCCTTCGCCAGATTCTCCTGCCGCAACGCCCCCATCAACGACTCCGGCAACGTGCGGCCCTTCACCTGGATGTCGTGGGTTTTCACGTTCAACACGCCGTTCTCAAGCGACACGGTGAACGTCGCCTCCCCATTCAGATACCGGTTGCGCGTAAACCAGCCGAAGCCCGAAAGTGGGATGCTCACCTGCCCCTTGATCTCGCTGCCGTTCAGCGAGACGTGAACTTTCTCCGCCAGTTCCTTCGCGTTCCCGCTTTTGACGAGGAGCGCGTTGATGTCCAGTTCCGTCAGAATCAACGGCTCGATCGCCTTGCCTTGATCCAACGCTTCGCCAAAGGTTTTCACGCGCGCTTCCAGTTTCTTGAAGTCCGCGTCAGTCATCTCCACCTTCGGAAACTTCACCGGCACGGCGTCCGTGTAGCCATTGATCTTGTTTTTGACGTAGCGGATGCCGAGAAAGATCAGCACGCACGCGATCAGGAACAGCACGATGCAAGTGAGACAGCCGTAAAAGAAACAGCCGCGGCGTTTGGGAGGTTGCGCTGCCATAAATCAGTCGGGTTGGGTCGGCACAACTATTTTTTCCATTTCGGCGGGTTCACGCGCACGCGAATCGGCGGCGGCACGGGAATCTTCGGCGGCGGATGCGGCGCGCGGCGCGGCGTCCCCTCCGGCTTCGCCCAGTGTTTCTCCGCGAACTCCACGATTCCCTCCGCGATGTTGGCGGCCGTGGGCGGCGCACTTTCCACCGGTGGCGCTTCCATCGGTTTGAATTGCAACGCCTCGACTTTCCTCGCCAGCCAGTCCTCCGCTTTCGTCACCGTCTCACCGATCTTCGTCTCGGGAAATTTCATGTCGCCGATCTTGAAATCCGAAAACGATTTCAACTTGTCCACCGTCTGCCCGGCGGACTGCACGACTTCATTCCACTTGTCGCCCATGGTCGCCCATTTCTCGTAACCGTTCACCAGCCATTCGAGTTTCCCGGTGGCAATGTCGAGCATCAGTCCGTGAACGGGAATCTTCGGCCCGATGAGCGGACTGTGGCGGATGAGATCGCAGGCTTTGAGGACATTCTGCCGCTCGCTGCTGAACATGCCGAAATACTCGTTGATGTTCTCCGGCAACACGTGCCGCTCGATGCCGAGGTTCTTGAACCGTTCGAGCAATTGCATCGTGCTCGTCTTGCACACGAGACAATCCGTGTGGCCGATGACGACGATCTCCTTGCCGCCCTTGACCGCGCAAGCGAGCGACAAGGAACGCATCGTGGACGAGAGCGGGCCGGTGATGATGTTCCCCGCGTTGCGCAGCCAGATGAAATCCGCCTCCGTGATCCCGAGCACCTCGGGAATGAGCGGGCCGAGCCGCACGTCAATGCACGTGAGCGCCGCGATGGGCAGCGAATCGGCGAAGTCCGCCGGGTGCAGGCCGGCGCTCGCGTCGCCCGCTATGGCGCGGTGGTTCGCTTCGATAATGGCTTCAAAGAGGCGCATGACTATTTGAGGGATGCTGGAGGTTTATTCGTCCCAAGCACATCGGTCAGCGACATTTCTAAAATCGCTTTGCGCCCCTTGGTCAAGAAGACTTTGACTCTCGGCGTGATCGCCACTGCTAATGCGAATGCTATCACCGCAAAAAGCGCAATGCTGAACAGCCCGATTGCCAATCTGAGCCTTCGACGTTCACCGGGTTTTGCATTAAATATCCGTCTAAACAGGTCGAATCGCTTCGTTGCACAGGACCAACAAAAAAGGAATATCTGAGCAATCACAAGAAACAACACGAGCACCAATGCCTGATCAAACACAATGGAGAATTCAAAAACCCAATAAACAACCATCCCAAGCATCGCGAAGCTCAACAGGTTTTCAAACCATTGCAGCCTGGAGCTGCCACCCTTGTCAGGAAAACGACTAAATACCTCGACCCAGATTAAAAGGCTCATCGCGAGAAAGATGCACATGAGCAAATAGCCGATTATCGGAGAAGGAAGATTTCGAGAAAGGACAGTCAACGCCACGAAAACCCCGAGCGTCGAGATAAGCCGCTGATTCTCTTCGAGAAAACTTCCCAACGTAACCTGCTTTTCCTGCTGTTGATCTTTTTCTGGCATTTGCGAAAAGGACTCTCAAGCCGTGACTGGTTCCGACTTCGGTGCCTTCGGCCGTCCGACGAAGAAATAAATCAGCGCGCCGAGGAAATGCACGAGCGCGATGACCAGCACCCAGACGATTTTCTCCGTCTCGTTCAGCCCCTTGTTCTGGATGGCGTGAACCAGCATCCAGATCCAAAACGCCAGCATCACCAGCGCGATCGGAATCGCGAAGATCAGGATCAAAGGCAGAATCATGATTTCAAAGATGCCAAACATATTTTTCCCTTTCGTTTACTTTTCAGTTTCAATCGCCCGTAAGCGAAAACCTACCGCGCCGAGCACTCGCGTCAGCGTCGTGGAGTGCGGTGGGTGAGGGGCGAGGGCACACACCGCTTTCGAACACTCCAAACGCGCCGAGAATTTCAAGGCGTTCGAGCAAAAGCGGTGTCAGCCCCGTTCCCCGCCAGCCACCGCACTCCACGACGCTGGCGCGACTCTCAATCACCTCGGTTTGGTCTGACGCGACACGCATACGCCGTTCACTTCTCCTCCTTGCCCTTGCCCATCGCGTTTTTCAGCGCGGGAACTTGTTCGAGCAACTTCTCAAACTTCACACCGGTCAAACTCTCCAGCACGGGCGGGAGTTGCGCGATGATCTGCGTCACGTCGCCGGTCAACTTGCTCGCGCCGCCGCCGGGGCCGTTGCCGGAATTGATGATGACCATCTTCTCCATCTTAGACAGCGGTTCGCTGATCCGGCCCGCCACTTCCGGCAAGACGCGCACGATCATTTCGATGACCGCCGCTTCGTTGTATTGCTTGAAGGATTCAGCCTTGGCCTGCATCGCGGAGGCGGTCGCCTTGCCCTGCGCTTCGATGACCGCGGCCTCGGCCAGACCACGCGCCTTGTTCGCTTCGGCCTCGGCGATGCCGGTTGCTTTCGCCACATCGGCGGTCGCAAAACCTTTGGCCTTGGCGGCAGACGCGGCGCCCGCGGCTTCGGTTTCCAGTTGAAACTTGGTGGCGTTGGCCAGCGTCTCGACCCGGTAGCGTTCGGCGTCGGCAGGTTTTTGGACGTTGGCTTCGAGTTCACGCTGCTTGCGTTTGATTTCCTGTTCCTGCAACTCGATCTGCTTTTGCTTGGCAATGATTTCCACCTGCACTTCTTCGGCCTTCACGAGCTGGCCGGTCTTGTATTTCTGCAAATCGTAGGCGAGGTCCGCTTCCGCTTTCTTCTGGTTCACCGTCGCCTGATAACCGGCGACGTTGGACTGATAATCGCGCTGCGCCTCGGCGATCTTCGAGTCGGCGGCGAACTTGGCTTCCTGTCCGGCCTGCGTCGCTTGTGAAGATTTGATCATCGCGTCGCGGTCGGCTTCGGCCTGGGCGATCTGCGCGTCGCGTTTGACTTGGGCGATGCGCGGCTTGCCGAGCGCGTCAAGATAACCCTGCGTGTCGCGGATGTCGCGGATGGTGAAGCTCACGATGCCAAGGCCCATGTTGGCCATGTCACCGGCAGCGACTTCCTGCACCTTGGAGGCGAAGGCGTCGCGGTTTTGGTAAATCTCCTCGACGGTCATCGTGCCGAGGATGGCGCGCAGATGGCCTTCGAGGGTCTGCGTGGCGATGTTCATGATCGCGGCGGAGTCCTTGCTGAGGAATTGCTCGGCGGCGGTCGCGATGGAGATGTCGTCTCCCTTCACTTTGATTTGCGCGACGCCGTCCACTTTCACCGGCACGCCTTTGCTGGTGTAAACTTCCGGCGTCTGCACATCAATCGTCAGCAGTTCGAGCGAAAGGATGTCCACCTTCTCGACAACCGGATAAACGAATGTGCCGCCGCCCTTGACGATGCGGAAGCCGCGCACGCGGTCCGTGCCGTCGGGGTCGGCGTAGCGATGTTTGCGCCCGGACACGACGAGCACTTCGTTCGGGCCGACCTTCGTGTAACGGCTCAAGATGACCGCGATGCCGATGAACACGACCAGCGCGATGACGACGATGGCGATGAGAATGATCCCACCGGAAAAAATGGCGGGCAACTCGGCGAACATGGGCATTGGATTCATAGAGTTTGGATTTTTGATTGGGTTGAATTGGCTGAAAATCATTCGGTCGGCGCGACGTAAAATTGAGAGCCGACGACGCGGGTGATGCGGACGAGTTTGCCGTTCCCCAACGCCGTGGTCCCGTCTTCCAGGCGCGCCGGCGCAGTGTAGCGCGAACCAGCCTGAACGTAAGCAATCTCACCGACGCCGTTAACCGGAATCGGCGAGATGATGGTGGCGGTCATGCCGGCGAGGCTGGCCACTTTGGATTCGCTTGAGCTTTGAGTGTGACTGAAGAGCGAGCGCAACAACAAAAGCACGGTGCCCGCGATGACAAAGCCGCCGAGCACGGAGAGCGGCGCGCTGATGATCGGCGCCTTGGTGGCGGGGAATTGAGAAAGAATGATTCCAAACCCACCGAACGCCGTGACGAACGACGCGATGATCGTGGGACTCAACACCGAGACGCCGGGCATGTCGCTGCTGTCCACGCCGGCTTCGGCGTGGCCGCCGCTGCCGTCCACGTGGCCTTCGTGACCGCCGCCAAAGACATGGCCGAAAAACGCGCTGATGAGCGTGAAGACCAGACCGACTCCGAGACAAATAATGTAGATGAGCATAGTCATAGGTTTGGTTCGGTTGCCCGCTCAGAGTAAATGTTCAATCACGGCGCCAAGCAAGCAGGAAACGAACTCCGCCAGCGCTTCGGCTCGGTTCCGCTTCCACCAACTCGCCAAGCCTTCGCTCGACCGGGCGCGCACTCGCGGACATTTCAGATTGTGGCTCATCTTCCGCGAACATCAAACGGCAAATCCTCCGCCGATGCATTTACAATCTTGGGGAATTTTCCCAGCCATTGCGCTTGCCAACTTTTCCACTGTTCCCCATCGTTCGGCCATGCAATCGCACGAAATGCTGCGTGAAGTCCTCAAGAAAACTCCGGCCAAAAATCTCGCCGCCGATCTCGGGCTTTCGATGTCCACGATCTACAAATGGGCGGAGGAAGACGAACGCGACGGCAGCGGAGTGGCCAACCCGCTGGACCGCATCGAGCAGTTGATTCGCGCCACCAACGACCGCCGGCTGGTGCAATGGATTTGCGAACGCGCCGGCGGCTTTTTCATTCTCAATCCGAAAACCAACCAGCCGCATCCCGACTTCCTCATCCCGGCCACGAATGAAATCGTGCAGGAGTTCGCCGACCTGCTCGCGGTCATCGCCGTCGCGGCGGCGGACAATCAAGTCACGACGAAAGAGGCGAAGGACATCCGCGCGCGCTGGGAGGAATTAAAATCCGTGACCGAGGAATTCGTCGTGTGCTGCGAGGAGGGAAATTTTTCACAACTGAAAACAAAGTCCCCGGTCTTCGGCGCGAAGATGTGAGTCCCGCCGTAGCGGCTTTCGGCAGAAAGCCGCAATCTCTTCGTTGTGATCTGCGGCGCTCTGCCGAGCCGCCGCTACGCCGGGCGGCTGCTCAACTTCACTTTCAGCCGCGACGTTTCACCGGGCAACAGTTTGATCGCATCCGACGCCACATTGCCGGACTCGACGCAAATCATCGTCTGGTATTCCTCATCGCCGAAGTCCGGCATCGCCTTCGCCTTCGCGATCCACGGATTCCAAACCACCGTCGAGCGCGAGCCTTCCTTCTCCACGCGGATGACGCGCCGGAGCGAAGCATCGCGGATCTCCACCGCGTGCGCCGTGTTCAGATAAGCGCGGTCCACTTCGCTGGCGACGCGGATGACATCGTCGT
Source organism: Pedosphaera sp. (assembly GCA_009695195.1). GTDB lineage: Bacteria > Verrucomicrobiota > Verrucomicrobiia > Limisphaerales > JADLHS01 > CAIKLQ01. Next base: position 6,900 of record SIBJ01000102.1, read on the forward strand.
TGTCCGTGTGCCGGCTGAACGCTGTCGGCTGGTTGAGATAATCCACGCCTTTCAATCCCGCCACGCTCACCGCGCCGATGTCGCCCACCGTGAAGTAAGTGTGCAGACAGTTCTCAAACTCGAACGCCGCCGCGGACCCATTTGTGACGATGAACTCCGCCGTCAAATCGCTGTTGACCGTGACGACATACTCGACCGCGATGCCCGCCGCCAGTTCCGCGCCGCCCGGCAGCGCCAGCCGCACCGTCACTGTGCCATCCGCCGGCGAGTGGATTTCCTTCAACTCCCAAACCTTGACCCGCGCGAAACCGTGCTGGCCCGGTTTGTCCGCTGGTTTGCCGAACCACGGAAAAATGATCGGGATACCGCCGCGAATCGGCGCGTCTGGCGAGAACCGGCTGCACTGGCTCATGAACAACAGCGGCGGCTCGCCCGACTTCTGGAAATGCGTCACGTGCGCGCCGTGCAGATAAATTTCCGCGCTGCTCCACGGCGTCGTGATCTCGAGCATCGGCAATTCGCCGCGGCCATCGAGAAAGGTCACGCGACCGGCTTGCGGAATTGGATTCGCCATACGCCGGCAGTTTAGTCACGGGCGGGAAGTTTGGCCCGACATTTTTTCGTTTTCCTTTGTCGGCCCGCCCGTTACTGTCGCGCCCGCCATGTCACAAAACCGCAGCTACAAATTTTGTTTCGGTCCGTGGAATATCAGCGAAGGCCAGGACCCGTACGGCCCGACCACCCGCCCGCCGCAATCCTTCGATTGGAAACTCGCGAAGCTCAAGAAACTCGGCTTCGACGCGATGATGTTTCACGACGACGACGCGGTGCCGGACATTGACGCGAAGTCCGCCGCGCAAGTCCGCAAAGAGACGCGCGAGTTGAAGAAAAAACTTTCCGACGCCGGCGTCGCCGCCGAGATGGTCGCGCCGCGATTGTGGTTTGACCCGCGCACGATTGACGGCGGCTACACCAGCAACGATCCCAAGTGCCGCCGCTACGCCATCGAGCGTTCGCTCCGCTGCATTGACGTGGCGAACCAGCTCGGCACCGACCTCATCGTGCTCTGGTTCGCGCGCGAGGGCAGCTACATCCGCGAGGCGAAGAACGCCCGCCGCTGCGTGGACCAACTCGTCACGGCGCTGGATCGGATGCTCGCGCACGACAAAACAATCCGCCTCTCCATCGAGCCGAAGCCCAACGAACCGATGGACCACGCCTACATCCCGACCATCGGCCACGCCCTCGCCATCGCCCAACTCACGCGCGATCCGAAACGCGTCGGCTGTTTGATCGAGAGCGCGCACGCGATACTCGCCGGCCTCGATCCCGCGGATGAAATTGATTTCGCCATGTCGTTCGGAAAACTCTGGTCGCTGCATCTCAACGACCAGAACGGTTTGAAGTTCGATCAGGACAAACCCTTCGGCAGCGCGAACCTGCGCGTCGCTTTCAATCAAGTCCGCGCGCTCGAACGCAACGGCTACGGCAGGCACGGCGAGTACGTCTGCTTCGACGTGCATCCGTTCCGCACCACGAAGCCCGCGCATTGGCTCGCGCATCTGAGCAACAGCCGGCGCACTTTCCTGAAGCTGGTGAAAAAATCGCGCACGTATCCGGAGAAGCAGGCGCAGGCCTTGATCGCGGACCGCGATTACGCCGCGCTCGACCAGTTGGTGATCGAACACCTGTTGGGGAAATAGTCCGGGAGCGCCGAGCACCGTCTCGGCCAGTTGGAATCGGGTCTTCGCTACGAGCCGAGGCGGTGCTCGGCGCTCCTTGAAATTTCCGTCTGCGTTCCCGCCCTTGGGAGAGTGAACGTCACCTCGCTGATCGAGAGATCAAGGTTGTGGTGGTTTGCTGGCTGCCTTTTCAACCGTTTCAAAAGCCGCCTTGGCCCGCTCGAATTCCTGCTCGATGTCCTTTCCTTCGTAGAACCATAGCCGGCCGCGCACGCGCACGGTTTCGCCCGGCGGACAATCGGCGAACACCTGGTCCGCGTGGATGCAAGGAACGAGCGGTTGCGCCCACGAACGCCCGCAGCGCTCCCAGGCCGTCAGAATCCAACGATCTTTGCCAGCCGAATGGACGGCGGCGACCGGGCACTTCAGAAATTTATTCGTGGTGGTCTGGTCGTTGAAATCCTTGGCGCCCTTCAGATGTCCGCAGATTTGCACGCGCAGTTTGGTCAAGGCCTGATCTGAATCGTTGCGCAACCAGAGTTCCATGTCCACGCGGTTGGTGTTCGGATGAATGGATGCGCCAAAGGCAACTCGATTGGGCAGCACGCGTTCGTGCGTCAAATCACCGGCCGGCCCGCGCGTCCAATCCATATTTGTAATGACGACGTTTTGCTGGTCCCAAATCGTGGGAATGTGCGTGTGCGCGAGAAAGAGCAGCCCGCGCTCGCAGAAGATCGCCTCCGGCAAATCCACGACCACGTAGCTCGTCGGGTCCCACGGCAGGAACACGCTGGCCTTCGTGCCGCGCTGCCAGTCGAGATTGGCGAAGAAGCCGCGCCGGACTTCGCGCCCACCGGGATACGGCAGAACCTGAACCCGCCCAGCCGGCGGTTTCCCGGGCGGAACGTCACGATTGATGCGCCATTCATCCGCCCTGGCCTGGACTTCCTTCGCGGACCAGCCGAACACCCGCGCCGCTTCGTCCGCGGTGAACCGGTGATTGATCAGCATATTCTCCAGCCAGTAACGCGGCTCGCGCCGGGTGGCGTCCATTTCGACGGGCAGGATCAGCTTGTCGGGCGGACGGGAAGGTTGTCGCACCGTCAGCAGCGGATCCGCTGGGAGATGCTCCCGATCAAGGTAAGGCTCAAGCTCGCGAAGGGCGAGGCAGCGAAAATTGTTCTCCTTGAGATACGTCATGTATTCACGGAAGCGATCCGGCGGCGTATGCACCCAAGGATGCGCCACGTCCGGCACGCCGTGGAACTGCAGGACGGCGATCTGACCGTTGGTCGCGCGCGCGACGACTTCCTTCAAGTGCTCGAGCGTCCAGTTTGGATAAGCGTCGCCCGTCGTCGGGATGAGCAGCGGATGCTGGCGCTTGGGATCGTAGGTCGCGCCGATCTCCAGCGTCCCGTAGCGGGCCTCCGGCATTTCGCCTCGCCGGGCGAACTGGTAACCCAGTTCTGTGAGCCGCTGCACCGCCTCGGGCCCGAAGGTGTTGCCGCAATAGGCGAAACTGATGGGCCGGGGCACTTTGGGTTTAGTTTGCTCCAACTCGCGATCAACCAAGGAAAGCTCCCCGGCGAGACGGGCCGCATTCCGGGGTTGGGAAAAATCGCTGTGCGTCCAACTGTGATTGCCGATCTCGAAACCCATTCCGTGGATTTCCCCGATCTCCTGCCAGCTCATGAAATTCGTCGGATCGTTCATCCACGAGTGCGTGACAAAAAACGTCGCGCCAAAGCCCAACTCCTTCAGCAACGGTGCGACAAACGTCCGATGCGATTTGACCGCGTCGTCGAACGTGAGCACGACGAGCTTGTCCGGGACCGGCTGCGGCGGCGCGGCAAAGGTGTACCGGCCGCCGCCCGCCAACATCGCCAAGACGATGAGGGAGCGGCTCACGAAACCTCGGTCGAGATGCCAGATCAGCTTCAAATCTTCTCCCCTGATCTACCTACCAGCAGGTAGGTGAGCACCCGGCCCTTCCCTTTCACGCGCAGGACGCGACCGGGTTTGAAGCGGAATTTTTTCTTGAGCAACTTGTGCGTCGCCGCCGTCACGAGGATGCCGCCGGCGGGCGCGTAGGTTTCCATGCGGCTCGCGAGGTTGACGGTGTCGCCCCACAAATCGTAGGCAAATTTTTTCCGCCCGATCACACCCGCGACCACGGGCCCGCTGTTGATGCCGACTCTCATGCGGAACGGCCCGCCCGCGCTGCGATGGCGCGCAACTTCCTGCTGCATGTCCAGCGCGAGCATCGCCACGGCTTCGGCATGATCGGCGCGGGGAGTGGGCACGCCACCCGCCACCATGAACGCGTCGCCGATCATCTTGATTTTCTCAAGACCGTGCCGCTCGCACAGTTCGTCGAACGCGGAAAAGATTTCGTTCAACCGGCCCACCAGTTCGCGCGGCGGCGTCACGCTCGAATACTTTGTGAAGTCCACGAAGTCCGTGAACAGCACCGTCACTTCCGAAAAACCATCCGCGATCTCCGCCTCGCCTTGCTTCAATCGCTCGGCGATGGCCTGCGGCAGGATGTTCAGCAGCAGCCGCTCCGACGTGTCCCGCTCCGCCTGCAACTGTTGCAGGAAAATCGTCTCCTGATCGTGCAATCGTTTTTTCGTTAGCGACGATTCGATGCGCGCCATCAGCAACGTCGGGTTGAACGGCTTCGGCAGAAAATCATCCGCGCCAAGCTGGATGCAGTTCACCACGGTCTCGGCCTGATCGGTCGAGGAAAGCATCACGACCGGAATGTGACGCGTGGCGGCGTCGGCTTTCAACCGTTGCAAAACCTCCACGCCATTCACGCCGGGCATCATGATGTCCAACAAAATCAAATCCACCACGCGACCGGCGACAAATTCCAGCGCGCGCTCGCCGTTCTCCGCCAGTTCAACCGAGTACCCCAGCCGCGACAGCCGCCGTGAGAGCATCTCGCGGTTCTCCTCCAGATCGTCCACCACGAGAATCACGCCGCCCGCGCGCGCGGGCTTCACCGCCGACGCCTTCATGCGCACCGGTGACCAGTCAATCAGCGGCGGGACGAGCCGGAAGAACGCTGTGTCGCTCTCACCCGCGGCGGCGACCAAAGTCGTGAGCGCCGATTGCGCGGATTCGAGCGCGTGCCGCGCCGCGCCGGCGATGCGCGCAAGGTCGTCCTGAAAAACTTCATCCTTCTCCGCGCGCGATTCGCGGGCCAACCGGTCGGCGGCGGCGACAATTTCTGCGGCGGCGTCGGCGATTTGCCGTTGCAACGTCCGCACGCCAACCGGCGAGGATCTTATTTTGCGCGCGTCGAGCGACTCGTTCACGTGCGCCAACATCCGGTTGGCGGTGCGGCAGATGAGTTCCAGTTCGGCGCACAACGCATTGCGGCCCTGCGCCTGCGCGTCCTCGAGCAACATGTCCGCGAAGCCGAGGACGTGGCCGATGGAATTGCGGAGGTCATGCCGCACCTTCGAGACGCGCAGTCCGAAGGGAGACGTATCGTCGGTCCCTGCGGTAACGGAATCTTTATGAACGCGTGCCGCTCGCTTCATACAGAATGAAAATGATCTGGCCGCATAATCCACAACCTCGCTAAGCCGCCGCGAAGGATCTTGGACTGTGGCGGGAAGCGAAGCGCCACGCCGCTTTGGACCGGGGACATCCGCTCAAAAAGCGGTGTCGTCGCTGCGCTCTGCCACCGCAGTCCAAAGCTTCGTGTCATGGCTTGTATTCTTGGTTCGCACCGTCACGCCGAAGGCGGACGCCGGCGCGCGAGGAAGCCCTCGATCTTCTCGAACAGCCGCGGGAAATCGAACGGCTTCGTTTCGTAATCATCGCAGCCCGCGGCGAGGGATTTCTCCTCATCGCCCTGCATCGCGTGCGCGGTGACGGCGATGACGGGAATCTTGCCGAGCTTCGGATCGGCCTTGAGCTGGCGCGTGGCCGCCCAGCCGTCCGTGCCGGGCAGACCCATGTCCATGAGGATCAAGTCCGGCAATTCCGCGCGCGCCAGCGCGAGACCGGCGTCCGCGTTCTCGGCGGTCAACACCTGATGGCCTTTGCGCTCAAGCCGCCGCGTGACGAGGATGCGATTGTTCTCGGTGTCCTCGATATAAAGAATCTTGGCCATGCGTTTGGTTTAGCGCGAAGCCGCCGCGAAGTCGAGCCGAAGGAAAATGAAAAATGTTCCGCCCGCCACGCGACACGCGGCAGCGGTTCAATGCGATTTCGTCCAAAGCACGAGGAGTAGTCGTGAATCGTTTTTCAACGCAAAGCCGCAAAGCCGCAAAGCCGCAAAGAAAAATCCCAAAGGGATTTCGTCATTTAGCCCGGGGTTGCGAGGAACGAGTTACCCTGGGTTGACGATGGAAGAAATCAAAACCCCAACGGGGTTTCATCAACCGGGCGCGGCGGGCGATGCAACCCCGTTGGGGTGGAAAATTATTTCGTGGGGCGGTTGACCCAGGGTAGCTCGTTCCTCGCAACCGCTGGGCTGAGTGCTGGAATCCCGTTGGGATTCTCAAAAAGGAACGCCAAGGCGCACCAAATGGCGTAGCGGCGACTCGGCAGAGCGCCGCCGTTTGGGATTTAGTCAGCGGCGGTCTGCCGACGCGCCGCTACGGCGCAGGGAAAACTGGAGAGCTGCTTTGCGTCCCTGCGACTTGGCGTTAAAATTGGTCGCGGGGACCACGGTGGGCGAGCCGTTTCCGTTTCCAACTAAAACAAGGGCAACTCCCGCCTGTATTCGGGCCGCAAACCTGACGCGAGATACTTGTCGATTTCATATCGGAGGTGCTCCTCGATGAATTTTTGCCCCATCTTCTCATACATTTGCAAGAACCCCATGACGATTGTGTTCAGGCAATTGGCAGGTATGTGTTCACCTCGCTGCTTTGCCGCAGCCCGAAACGCCGTGACCACCCTGGAGTATATCTCAATGATTTTCTCGTCTGAGGTTTTTCCCGTTGGGGGACAACCATTGCAAGCCCCAATTTGGCGAAACCCTGCGACGATCAGCTTGCCGCCGGTTGCCTGAGCCGCCTCCAAAGCTGTCCCCGGCCGAGCGAACCAACTCCGCAGGAAAAAGGGCCAAAGGAGAAGTGCAGCGGCGAAGACCAATGCGTAGAAGACGAGAAATTTCCAAAGAGGAATGTGGCGCGCTTCCACGTCCTTGTCCCGCAGGAACCTCCTGGCGCGGGTACAAGTAATAATGGCGAGCCCGACTAGCGCATAGGCGATAAGGATGGCAGGCCACATTTTCACAGCAGTGAAAGCTCAGGTCACCGGTTTGAGGAATTGTCGCGGATGTTCTGCCGAAAAGGCGGGCGTGGTCTGGTCCTCTTTGACAGCGAATGTATAAACAATGCCGCGGTCCCGTGCAAAAACGATGGCGGCATTGGGCGCTCGGCTGGCCTGGTTGCGTGTCATTTTAGTGTTTTCGTTGCAATCTTGACCCCCCACTGCGGATCCCAATGCTGTCGGACACCTGTTCCGATTCATGTCGGACAGTGTTCCGGGGCTGTCGGACAGTGGTCGGAGCGAAGCGACGCTCTGGAGGAGTGATAAAGGGGTGTCCGACAGGAGTCAAGGTTTGGCCCCACTTTTC
>SIBJ01000103.1 GCA_009695195.1 Pedosphaera sp.
AAACTGGAGAGGTCACGGTCTATCCGAATTTGGCGGCCAACGGGTATCGGTTGCCGACGGAAGCGGAGTGGGAAAAGGCGGCGCGCGGCGGGTTGAGCGGCAAGCGGTTTCCGTGGGGCGACACGATTTCCCAAAGCCAGGCCAACTACAAAGGTTGCACCAGTTGTTTTGGCTACGACTTGGGTCCGAACGGTTACAACCCCACCTACGCGACGGGCGGATTTCCCTACACGAGTCCGGTGGGATCATTCCCGGCAAACGGCTATTGGCTGAACGACATGGCAGGAAATGTTTTTGAGTGGTGCGGTGATTGGTATGGGACGCCGTATGGTCAACCGAGTTCGACTAATCCAACCGGGCCGACGTCAGGGAGCCAACGTGTGTTGCGCGGCGGTTCCTGGGATGACGTCGCCGACTACGCGCCGTGCGCCCTTCGCATCAGAAACGTCCCGGGCGCTGCCGACAACTACATTGGGTTCCGTTGTGTGAGAGGGCTTTAATTTCTGCCCTTTTATGCTTTTACCCTTTTGAGCCGCCCGCGCCGCGGCGAAATTTTTCTTGAGAAACTAACCTGGCCGAAAGCGCCAACCTTTCACTTGTAGGCGACGACGTAAGGAGTCGTCTTCTTGACGAGGTAACGAGTCGGATTGTAGGCGACGACGTCAGGAGTCGTCTTTGAGAGGTAAGAAGTCGTCGTGATGGAACGTGGGAAAACACTCCTGACGTCGTGTCCTACAAACGGAATCTGTAGGCGACGAGGTAAGGAGTCGAGCTTCCCTGTAGGCGACGACGTAAGGAGTCGTCGGGATGGAACTAGAGAAACACTCCTCACGTCGTGTCCTACAACCCTTGTAGGCGACGAGGTAACGAGTCGGTCTGTAGGCGGCGACGTGAGGAGTCGTTGGGTGGGAACGCGGAAAACACTCCGGACGTTGTGTCCTACAACCGCGATTGTAGGCGACGAGGTAACGAGTCGTTTTGAAAGTAAATTTTATTCCCGCTTGACGACTCCTGACGTCGTCGCCTACAAAAACTCCGATGACTCCTCCGCCCCAAAAACCTCATCCCGGTCGTCTTCCCCGTCTCCCGCGCGAGTATTATCAAGGAGACGCCTTCGTCCACTGGACGCTTTCCATCCGCGACCGCGCCACCGGCTGGCTCACGGAGAAATTCCACGCGCGCTTCCGGGAGCTGATGCTTCACGCCGCCGCGCGCGAGGGTTTGTTTTGTCCGGCGTATTGTCTGATGCCGGATCATCTGCATCTGGTCTGGATGGGCCTGCGCCTGGACAGCGATCAGCGGAACGCCATGTCCTTCCTGCGAACCTATCTCGAAGCCGCCCTTGTAGGCGACGACGTAAGGAGTCGTCCCAACAAAACAACTCAAGCACTCCTGACGTCGTGCCCTACAAAGTCTGTAGGCGACGAGGTAACGAGTCGTTCGGGCGAACACTCCTTACGTCGTGTCCTACAGATCAAGTTCCAGCCACAGGCGCACGACAGCGTCTTGCGCGAGGCGGAACGTGAACATGGCGCGTTCGCCAAGGTGTGTTTCTACATCCTCGACAATCCAGTGAAGGCGGAACTGGTAGCTAAACCGGAGGACTGGAACTTCAACGGCGCCATCGTGCCGGGCTATCCGACGTTGCATCCGTTGGGGGAATATTTCTGGGAGAAGTTCTGGAAGTTGTATGCGCAGGCGCATCAGCCCGAAGCGGGAAACATCAAGAGGCCGAGCTTTTGACTTGTCGGCGACGACGTAAGGAGTCGGTCTTCGGTGAGACGCGGAGAACACTCCTCACGTCGTGTCCTACATACTGGATTTGTAGGCGACGAGGTAACGAGTCGTTGGGGTGGGACATTAGGAAGCACTCCTCACGTTGTGTCCTACAAGCGGAATCTGTCAATCAAACATCTTGCCCGGATTTAGAATTCCATTCGGGTCGAGCGCGCGGCGGAGTTCGCGCATCACGCGCATCTGGGCGTCGCCGGCGAATTTCGGGAGAAAACTTTTTTTGGCGAGGCCGATGCCATGTTCGCCGGTGATAGTGCCGCCGAGACGGATGGCTTCGTCGAAGATTTCCTTGAAGGCTTCTTCGACGCGGTGCATTTCCTCCTTGTTCCGTTCGTCGGTGAGAAAGGTCGGATGCAAGTTGCCGTCGCCCATGTGACCGAAGGTGCCGATGCGCAGGTTGTGTTTCTTCGCCACGTCGGCGACGAAGCGGATCATCTTCGCCAGTTCACTGCGGGGCACGGTGGCGTCTTCGAGAATGGTTGTGGGCGCGAGGCGGGCCAAGGCGGAGAACGCGCTCCGGCGCGCGGTGGCGAGCTTGGCGGCTTCGGCGTCATCTTTGGCAACACGGACTTCCATTGCCCCGTTCTTGCGGGCGAGTTCTTCCATTTTCGCGGCTTCCTCGGCGACGGCGGCGGGATGGCCGTCCGTTTCCATGAGCAACAACGCTTCGCAATCGAGCGGCAAACCAACCTTCGCGTAATCTTCAACACAATGAATCGTGGTGCGGTCGAGGAACTCCAGCGTGCAGGGAATGATTTGCGCGGCGATGATGTCGGAGACGGTTTGCGCGGCGTGGTCCATCGCGGCAAATGTGGCGACCATGGTTTTCTTCGCCTGCGGTTTCGGAATCAGCCGGAGCAAAACCTTCGTGATGACGCCGAGCGTTCCCTCCGAGCCGACAAACAAATCGCGCAGCGAATAGCCGGCGACATCCTTCACGCACTTGTTGCCAGTCCAAAGAATTTCGCCGTCGGGCAAGACGACTTCCAGGCCCATGACGTAATTGCGCGTGACGCCGTATTTGAGGCCGCGCAAGCCGCCGGAATTTTCGGCCACGTTGCCGCCGATGGTGGAAATTTTCATCGAACCGGGGTCGGGCGGATAAAACAAACCCGCGCCCGCGGCGGCATCGGCGATCGCCAGCGTGAGGACGCCGGGTTCGACGAGCAATGTGAGATTTGCGCGGTCAAGTTCGAGAATCTTGTCCATCTTCACGAGGCAAAGGACGATGCAATCCGCGCTCGGCAGACTGCCGCCGCTCAAGCCCGTGCCCGAACCGCGCGTGACCACGGGAGTTTTGGTTACGTTGGCGAGCTTGAGCACACCGACGACCTGCTCCGTTTTCAAAGCGAACACGACGCAGCCGGGCATCTGTTGCATCGCCGCGGTGCCGTCGAAGGAATAAGCGATGAGGTCTTCCTTCGAGGTGAGGACATTTCCCGCGCCGACGATCAGGCGAAGTTGATTCAGAGTTTCGGGGGCGAGTGGCATAACCGTTGGTGCGAAGATGTTTTAGCGCTTACTCAAGGTCAAGGTTTCTGAACTTGCGGTTCCGAAATAGAGACGCCGCAACTGGTCGGTTGCGGCGTTGGGTGAAGACGAAATGTTGCGGCGCTCTGCCGAGACGCCGCTACGTCAGGCGCTGCGATAGAGCTTGGTCATCACGAATTCGTCGTGCCGCAAAGTCTCGGCGGCGGTGAGACGGCCGTTGATGGTGCTCGCGAGCGATTTGAGCGCGGCATCGGCGGCTTGATCGAGATTCATCTCCATGCGCAGGATGCCGGTCACGTCCACGTCAATGTGTTCGGACATCGTCGCGAGCGTGAGCGGGTTGCCGGAGAGTTTGATGACGGGGCAAATCGGGTTGCCGATGACGTTGCCCTGTCCGGTCGGAAAATAATGGACGACCGAACCACCAGCGGCGCACAGCGTGACCATCTCCGCCGCGGCGCTCGAGGAATCCATGAAGTGCAGACCCTTGCCGCGCGGCTCAACCGCGGGCTTGAGCACCGACCGCACCTCACAACGACCGATTTTCTGAATGTTACCCATCGCCTTTTCCTCGATGGTGGTGAGGCCGCCGCGGATGTTGCCCTCGGTCGGTTGCGAGCCGAGCAAGTCCACGCCCTGGCTCGTGATGAGGTTCGTGTAGTCCTCGAACATCGCATTGAAACCGGCGAGAACTTTCCGGTTGATGCAGCGCGACTGGATGATGTCCTCGCCGCCGGTCAACTCGCTCGTCTCGCCGAAGATCATCGTCGCGCCGGCCTTCGTGAGCCGCTCGAACACGCGCCCCACCGTCGGGCACGAGGAAAGACCGGTCGTGGTGTCGGACTCGCCGCATTTCGTGCTCATCAACAATTTGCTGACGGGGAACGGTTCGCGCTGCAACTCGGTGGCGTACTGGACGAATTCCTTCGCCTTCCGCGAGGCGCGCTCGATGGTGCGCAAATCGCCGTAGCGTTCGATGTGGAAACCCACGACCGGTTTGCCGGTCTTTTTGATCTCCTTCACGATGCGGTTGGTCCACTTCGGCTCGATGCCGATGACGACCACGGCCGCGATGTTGGGATTGCGCCCGGTGCCGGCGAGCGTGCGAAAGGTCAGTTCCAAATCCTCGCCGAACTGCAAGCGCCCGTACGCGTGTGGCAGCGCCATCGTACCACGGATCAGCGAAGCCACGCCTTCTGCAGCTGCGTTGGAAATATCGTCCACCGGCAAAATGATGACGTGATTGCGGATGCCGAAGCGTCCGTCCGCGCGGCGAAAGCCGGTGAGTTTGAGTTTGGCGGGATTGATCATGGGAGCGGGAGAGAGATTGAGATTGAGATTAAGATGAAGACGGGCGGATCATACGTGCCAGCGAAGAGTTTTGACGTTGTGAACGTGGACGTGCGCGCCGCGCGTGATGCGCTTGACGACGCGACCGACGGGCCGGCCGTACTTGATGACGGACGCATCCGTGGCGAGATCGCGCATGGCGACCTTGTGGCCGAGTGGAACATTCTCCCGGAGTTTCACGCTGCCGGCGGACTTGCCCTCCAGCGTCACCGCTCCGATTTTTTCGCCTTTTTTCAAATCCCGCACCGCGACCCCAACGTCGTCGTCCGTTTCGTGCATTAAAATTCCGTGTTTCATGATCGAATGATGATTCTTCGCGCGATGACTTATAGGCCCTCGACGAAGATTGGCAATAGATTTCTTCCGGCCCGTATTTGCGCGGTTATCGGGAACAATCTTTTTGCGCAATGCTCCAATGTGGGCCACTCTTTGCCGCACTGACGCAAAATGAAAACCTATCCCGTCTTCCTCAACGGCAACTGGGAGATCACACCCGAATCCATTCCGGTCGTGAACCCGGCGAGCGGCGAGGAGCACGCGCGCATGTCGGTCGTCGGCCGTTCGCGCGTGGCGCAGGCCCTCAGCGACGCGCACGCGGCGTTTGCTACCTGGCGGCACGTGCCGGGCAAGGCGCGCGGTGTTTTGCTCGAGCGCGTCGCCGACGAAATGGAACGCCGCCGCGAGGAGATCGCGCGCACCATCACGTTTGAGAACGGCAAGCCAGTCACGCAGAGCCAGGGCGAAGTGGCGATGGCCGTGGACCACCTGCGCTGGTTCGCGGGCGAAGCGCGGCGCATCTACGGTCGCATCGCGCCGCCGCAGATGGACGGCAAACGGCATCTCATCGTGAAGTCGCCGGTCGGCGTCGTGGCGGCGATCAGCCCGTGGAATTTTCCCCTCGTGCTCGCGGTGCGGAAAGTCGCGCCCGCGCTCGCGGCGGGTTGCACGGTCATTTTGAAACCGGCGAGCAAGACGCCGCTCTGCGCGGTGGCCTTCGCCGAGTGCATCGCCGCCGTCGAGCCGCCGCACAATATTTTTCAACTCGTCGTCGGTCCGTCGGCGGAGATCGCGGCGGAGTTTCTCGAGAATCCACTTTGCCGGAAAATAACTTTCACCGGCTCGACCGAAGTCGGACAGAAACTCATCGCCGGCGCCGCGGCGCAGGTCAAACCGCTTTCCCTCGAACTCGGCGGCAACGCGCCGGTGCTCGTGTTCGCCGATTGCGATCTCGACGAGGCGGTGAAGGGCGTGATGATGGCGAAATTCCGGAACACCGGCCAGTCGTGCATCGCGGCGAACCGGATTTATGTCCAGCGTCCGGTGTATGCGCGGTTTCTGGAACTGATGACGGAGAAGGTGCGGGTCCTGAAAGTTGCCGACGGACTCGATCCGGATTCGCAGATCGGCCCGCTGATTGATCGCGAGGCGGTGGCGAAGGCGGCCGAGCACGTGGACGATGCGGTCGCCGGCGGCGCGAAGTTACTGTGCGGCGGGAAGCCGGTGCCGGGCGCGGGATTTTTCTTCGAGCCGACTTTGTTGGCGGACGTTGGACGCGGGAGCCTTTGCATGTTCGAGGAAACCTTCGCGCCCATCGCGCCGGTCTCGGCGTTCGACACCGAAAAGGAAGCCATCGAACTCGCCAACGGGAACAGTTACGGCTTGAGCGCCTATGTCTTCACGCGCGACGCCAGCCGCATCTTCCGCCTCGCCGACGCGCTCGAAGCCGGCACGATCGGGATCAACGACGGATTGCCGACGACTTCGCAATGTCCGTTCGGCGGGATGAAACACAGTGGTTGGGGGCGCGAACTCGGCACGGAGGGTCTCGACGAATTCCTCGAAACGAAACACGTCTCGATTGATCTGGACTGATGCGACAGTTCTACTTTTCGGAGCCGCGTTAGCTTTGTTCGTAGGCCCGCAAGAAATCTTCACGCGGAATGCCGGACTGCGTGCAGATGGTCCGGAGAGTGGAGGATTTCAGATGCGAATGATTGGGCATGGTGAGCGGGGTTCGCGTGCCATCAAGATTTTCGCGCACCAGCGCAATGTGCTCGCGTTCGTTGACGATCCGAAAGCCAAGCCTCGCCAGCGCGCGAACGACGCGCCGTTTCGGGGCGTCAACCGGGAATTAAGGCATGGGCCTCGGCGATGAACGCTTCCAGCACCGCCGGTTCGGTTTCCAGAACCTCAGGTCCGAAAGTTTCGACGTGGAAACGGATGGCGGATTGACAATCGGCGACCGCGCGCTCGTAGGTATCGCCTTGCCCCACGACCACGCCTTTCAATCCGAGCGGATAAGCGACGTAGCCGTCATCGTGGCGTTCAACGACGATTTTGAATGTCTTCATGCGCCGAATCTAGGCTGCAAACCCCGGGCGGTAAAGCGCGCACCCCGCAGCTACTTCAACTCCGCCGCCAGTTTCTCACCGAGTGCAACCGCTTCCTTGATCTTCGCTTTGCCGGAAGTGCGTTTCGCCGGGCCGTCGCGGAAGGAAACCGCGCTCATCGAAATCGTCTCGCCGGTAATCTCCGCGTAAGCCGCGACCGGACTCTGGCAACCACCGCCCATGCCCGCCAGAAATGCCCGCTCCGCCGTCACCGCCTGGAATGTGTTGAAGTGATTCAGCCGCTCGCAAATCTTCGCGATGCGCTCGTCGTCCGCGCGGATCTCGATCCCGATGGCCGCCTGGCCCACGCACGGCAACATCACGTCCACGTCCAGCACGGTCGCGAGCAAACCGTCTGGAACGGCGTCGCCCTTCAACTTCCCGTCCGGCTGGATTGTGAAGTTGAGCCGTGAAATTCCCGCGAGCGCCAGCACCGTGCCGTCGAGTTCCGCGCGGTCGGCGACCTTTTGCATCCGCGTCGTCACGTTGCCGCGGATCTCGACGACGTTGAGGTCGGGCCGCGCGACGAGCAATTGCGCCTTTCGCCGCGTACTGCTCGTGGCAATGGTCGCGCCTTTCGGAAAATCCTTGAGCTGCGAGTGCGGCGGCAAACCACGCAACGCGCTCTGGCCCGGCGACCAATCTTCCTGCTGATGATTCTCCGGATTAGCGAACCACTCCGCGTCGCGATACACGAGCACATCGCGCACGTCCACGCGCTTGGGCGTGGCTGCGAGGATCAAACTCGACGGCAACTCCGTCGGCAAATCTTTCAAGCTGTGAACGGCGATATCGGCCTGGCGTTTCACGAGCGCTACCTCAAGTTCCTTCGTGAACAAACCTTTGGGCAGGCTCGCGCCCGTCTTGGCCATCGAAGCTTTCTGCAACTTGTCGCCGGTGGTCTTGATGATCTTCAACTCGAAGCGAAGTTTCGGAAACGTGGCGCGGCACTGCGCGGTGATCAGGTTGGCTTGCGCGAGCGCGAGGGCGCTGCCGCGGGTGGCGATGACGATGGGGCGTTCGATGGGCATTTGATTTAACGCAGAGACGCAGAGAGCGCAGAGAAACGCAGAGAAGTTTTCTCAGCGGGCCACAGCGTTCTCCGCGCTCTCGGCGTGGAAAATGATTTTGGTTTGTTCATTCGTTCCCGTACGCGGGGCGCGGGTTTGCGAGCGGCGATATTACGGCTCGCGTGTCGAATAACGCCTTTGCTTTTTCCACAATGATCGCCTCGCATCGCGCGATCTCGTCCTGGCGTTGTTTGAGGTAATCGTTCGCGATGCCTTGCAGGTCGTCCACGTTGTAAAGGTATACGTTTTCCATGAAGTTCACTTCGGGATCAATGTCCCGTGGCACGGCGATGTCCACGAGCAGGAGCGGACGATTGCGCCGCAGCTTCATGATCGGCTCCAGCTTCGCGCGGTCGAGGATGTGATGCGGCGCGGCGGTGCTGCTGATGGCGATGTCCACCTGCGCGAACTCCCGGCTCCAATCGTCAAATCGCACGGCGCGCCCGTTCAGTTCCTTTGCGAGGGCTTCGGCGCGTTCGTGTGTGCGGTTCGCGACGATGACACTGCGCGCGCCGCGCGATAACAACGCCCGCGCTGTCTTCTCGCTTGTGTCGCCCGCGCCGATGACCATCACGTCGCGGCCGGCGAGCGTGTTGAAAATCTTCTCCGCCAATTCCACCGCGACCGACGCCACCGAGACGCTGCCGCGCTGGATGTTCGTCTCCGTGCGGATGTGTTTGGCGACGTTGAACGCGCGCTGGAATATCTTGTTCAACCGCGCGCCCGTGTGGCCGTGTTTGAGCGCGAGGTCGTAGGCGGTCTTGAGCTGGCCGAGGATTTCCGTTTCGCCGAGCACCATCGAATCAAGTCCGGCGGCGACTTTGAAGAGATGATGAACGCTCTGCGGCTCCGCGAACGTGTAAAGTTCGTCCGTCAACGAGTTTTCGTAGGCGTGGAGCTTGACGAGAAATTGTTTCAACTCGCCGAACGCCTTGGCCGGTTCGAGCTTCGTCGCCGCGTAGATTTCCACGCGATTGCACGTCGAAAGAATCACCGCCTCGTCCGCGATGCCTTGCGCGCGAAGTTGCGCGAGTGTTTCGGGAATGTGCGCCTCGGCGAATGCGAACTGTTCCCGCAACTCCACGGGCGACGTGCGATGGCTGAGGCCGAGAACGAGAACGCTCATGGATGATGCAACGTGGACAACAGATTTGTTCCCCAAAACGTCAGCAGCAGGAACGCGAACACACCGATGACACCGCAGGCGAAGCGGCGGCCCGTCAACGCGAACCGCCAGCGCCCGACCAGCAGCCCGAGGTAAAGCGCCCAGAGCAGGCCCGACCACACCACCTTCGTTTCCTTCCAATACAATACGCCTTCCGGTCGCGGCAGATGTCCGCCGGCGTACAGTCCGAGCGTGAGCAAAACAAATCCCACCAGCACCAGCCGGCCCGTGACGATTTCGAGCCGTTGGATCGGCGGCAGCAACGAGAGCACGGCCTTCAGCTTGTTGAACTTCAGATCGTGTTGTTGCGTGAGAAACATGACCGCCGCCACCGAGGCGAGACCGAACGCGCCGTACGCCAGCAGGATCAACGCGGCGTGCAGGCTCTTCAGCCCCTCGGAAAATTCCGGCTTCGGCCCGTGCGGCGGATCGAGCGACGGCATGAGCGCGAACACGCCGATCGCGAACAGCACCGGCGACGCGAACGCGCTCACGAAGCGCAGCAGCGGCAGCAGGCTCACGATGAGACACGCGATGACCAGCGCCCACGCGAGGAAGATCGTGGCCTCGAAGAGATTGTTGACCGGGCAACGCTCCAGCGAGAACCCGCGCGCCGCCATCGCGCTGGTGTGGAGCAGGAAGCCGGCGAGCAGCAGGAAAAAGCTGGCGTGATCGTGCTGGCGAAAACCTTTGCGCCACAGGAAAACGGCGTGGACCATGCACGCGCCGTAAACCATCACAGCGAGCAGGAAAAGATGCCGGTCAGTGAACCAATCCACGCTGACAGGTTAAGCGGGCAGGGCAGCGGAGCAAGCGGCAAGTGGTTTTTGGGGAAACATCCAACATCCAACATCGAACAACCAATGCGCGGATGCTTCAGGCGCGCGACAAGGCGTTCTCGCTCACGAACAAATTCCGGGCGCGAAAGGCCGGCGGGCTTTCGAGAATGAGCACGGCCCGCAGCGCGGCCAGCGTCGAGGCAAACCACGGACGATGCAACGCGCGTCCTTCCCCCGTCGTCCAGTCCGGCACCGACAGCGAAAATCGCCGCGCCAATTCCTCGGCCGTGGCGGCGAGATAGCAATCCTGAACCTGTCCGCGCTCGCCCGACTGCGGGCCGAGCCTTCGAGGCTCGGCGGCCAAGGCGGCGGCGTTCGGCGCGAGATAAAATTCGTCCAAAAAATTTGCCAGACAGCGGTCGAAGGAATCGCCTTCCGACGTGAGTTGCGCGACCTCGGCCAGGGTTTGCGGCCTCATACTTTTCCCTCCTCGAACAAGCCTTCGATCAGGTACTGCGTCTTCACCGGGATACGGTTGGCGGGGTAATACTGCGCCACCAGATCGAGCACTTGCGGCGAGGACTTCAATTCCAGCTTTCGCACCAGGAACAAAATGTCCGGCACGTCGGTCGGTTCGTCGGTCGTGCCGCCGAGCCGTGCGGCCATGCACTTCATCGCGAGGAGATATTCAGGCACGGGCATCGTGAGCCGGAGATGCGGGAACTGCGGCAGGTTGCCGGCGGTCACGGCGTGGTTGGCCGATAGAAAACCTTTCACGCCATCGTTGAGCCAGTTCTTGGGGAGGTGTTGCGCGGTGCCGATTTCGTCCGCCAGTTTGCGGATCAGCGCGGCGGGTTGGAAGAGCGCATCCACGTCCTTCGTGCTGACGCGCGCCGCGAACGCCAGCACCATGACGGTGCCGCCGAAGAGGCAGAGCTCGCCCGCGACCTGCAGGCGCGCGAGTTCATCGGAGAGCGCCTGCAACGCCGCGAGGATGGCGTCGCGGTCGAGCGCGGAAGCCGGCCTTGGGTTTTTGGTCGGGTTTGAATTCATGCGCGCTGCAATCGGGTGGGTTTGAAACCCGGCGCAAATATTTCGCCGTGAACCGATCCAAGCTGACAGGTTAAGCGGGCAGGGCAGCGGAGCAAGCGGCAAGTGGCTGGACTCGGGAAAGCACGGAGAGTTTGCAGTCTATTACGGGATTAGGCCGCGTCATATCACTTCTTGCTCCTCTCCAATGCCTCCGGGATGCGCTTGATAATCTCGCTGGCTGGCTGTGGACGCAAGACAATGACCTGAGTGCGTTCTGGGTCGTAACCAAACTGAAGAGCGACTCCAATCGTCTTGGGCGAATGCCAGCCGAGCTTGCCGCCGTCGGTGGTGTCTGTCGCCTCCTGTGCTGGAGGGCCGAAAGCCTGTAGTAGAAACGCCTGAACCTCGGGAAAACGCTCACGAGATAAATGCAAGACCACGCCATACTGGTCCTCGGAGTAACTCCAGTCTCCTGCAATCACGGGGAGGCCGTTCGTGGCCACTGGACGCGCGTCGCGCTTGAGTGCCTGCTGCATAACGAACTGTCCCATGTCGCCCGTGCCCTTCGT
This sequence comes from Pedosphaera sp., assembly GCA_009695195.1. GTDB lineage: Bacteria > Verrucomicrobiota > Verrucomicrobiia > Limisphaerales > JADLHS01 > CAIKLQ01. Next base: position 11,641 of record SIBJ01000103.1, read on the forward strand.
AAAGCGCATCTCGTCCTTGTGCGCGCATCCGCAAAGGAGCGCGAGTCCAACAACAATCAATGACGTGAGAATGTGCATGGTGTCGAGCCAACGACCCAAGCTCAGCGACGGCGGCCACGAGGCGCGCCGATTGCAACCGCGACGGCCCGCCGCCGTTCGCTGCAGCGCATGGTTAGGCATCGGGTAACTCCTTCTCCAACTTTTTGACAAGTCGAGTGCGCTCAGAACTGGCCGGGCGACTCTTGAGGTCGCGGATGCGACGCTCCAAATCGTGCTTCTTGCGGGTCGCTGACTTCTGACGGTCTGCTGCCACATCCTGACGAAACTGTGCGACCTCCACCTGCAACCGACGCCAACTGGTCAACTCGCGCTTTGGCGGAATAGCAATGCTCGGCCCTAGAAATTGACAAGCACCGCGACAATGCGGACACCTCACGCGACCTGTCATGGTATCGCCAATCAATTCAGGGCGCAGATATGTGACATGACGCCAGGTGTCTCGCCTTACGGCGGTGCGACACTTGAAGCAAACCCATGTTCCTTTGCACATACGCGTAGATGCCTAACGACCCAAGCTCAGCGACGGCGGCCACGAGGCGCGCCGATTGCAACCACGACGCCCCGCCGCCGTTCGCTGCAGCGCATGGTTAGGCGTTGCGGTCATTGCGAGTTTGAGGCGGCGGCAATACGTCGGGAGGCGCTGCTCTGCAATCGCTCGACATCGACAATGGCGCGCTTGTGTGTGGCTCGGCCAACCTCGCCGGCTGCGTCGGAAGCAACGACCTCGAAGGCAAAGAGCTTGCCGTCTCGTCCGACATAGCGAGCAGTGGCGGAAACTGTGGCACCGAGCGGCGTCGGTGCCGAATGAGTAATCTCGACGCTAACGCCGACAGAAAGCTGACCCGGCGCAAGACAAGGCCGCAAAAGCCGCGCACTGGCAATCTCCATGAGGGCAACCAACCGCGCAGTGGCAAAGACGGCTGGAAAGGCGTCGCTGGAATCGAGTGGCAATGCGCTGGCAAGGTCGCTGGTTGAAACGACGAGTTCAGCGCTGACGGTCGAGTTCAGAGTTGGTTCAGTAATCATCGGCTTTCGTTCACACGAGACGCGTAGCAACGCCTAACGACCCAAGCTCAGCGACGGCGGCCACGAGACGCGCCGATTGCAACCGCGACGGCCCGCCGCCGTTCGCTGCAGCGCATGGTTAGCCGCATTCATTGCTACAGCCCAAACCAGCGGGCGCGGCGGCTCGATCCGAAGTGCTCCTTGTCGGCGCGCATCGCGACCGAAGGCTCGTGATAGATGCCCGTCGGGTGATCGGGATTGGAGAAGAAATCAATGTCCACCCGGCCGATCCGTCCACCGCCGAACTCAATGTAACAGACACCCTTCCCTTCGTGAGTCACGGGAACCTCCTCGTTCCGCAGGCGCGCGATCAACGTCCTAGCGACGGCGCGCGCAGCGCCCTCGGCGAAGATGCCGGCTTTCGGGGTGCCCTGTCGCGCACAGTCGCCGACGGCGTAAACGTCCGGGAAGCGCGTCTCGAGCGTCTTGGGCTTGACCGGCACATAGCCATCCTCGGTCATGCCGCTCTCCTCCAGCATCTTCGGGGCACGAATGGCCGGCACGCCCAGGAAAATGTCGTAAGGAAACACTCGGCCATCGTCAAGAGTTACCTCCCGGCGTTGCGTGTCCACCTTTCTCATTTCGCGGTCGGGCACGAAAGTGATGTTCCGCTCCGCGAAGGCGGCGAGCAACGCCCGCGAGGTCTCGGGCGAAGGAGGCGTCGGAGCTTCGAGCGGGAAGATGAGCGTGATCTCGCACGCGCTGCGGATGCCGCGGCGCGTGAGGTATTCGTGCATCATCAGCGCCGCTTCGCTGGGCGCCGGCGGGCATTTGAAGGGCGCCCCGCCGACGGCGATCAACACGCGGCCATGGGTGAACGAAGGAAGCATTTCACCCAGCCGCGTCGCACCTTCCAGCGTGTAAAACTCCGTGGCCTCCGACATGCCCGGTGTGGCGGCAAAATCGTAGTCGGCTCCGAGCGCAATCACCAGGAAATCCGCCTCATGGGTTCCGCGATCAGTCGTCACGCGCTTGGCCACGGGATCGACCCGTGAAATCGTTTCCTGGAGCAGCCGCACGCCGGGTTTCACGAATTTCTTATAGGGCAACCGGACCTTGTCGGGGTTATCCAGCCCGAACATGACGTCGAGCTTCGAGAAGCCGAAATAGAAGGAGTCGTTCTTGTCGATCAGCGTCACTTCAATGGCGTCGCCAAACGCCTCCGAGAGCATGGTGCTGAGTTCCATCCCGCCAAAGCCGGCGCCGATGCGTATTCCGGGGGCTGTCGGACAGTGATTCCGATTTCTGTCGGACAGCGTTCCAATTTCTGCCGGACACCGTTCCGATTCATATCGGACAGTGTTCCGGGCTGAGGTCGGACAGTTTTTGGGGCACATTGGAATGCTGTCCGACA
>SIBJ01000104.1 GCA_009695195.1 Pedosphaera sp.
ACACGAGTTGGCCTGCGCTGGCCGGGCGCATCGCTGCGGGTGGTTATCCCGAAGTGCTGGCGCGCACCGACGCCGCCCGGCGGCAGGCGTGGTTTGGCTCTTACGTCACGACGATTCTGGAGCGCGACGTGCGCGACCTCGCGAACGTGAGCGGCCTGCGGGAACTTCCGCGTCTGCTGCGCCTCGCGGCGTCGCGGGCGATGGGGTTGCTGAACTTCGCCGACTTGTCGCGCGATGCGGCGATGCCGCAGACGACGTTGCAACGCTACTGGGCGTTGTTCGAGGCGACGTTTCTCGTGCGGGCGCTGTCGCCGTGGCACGCCAATCTCGGCCTGCGGCTGGTCAAGACACCGAAGGTCTTGCTCGGCGATACCGGATTGCTATGCCACCTGCTCGGTCTGGACGCCGCGCGGTTGCAGGCGGATGACTTGATGACGGGCGCGGCCTTGGAGTGTTTCGTGGGGTGCGAGTTGACGAAACAAATTTCGTGGAGCGAGACGCGGCCCGGTCTTTTTCACTACCGAACGCACACGCAACAGGAAGTGGACTTCGTGCTGGAGGATGCGCGCGGGCGGCTGGTCGGAATCGAGGTGAAGAAGACGGCCAGCCCAACGAGCAGCGACTTCAAGGGTTTGCGGCATTTGAGCGAGCAGACGGGCAAACGTTTCCTGCGCGGCATCCTGCTTTACACCGGTTCAACGAGCGTCGCCTTTGGACCGAACCTGCACGCTGTGCCAGTGAGCGCGCTTTGGCAGCTTAAGGCCGAGCCGGCCGAGCTTTGAAATGATTTTGCCAGAATTGAAAACCGTTTTGCCCAACGCCTGCCGACGCCGAGCAGTTGGCAGGCAGGCCGACTTCGTCATCGAAGGCTACGTTGACCCGACCGAGCCGCTGCGCGACGAAGGCCCGTTCGGTGACCACACCGGCTACTACACGTTGCCCGAGCCGTATCCTGTCTTCCACGTCACCGCCATCACGCACCGCAAAGACGCCGTGTTTTCATGGCGGCAATTCAAGGCGATAGAAGCGCCGGGTTACCTGCGAGGGTGGCGTGCCGGTTCCAGTCCCGTCATCAATCCACATCATGGAATTGGTGAAGGCCGGGATAACGGGGCCGGCGTTCGTCCACCAAAAAAGGTCGGGGCTGAATTGCACCTGATAGCTGAAACCGTCCACCGCGGGCCACTGCAACGTGAGCGATGTGAACGCCGGGACCGCTTGAAGCACAACCACCGGCAGGGGCGCGGGCCAGAGGTGCTCATGCAGCCACACCAGGCCGGGCGCGAATTTTTCCGGGTCGCTTGCCGAGTAAGTGCTCGTGCCCGGCGTGCTTTTGATGAGTGTGTCGAGGTCGCGGAAGATGTAGCTGATGTGCGCGGAGTTGTTCAGTTTGGCGTGCGCATCCAGCCCGGCCATGTGCTGGTAGAGGTCAAGCACCGATCCGATGGCGTTGTTCGTCGTGGGCGGCGACGAGGTATTGGTGACGACGCCGCTTGGCGGCTCCGTCCACGTGCCGCCGTCGTTGTTCACGGTGCCTTGCAGGTAGTAAGCGCCGTTCCTGGAGAAGCCGACATAGACATTGGCGCGGTTGATCTCGGTGGCGAAGGGCGGCAGCGCCGCCACGAGCAACTGGCCGGCGCCGACAGTGCGGTTCGTACTCCCCGACGGCGTGGATTCACCGACGCCGTCAATGACCCAGGTGTATTTGACGTAGTAGGCGCGCGAGCCGAGCGCGCCGCCGGAGGTCGAGGCCAGCGTCGCCAGATCGCGCGGCTTCTTGTCGCGTCCGGTGAAGCTGATCCAGCCAACGCGCACCGATTGTGATAGTGCCCGCAGCGAAGCGCGCGATAGAGGCTCGACGTTTATGTTCGCTCCGTCGTTGCAAAGCGCGTAGCCCCTGGCGATGGAGTCGGTGCGCAGCGCGGCCTCGAACGGAGTAATCACCACCTCGCCCAGTTCATGCACGCGCGTGAGCAATTGCGTGTTCGGAAACGCCGCGCGGTAGCGCGCGCGCACGTCCTGGATCGCCTGGAGGTAGGGCGTCTTCCAAATGTATGCCCAGAAGTTCGTGCACTCATTCGTCGTCAGTCCCTGGCACACGCCGGCGGCCTGCCATTGCGCGGTGGTGAAGGAAATCTCCGTCCCGCTGTCGTTGTCCACCATGTGTTCGGTGATGCCTTCCCCGAAGCCACCCATGACGATCAACTCAAGGTTTGGATCATTCGCGTAACGCGCCGCCAGCCGCTGGAGAAACGCGCCGAACTTCTGCTGATACACCGCGTCCCAATAGACGGGATAGACACGATTGGCCGGCGGCTCGCCCGTAACCGACGCCGCGCCCGCCGCATAAACCCACGCCGGCACTCCGTCGGGCGAAGTCACGACGCCGATGGCGAGCTTCTTTCCCTCGGCGAGCCAGGGTTGGGCGAACGAGTCAATGACGGCGAAATTCGTTGCGCCCTCCGCCGGTTCCAGCTCCGACCAGTTGAACCAACCGAGCGCGCCGTCCACGTTCGTGTTCCGCCGCGTGAACGCGTAGTCGTTGGTGTTGAGGTTCGGAATCTTCGAGCGGTCTTTCAGAGTGAACCGCGCGAAGACGCCCTTGCCGAGCGGCTCGGCGTGGAGCTCGGGTGCGGCGGCCAGCGCGAGGCCGATCATCAATCCAGTGATGACGGGGAGTCGTTGTGTCATTTCGCGTTTCATGGAATTGCTCTGGGCGTCTGAATCTGAGTCTTCCCTCTCGCCGTTGAGTTCGCCGGGTTCATCAGCAGTTCGCGCCGGAAAAACTCCACCACGCGCTGCCCGAGTTCGCGGACCTTGTCGGCGCCGAGACTGTAGAAGCCGTGCCCCGCCCCCGGCACGATGACCAATTCGGAAGGCACACCGGCGGACTTCAGCGCGTCGGCCATCCGCCGCGACTGCTCGGGTGGAACGCTCCCGTCGTCGGCGCCGTGGAAGATGAGCGCCGGCGGATCGTCGGGCGTGACGTGGGTGAGCGGGCTGGCGAGCCGATACGCCTCGGGCTTCGCCGCGAAAGTGCCGCCGAGGAATTGCGCCTCGGGATCGCGCCGGCCGGATCGTTTGTCCGGGCGCGCCGCCGGTTCCGCCCCGCCGCGCTGTTTCCTGGCCGCCCGGACCGCCAGCTCGGTCGGCCCGTAATAACTCACCACCGCCTGGACGCGGCTGGATTGTTCCGCCCATCCGCCGAGTCCTTCGAGCCGCGTCATCCCGCCCGACGTGCCCAGCAACAGCGCGAGGTGTCCGCCCGCCGACATGCCCCACGCGCCGATGCGGTCGGTGCGGATGCCGTATTGCGCCGCGTGCGCGCGCAGGAAACGCACGGCGCATTTGCAATCCTCGATCGCCGCCGGGAACGCGGCCTCGCCGCTGAGGCGGTAGTTGATGCTCGCCACAAAGAATCCCGCCTCGGCCAGTTGCAAGGCCGCGTCGGCGCTGTGTTTCTCCGCCTTGTCGCCGGTCATCCATCCGCCGCCATGGATGTAAACCACCACGGGCAACGGCGCGTCCACGTGTTTCTTTGGCCGGTAAATGTCCAGCCGCAGCGGCGTCGTGCCGCCGGTGCCGTAGGGCACGTCCTTGACGCACTCCACCGTGTCGGGCACGCCGTGGTAAGCACGACGGTCGCTCTTGGATTCACGCTCGGGCTTGTCAGCGCCCCACGCGGGCGAGCCAACGAGCACCGCGCACGCGAGCGCGAATGCGGCAGGCTGAAGCGGAAGCGGAAGATTTTTCATGGCTTGGTTGTTGGGGTTGTTGAGTTCAGGAACCGCGGCCGGGCGACGCTGCTGGTGCTGAGGAGTTCCCAAGCCTTGCCCACGAACACCGCGCGGGCCTTGGGCGCGGCGTGCGTGCCGTCCAGAAAGTAGCTTTGGTCCCAGGAGTTGTCCCAGATGTAGGGACCCCACGCCAGCCAGGGGAGCTTGCGGCTTTCTCCCTCGAACGCGGTGTCAGGCTTGTGGTTGATTTGGGTCTCGATCAGCCATTTGACGGCAAAGCCCTCCTCGTAGGACGCGGGTTCCACGCCCGAGAAGTGCCGGAGGCCGTCGGACATCAGGAAGGCGATTTTCAGGTTCGGATAGTCCTTGGCGAAGTGTGCCAGGACCGTGCCCAGGTTCCGCTGCATCTCTTCGATCGGTTTGGGGAACTGGGTTTGCGGCAGCAAGGCTTTGGGATGAGCCTGGGAATCGGACGCGATGAACAAGAGTGCCTGGACCTGCAACGGCGAGCAGCCCGGCCGGCTGGTCAACTCCTTGGCCCGCTGCCACGATTTTGACTGGGGCGGTTCCGTCGCCCAGTTCTTCATGCGAAGCAGGCCCGCACCGGGAACGGCCGCGTTGATGAACTCGAAGCGGGGATGAAGTTCCGCGGCGTGTTGCCGGAGCTTGTCCTCCAAGGCGCCGAAGTAATGCCGCCCGTTCGAGTGCCCGACGGCCAACAGCAGAATCCTGCCGTTCTTCTCGTCCGGCTTGCCGTTCGTGTCCAGCGGCCGGATCGAGGCGGCGAGACGCTCTCCCGCCTTGCGGTGCGCTTCGGGCAGTTCGTTCGCGCCACCCGGATAGAGTCCGGTTTCAAACTGGCCGCGATACTGCCAGTGCTCCGTCAGCGGGCGCAACGTGGACGGATCGAAATTGTAACCCGCAGGCACGGTGGCCGGGCGTTCCTTCTCCGCGGCGTGCGCCAGCAAGGCTGCGAACAGGACCAGCAGCGCGCCGAGCGCGAAAGCGGCGGGCATTGCTGAACGCGGAATGGTTGGGGTGTGCATGCTCATGGGTTCAGGCGACGAGATGCTCATGCGCCCACGCGAGCGCGGCGTTCCATTCGGCCTCGGTCTCGACCTCGGGCTTCCTCTGACCAAGTGGCAGATAACTCAGCCGGCTCGATGGACGCAGCTTCGGATCGTCGTCGTCGCCGAGCACGCGTTGATAGGCTTCGAGCAATGTGGCGAACCTGGCGTTGGCCCGGTTCTTCTTGCCGCCGAGGTTGAGGTTCCGACCCGTCGGTCCCCACTCGGCGTAGCCTACTTTCGTCTGCAATGTTTCCCGCCGCTCGCGCCATTTTTTCCGCGAATCCGCGTCCGCCTTCACGCTCATGCCGTTGGAAGTCAGGATGTATTTCCGCGCGCTCGCGTAGGCGTTCATCGCCTGATCAAATTCCCTCTTGGTGTGGATGGTCTGCGCGATGGGCGTGGCGCGGAAGGCGTCGCCGAAGAGCGTCAGGATCGGCATGATCGCCTTCGTGAGATAGACGCCCGTGGGCGTCATGCCGTCGAAGCCGGCCTGCTTCCACTGGTCCATCAGCGTGTCGTTGTCCCACGCCGAGAGGTTGGGTTCGTGCCCGGAGGAATAGCCGCCGGTGGCGACGAACTCGATGCGCGGATCGCCGTCAAACTTCTTCGCGAAGGCGCGGATGAAGCCGCCCCACAGCTCCAGATACTTCGGGTGCCAATAGACCGGATATTTCGCGGTGCTCTCGGCTTGAATCTTGGGAACGCCCTGCTCGTAAATCCACAGCGGCGCACCCCGGCCGCCGCGCTCCGCAGTGTCGCGCTCCGCAGTATCGCGCTTGGAGGCGGTCGCGACTTCGATCCAGCATTTCTTGCCGGCCTTCGCCCACGGCTCCATCGCCTGCTCGATGAAATCCCAACGATATTCGCCGGGCTTGGGCTCGAGCTGCACCCACGAATAGGAGAGTTGGGTCCCGGCGATGAAGGGGTTGGCGGCGAGCGCGGCGATTCCCTCCGGTCTTTCCAGCGTTTTGCCGCCGTGATAGACGTGGCCGAATATGCCCTTGCCGAACGGCCGGGGTGAAAGAGTGGCGGTGTTGGTGGCTGCGTCCGCCGCGCGCGCCAGCGGCGCAAGGCCCGTGGCGAACTGATCCGCGAAAGCGCCGGCTGCGATTGCCATTCCGGCGCGGCGCAAGAATTCCCGGCGGCTCTGGGTGGTGTGATTCATCGTGTTCATCATGTTCATCGTGGTTTCTTTCAGCGTGCCGCCGGCGCTGTGGTGGCGGTGTTCTGCTTGAGCCACTCTGCGGTCGCGGACGGCATGAAGCTGGCGCCTTGCTTTTCCACATAGGCGAGCTTGCCATCCACGCCCACGACGACGAGGCGGTTGGGCCAGCCCGCGTAGGCGGCGTTGACCTTGTTGTCTTCCTTGTCCACAAGGACGGGCAGAGTCAGTTTCAGTTCTCTGGCGAACTCGGCGGCCAGCTTCATCCGCCCGGCGAGCGTCTCCGTCTGGTTGATCGTCTCACCGGCGTTGATGCCAGGAATCCGCGACCCGGGATGGGCCTCGCGGATATACACGAGCGCAAAGCCAGCCTTGTCCTTGTAGGTCTGATAAATCTGCTCCATCTCGCCGACCTGGCGGCGGAAAGGCGGACAGGTGCAACTGCCGAAGATGAGCACCACCGGCTTCCGGCCCCACGAACTGGAGAGCGTGAACTGCGTCCGACCCGCCGCGTCCGGCAGCGTGAAATCGGGGGCCGCGTCTCCCACCTTGAGTGTGTCCCGTTGCCACTCACCCTTCGCAGGTTTGGCGTTGAAGGCGCCGTCGGAGCGCGGTTTCTTGCGGTCGGCGGCGGAGGCGGCCCGCGGCAGCCACAGCGATGGAAAGACGGACGCGGCGAGCGCGGAGGCGAGGCGGCCTGCGAAGGCACGCCGATTGATGGTGAAGACGGGCGTTTTCATGGGGATCGGTTTCATGGGGATCGGTTTGATTTGCTGGTTCATCGTTGATTCGCCGGCTTCACCGCGACGCCATACATCGCGGTCTGGCCGCGATCGCCCGCTTCGCGCGGCGGGCCGAGTTCCACCGCGCCGCCTTGAGGCAGCTCCATTTTCCAAACCGCGCACGGGATGAAAACCGGCGCGCGCGTCGCGGGCTTGAGTTCCCCGACCACCCGTCCGCCGGGCCGCCACGGCCCCGAAGCCACGCGCCATCCGGTGCGCGTGAAACCGCGCTCCAGCCACGCCGGCGGCTCCGCGCGCTCGTCCATCATCACGTAAACCACCGCCGGTTGCGTGACGCGGAACCGCAGCAAAAACCGTGTGTCATGCCGCACGCGATGCATTGTGCGGATGAGATCGGCCCCGGTCAGTTCCGCCGGGAACGGCACGCCGTCGGGCGCGTGCCAGCCGATGTCGGACCTGATCGTGTAAGCCGCCGCCCCGTCGCCCATCCCCTGCGGCACCAGGCCGTAGAATGAGTTGATCTTCGGGTTCGTGACGTTGTCCGCGATGTCCGCGACCACGCTCGGCTGGCCCAATCCCGCCAATCCGTCCTCGACCGGGCGCAGGCGGATGGATTGAAGACGCTCGGTCTGCTTGTCGCGGCGCAGCCTCACCGCGCCACCTTCGTCGAGTGTCACGCTGCCGCCGGTCAGCGCCCTGCCGCCCGCCGGCTCCACGCGCACCTGGCCGGAAAACACCGCCACCTGCGCCTCACCGTCGCGTTCCACACCCACGCCGAAACGCGTGCCGAGGTCCACCACTTCGCCCGCCGAGGTCGCCACCGTGAAGCCCTTGCCCTTCGCGCCCGCGTCGGCATTCAAAAATCCCCGCACCAACCGGAGCCGCTGCGCCGATTCAAATCGAAACTCCGTCGGCGCATCAATGACGACCTTGACCCCGCGCGCGGTGACAAACTCCACCGTGCCTTTAGTCAGCGTCACCTCCTGCTCTCGCAAAGTTCCGTTCGCGCGCAGCCCGACGTCCGCGAACTCCGCGTCCGCCACCCGCACCACCGTCGCCCACGCTTCCGTATTCCGCTTGGAAACGAAGACCGCCGTGAGCAACAACCCCACCAGGACCGCCGCCGCCGTCGCAAACGGTGCCCGCCAGCGCCACAGCAGCGCCCGGAGCGATTCCGCCAGCGTCGCTTCAACCACCGGACGAGGAGCGGACCACGCCGCCACCTCGCTTTGCTGCTCGGTCGCGTGCGCCCGCAGATTCGCCTCCAGCCGCGCCGCGCGCCGAAATTGCGCGCGCTCCGCATCATTCGCGCTCAGGCGTTGTTCCAAGGCCGTGAGTTCCGCTTCGGTCAATTCGCCACGCAGATAGCGCTCGGTCAGTTCTTCGATGGTTGGATTCATGTCAGAGCCTCCTGTTTGAGCGTGCGTTCGATGCAGTCCGCGAGGTCGCGGCGGATTCGCGCCAGCAGCATGTAGAAAGCGGCCGGCGTCTTGCCGATGGCTGCCGCCACGTCGCGCTGGTCGGTGCCGTCCGCGTAGGCTTTCAGCACCAGTTCGCGCCGTTCCGGGGAAAGTTTTTGCAAGCAGCCTTCGAGCGCCCGCTCTTCGCGTCGCGCCAGTTCGGTTTCCTCCTGCGCCTCTTCGGCCAACTTTTCGATGAAGTCATCGCTGAACACCAGCCGGTCGCGCCCCATCGCCCGCCGAAACGCCAGCGCCTCGAAGCGCGCGATGACCAGCGACCACTTCAAAAAATCCGTGGCCGGATCGAACTGCCCAAACTTCCGCCAAGCCGCCAGCGCCGTGCGCTGCATGACCTCGTCCACGTCACTCCAGCCCGGCAGCAACGTCCGCACAAACCTCCGCAACGCCGGCTCATGCCGCGTGAGCAGCCCGACGAACAATTCGTAGCCGGGCGCGTCGCTTTCAGGATGTTTAGGATCGGAGGGCATTGGTCGCTTTCACCCAGTAACTGCCGCCCCCACCGCCAACTAACGCGGAAACTTTCCGCGCCCGATGTTTTGTCTCAGGTGCAGTGCCGGTATGGATTACCTGCGGGTATAAGGGAAGTGAACGCGGAGACAAAAGCCAGCAACAAGGTAGTGAGATTCTAGAAATGTTGACTTTGCCGTGCTCGAGCAGAACGGGCGACGAAGCAGTGATTACTGCGTCATTTTCGGGCGCTCCCAGTCTTTGAAGTTCCGTTTCGCATCGCGGGCTTCGTCGGTCTTTTCGGGCTTCTCGACGCAATGAAGTCAGCAAGCTGGCGCGAGTCGGGCCACAGACTGGCTACTGGCAGTATGCTTTGGTGAAGACCGTGCCGCGTGCGGCGAGACGCTCCATCTCCGGCGTGAGCGCGGTTTGTTTCGCCTCGAAATTGACGAATGTCTGCGCGTAAACTGGCGCGAGCGTGCTGGCGGCAAAGCAGAGCAAGACGAGGCGGCACACGGCTTTCAAGGAAATGCTCAATCTCAAGCGATGGCGCGGGTTTCTCTGGATTTGATGTCTCACGTTTTTCATAGTCGCTGATGCGCCTCCTCTGTAGCCCACGATCCATGCGGCTGACAATGCTGCTTTGGTCGCCGGGCGGGAGACTTTAGTAGTATGGCTGCGGACGGGAAAAACGGTTAAACAATGCCTGGCCTCAAACACATGATTGCTTCCTTCCGGCATGGCGGGTCGTGGATTGCGTCAAGTATTGATCGGGATCGCTCGTGCCGCGTGGCGCAACCCGCAACTCGCAACTCGGACGCCGGACGTTTTCGGTCGTGCAAACAAAATTGAAACCGCCCATGCGCTTGCAAACCCGCCGTCTTCCCATCCGCCTGCTCGGGCTGGCGTTGGCGTCCGGCTTCGCGATCGCGGCTCTGGCGCAACCGGCGACCAACCCGCCGTCCTTGCCGCCACACCACGCCGCCGATGTCACAATGGTGCGCCCTCCGTTGCCGCGCAATTCGATCCTGGCCGTGTGCGGCGCGCTGCTCGCGTTGGCGGTGGTGTGGATCGTTTTCCTGCGGCGGCAGGTGCGCCAACTCAAGCAGGCGGAGGCAAAGGTCCGTCGCTCGGAGGCGGCCACGCGCACGATTGACTCCTTTGCCACGTCGCTGCTGGAACGGGACAACGAGGGGGAAATCCTCTGGGATCTCGCGAAGAACTGCGTGGCGCGTCTCGGCTTCGTGGATTGCGTCGTCTATTTGCTCGACGAGGAGCGCGGCGAATTGCACCAGAAGGCGGCCCACGGCCCAAAAAATCCCGAAGGCCGACGACTTCTGAATCCGCTCGTCATTCCCTTGGGCCGCGGAATCGTCGGCACTGTGGCGCAAAGTGGCCGGGCCGAGATCGTCGCCGACACCCGCACCGATGCGCGCTACATCGTGGATGACGAGCGACGGTTTTCCGAGATCACCGTGCCGATCGCCACGGAAGGCCGTGTGCTTGGGGTGATTGACTCGGAGCATCCGCAAGCGGGCTACTTCACCCCGGAGCATCTGGACCTGCTGACTTCCATCGCTTCACTCTGCGCGAACAAGCTCGCGCGCGTGCGGGCCGAGGCGCGGTTGCGGGAGTTGAATCAGGAACTGGAGCGGCGCATCACGCAACGCACCGCCGAACTCGTGCAAGCCAACGAACAGTTGCGCGCCGGCATCGCCGAGCAGGAGCGGGCGGAGCACGTTCAACGGGCCTTGTTTGAAATCTCCGAGGCCGTGCCCGCGGCGGCGGACCTGCCCAGCCTTTACGCGCGCATTCACGCCATCATTGGCACGTTGATGCGGGCCGACAATTTTTACCTCGCGCTTTTCGACGAAACCAGCGGAAGGGTGAGCTTTCCCTATTTCAAAGATCTCGCGGACCCGCCGCCGGCACCCCGCCAGGCAGCCCGGGGTATGACCGAATACGTGTTGCGCACCGGTCGGCCCACGCTCGCCGACCTCACCGAGATCGCCCGGCTCAAGGAGGCCGGCGAATACGTCCAGACGGGCCACCCCTCCGCCATCTGGCTGGGCGTGCCGCTGACGGTCGAGGGTCGGACGTTTGGCGTGATGGCGGTGCAGGATCAGAACGACTCGGAAGCATTCGGTGAGGAGGACAAGCGCATCCTCAGCTTCGTCGCGGGCCAGACCGCGCTGGCCCTCGCGCGCAAGCGTCAGGAAGAGGAACTGCGCGCCAGCACGCGGTTGTTGCGCGAATCGGAGGAGCGTTTTGGCAAGGCGTTTCGCTCGACGCCCGCGGTGCTCTCGATCACGCGGCTCGCCGATGACCGGTTCATTGAAGTGAACGAGGCCTTCCTCGAAACCACCGGCTTCACTCGCGCCGAAGTGCTCGGGCGCCCGACGACGGAATTGAATCTGTGGGTGGATCCGGCGGAACGGTCCGAGTTCCTCCGCCTCGTACGCACCGTAGGAATCGTGCGCTCTTTCGAGGCGCGACTTTGGACGAAGCAGCGGCAGGAGGAGACCGCGTTGATGTCGGCCGAAACCGTCGAACTGAACGGCGAGCCTTGCCTGCTCGCCTTGATCCTGGTGATCACCGCCCGCAAGCGGGCCGAGGAAGAACTGCTGCGCGCGCTGGCCCAGGAGCGCGCGTTGAGCGAATTAAAGAGCCGCTTCGTTTCCATGGTCTCGCACGAGTTTCGCACACCGCTCGGCGTCATCATGAGTTCCGCCGAAATCCTTCAGGACTACGTGGGCCGCCTCAGCCCGGAACGACGCACCGCGCACTTGCAGGATATTTTCCAATGCACCCGCCACATGGGCGCGCTGATGGAGGAGGTGTTGCTGTTGGGTCAGGTCGAAGCGGGTAAACTGCAATGCCAGCCGGTGCCGTTGGACCTCGCCGCCGTGAGCCACCGGATCGCGGCGGAAGTCCGGGCCGCGACCGACGCGTGCTGCCGGGTCGAGGTCCATGTCCCGTCGCCACTGCCATTGGCGAACGGGGATGAAGGATTGCTCCGGCACATCCTCACCAACCTGCTTTCCAACGCGATCAAATACTCGCCCGCAGGCGGCGCGGTCGGGCTGCGGATCGAGCAGCAGGGGAACAATGCCATCCTGACCGTATCAGATCACGGGATTGGCATTTCGGAGGCGGACGCCCGGCAGCTTTTTCAGGCGTTTCACCGGGGCGGCAACGTCGGCCAGACACCCGGCAGCGGTCTCGGCCTGGTGATCGTCAAGCGCTGTGTCGAACTCCACCGGGGCCGGATCGCGTTCGACAGCCGCGATAGAGACGGCACTTCATTCGTCGTTGTCCTGCCCGTTTTCGGGGACCCGCCCGCTGGCGACAACTCCACGGCCTTCCTGCACCAGCAAACGGCCCGGCCGAATCTCACGCTTCTCTCATGAACACCATCCTGGTCATTGACGACCAGCCGCAGATGCGGCGCAACCTCCTCACGATCCTCGAAATGGAAGGCTTTCAACTGCTGACCGCCGACAACGGGCGCGTGGGACTGAAACTCGCGCAGGAGGAACTGCCCGACCTGATCCTGTGCGACATCATGATGCCGGAACTCGACGGCTACGCCGTCTTGCAGGCGCTGCGCGCCGACAAATACACCGCGACCATCCCATTCATTTTCCTGACGGCCAAGGGCGAGAAAGCCGACTTGCGGGCGGGCATGAATCTGGGCGCGGACGACTACCTCACCAAGCCGGTCGCGAAGGCGGACCTGCTCGCCGCCATTGCCGCGCGGTTCGAGCGGGAGCGGTTGAATGAGGCGCGCCTGCGGGCCGAAATTGCAAAACACCGCTTCAAACTGGATTTCACCTCTCCCGCCCCGCTCCGGGAAAATCTGGCGTTGTCCGGGCGCGCCGCCGAGGTGCTGTTGTGGGTGGCGCAGGGCAAATCCAACGCCGATGTGGGCGCCATCCTGGGAATGAGCGAGAAGACTGTGAAGAAGCACTTGGGCCATATCTTCGAGAAACTCGGCGTGGAAAGCCGCACCGCGGCCACCTTGCGGGCGTTGGAAGCGCTCGGCGTGCAACTGGCGGGTTGAACTCCGAAGTCGCGGCGGGCCTCCCGGCCTGCTGGAGAGGGCGAGCCTGGGCCAGATGATGTTCATCAAATACCTTGTGGTGGTGGACGACGATGTGGATGTGCACAACACCAGCGAAGTGCTGTTTCGCCTCTGCGCCAACACCGATCCGCAACGCGACAGCATCTTTACCAAAGGCCCGTCCGACGTGCTCGACCACGCCACCAGCGAAATCGCCAGCGGCAGCAAACTCGGCATTGATGCGACGAAGAAAATGCCGGGCGAACCCCGAAAGCTTTCGGGGCTGGCCACCACTGATCAAGATGGATGCAGCGGTGAAGGCGAAGGTCGAAAAACTTTTTGGAGGAATCGCATGAACCCGCGATGCTGGCCGCAACCGAACTCCCTCTCTTCGATGGCTGATGAAGGACTCGCCACCGAGATTTCCGCATGGCCCAAATATTGAGAGGCGATATTTATTGGGCCGACCTCGCCCCGACCAAGGGACACGAGCAGTCCGGTCAACGTCCGGTGCTCATCTTAAGCAACGACATTTTCAATCAACGCTCGTCTTGCCAAAAACTCCTCAACGCAAAGGCGCAAGGCGTGAACCGCAAACGACATCCCGGATTTTTCTTTCGTGCCCGGCAGCGCTTTCTGATTCGAGGACATTAAAACTTGCATCTGGCGAACGGCGATTTGATTGAGCCGTTCGAGCCGTTCGCCTTGCGGGAAGCCGCCCGCCAGCAACTGACCCAATCGGAGCACTTCACGAGCATGAATCATCACCGAATCCTGCGTGCCGACGGAAACAAGCTTATGGTCTTTCACATGGCGACGGGTACCAACGCCACTCAGTTGGATACTTCTGGACTTCCGGGCTTACGGCGTTCGCACCCGATAATACCTCTCACCGGCGGGAGCGTTTTGGTTTGTGACGGTGAGCAGACCTCCGTTGCCGGGCACAGTGACCAGATTGCTCCACGCGGGCGGCGGCAACGAATCGGCGTATTCGACGGTGTAGTCCTGACCGGTTTGCGTGTTGAAACTCAGGACAAAGTCGCCTGCGAGGCGCGCCGCGTTGGTGATATATAAAGGCGTCTGGCTCGAATGGCGCTTAGATAAGGAAAAACGCGTCAGCAATTGTACGCGAATATAACTGGATCCTTGGAGCGAGTTGTTTCAAAGTGGCGCATGAAACAAACGACTCCATTCCTCGCTGGATTTTCACATCTGCTGTCTGGCAGTCAACGC
>SIBJ01000020.1 GCA_009695195.1 Pedosphaera sp.
GCCGGCGGCGCGACGGCGATTGCGTCCGCTCACCCAGCAACGCCAACCCTTCGCCTTCCGTCGCGGCGAATTTCTTCGCGAGTTCAGCCAGCGCGCCGAGCGCGGCTTCCGCGTCCACGGTCACCTGTTTGCCGGAGCTGTCCAGTTTCGCGAAACGCGTCGCGCGATCCGGGTCGTAAAGATTCAGCAACGACGCCTGCGCGAAACGGTCAGTGCTGCCATTGCCGCCGGGGAAATGGGTGTTGCCCTCCAGTTTGACCGGCCGGCCTTCGTAAGATTTCGCCACGAGCGGGATCGCCCCGCCGCGCGTCGGCATCGCGGTCGCAAAATTCTGCGATGTGCCGTGAACAAAATTTTCCACCGCCTTGCCGAACGGCATCAACTTGTCCTCGGGCCGGCGGCAGCCCGTTGCACCCAGCCCGATGCCCGCGAGCGCGAACGACGCGCTCATGATCTTCATGAAATGCCGGCGGGAAACGGGATCGCTCAGCTCGCTCGCGCCCTCGGGAAATTCGCGATTAAGGAACTGCTTGAACTCCGGCGTCTCAGCCAGTTGATCCAGACCGCGCCAATAATGGCGGCCAGTGGGCGGGGTCAGATCGGTTGGAGGAATGGTTTTCATCAACGATGACAGGCCGAGCAATTTTGGAGCGACTCCACGCGGTGATCCTTCACGAATTTTTCTCCGAACGTCTGCTGCTGTTGCGCGTTCACATTGGGATCAGGGCTCCACCGCCAGTTCAAGTCGGTGATTTTGTCGAGCGGACGGACCTTCGTCTCGGGCTTGCGATGGCAGTCGAGGCAGAACGCCATGCTCAACGGCTTCGCATGATAAACTTCCTCCATCTGGTTGATCTGGCCATGGCACTCGACGCAACTGACGCCACGCGTGACGTGGACCGAGTGGTTGAAATAAACAAAGTCCGGTACGCGATGGATCTGCACCCACGGAATCGGTTTGCCGCTCGCCGCGCTCTCCCGGACGAGCGCCAGCCGCGGATCATCCTTGAGCACCTGATTGTGACAGTTCATGCAGGTGGAGCTGGACGGGATGTTGGAGAACCAGGATTTCTCCACCGCGCTGTGGCAATAACGGCAGTCAATGCCGAGCTGGCCGTTGTGCGTGGCGTGCGAGAAGGCGACCGGTTGGATGGGCTGATAACCGACGCGGAAATATTTAGGCGTGAAATAATACCACACGCCCGCCGTGACGGCACCCGCTGTGAGAGCACCGCCCACGATCACCAGCAAAGGCAATCGGTTGGCCCACTTCGGAAAAATCGCTGACATCGAAAATTGTTTTTGTTCCCGCCTGAGACTGCGCCAATGAAAACGCCCGCGTTGAAAAACATCCCGGAGTCACGGATTCTTGAGAAATCCCGACACAGGTCAACCGTTTTCTACCGCGCCCCATAAACCCTGAATCACCAGCCCAAATTATTAGCGCCGCTACCGACGGCGCGCGAAGATAAGCGAGAGTTGCTTTCCCCGGCAAGCGGCTTTGTGAATTATTTCACGTTTTTGATTGGCTTAATGATGCCGATAAGTTGAAGGCGGCGAAGCCGCAGCCGACGGAGCGCGGAATTCATTCCGCCTCGGCTTCCGACCGCCTTGGGCTTGGAAATGTATTCACGCCATCAACCCTCGGACGTTGAAGCGGAATAAATTCCGCGCTCCGGAGTCACTTGTGCCTTCTCGTGGCGTCTTGCAGTTCCTTACCGCAGCGCGTAAACTTCGCGGCATGAAAGTCACGAACAAAGGTCAGGTCACGATTCCGCCGGCGTTGCGAAAGCGGCACGGGTTGTTGCCGCGCCGCGAAGTCGAGTTCGTGGACCAACCAGACGGCGTGCTGGTGGTCAAGGCGGCCAGACTCACGCGCGGGAAGCGGGTGTTGGCGGCGTTGCTACGGGGCGGCAAGGTCAAAGGCGACACTGAAAGCTGGCTGCGCTTGACCCGGAGTGCGTCATGATTCTGGTGGACACCAGCGTCATCGCGGACATCCTCACCAAAGACCCGGAATGGTTCGAGTGGTCCAGTGAACAAATCGAGCACTGGGCCGACGCAGGACCGGTCGGTTACGACACGATTGTTTTCGCAGAGCTGGCGGTGAAATTCGACACGCAAAAGGAACTGGAGCATCGGCTTTCCGCCTTCACGTATCTTCCGCTGCCGCTCAACGCGGCGTTTCAGGCGGGCAAGGCGTTCGAGAAATACCGGCGCGCGGGTGGGCGGAAGGCGCGGCCACTGCCGGATTTTTTCATCGGCGCACACGCTTACGTCGCGCACCTGCCCTTGCTGACGCGCGACCCGCGCCGTGTGCGGACGTTCTTCCCCTCGGTGCGATTGATTACGCCGTGAAGTTGAACGGGATGGATTCGCTGATGGCCGCAACGCCCGGGAAGAACATCCAAAAAAGGAAGGCGCTCCGTTTCCAGAGCGCCTTCTCGTCTTGACCGGCCAGGGGAACTGACCGGTCCACTTGCCCGTGTGACATTCTTTTACACCGCCAGCGGACGTTTTGGCGACAGCGCAAACTCCTTGCGCGTGCCGGAATTTTCCTCGTCCGAGTGCGGCCACTCCGCGTCGGCGGCCAGTTGAATCGCGATTTTCTTGTCCTTGATGGACTTGACCATCGTCTTCAACTCCGCCCGCGAACTTAGCGACGCCGTTTCCGCCATCGTCTGCGTTTCCGTCGCGTCGAGCCACGACTTGCGTTGCGCACCGAGCGCCTTCACCTTCGTCGTCGTGATGCCCGGCAACTCGTCACCCGCCACCTTGCCGAGGATCGTCTGCGACGTCTGCAACAGGTTGTGCTGGCTGCCGTTGAGCTTCTTGCCGATGAAATAATCGGCCAGCGCTAGGCGGTTACTCCGCGCGTACTTCTGTTTGGCGGCCTTTTGCACCTCGCGCAAACCGGCCTCCAACTTCTTGGCGGCTTTCTTCTCCGCCGCGGTGGCCTCGCGATGCGCCGTGGTGTTGTTCACCGCCGCGCCCATCTTCGTGCGCGCGGCGCCCACCTCGCCGAGGTAGCCACTCTTTCGTTCGACGACGCCTCTTTTTCATAATCGGACGGGAATGCTCTTCTTTGCTAAAAATTGTTTCACGTCGCCGACGGTGTAGGTGCCGAAGTGGAAAATACTCGCGGCGAGAACGGCGTCCGCTTTGCCTTCGAGCAACACCTCGGCCATGTGTTCCAAACTGCCTGCGCCGCCGCTGGCCACCACGGGCACACCGACGGATTCGCTGATGCGGCGCGTGATGACGAGATCGAAGCCGGCTTTCGTGCCGTCGGCGTCAATCGAGTTCAGCACGATTTCGCCCGCGCCGAGCGAGACGGCGTGCTTGGCCCAATCCACGGCGTCGAGGCCGGTGGCTTTGCGTCCGCCGTGCGAGAAGACTTCCCATTTGTCCGGAGCGACGCGCTTGGCGTCAATTGAGACGACGATGCACTGGCTGCCGAATTTTTCCGCGCCCTGCCGGATGAGTTCGGGATTGGCAAGCGCGCTGGAGTTAATGCTGGTCTTGTCCGCGCCCGCGCGCAGCATCGTGTACATGTCGTCCACGGACTTGATGCCGCCGCCGACGGTGAGCGGCATGAAGCATTGGTCCGCCGCGCGTTCGATCACGTCCACCATCGTGCCGCGGCCGTGCGCGGTAGCGGTGATGTCGAAGAACACCATTTCGTCCGCGCCCTGTTCGTTGTAGCGCAGCGCGAGTTCAACGGGATCGCCGACGTTGCGCAGGCCACCCTTTTCGGCGACGCCGAATTGCACGCCGCGGGTGACTTTGCCGTCGTGAACGTCGAGGCACGGAATGACACGTTTGGCCAACATTGAGTCACATTGAAACGGGCAAAGCTCCAAATTCCAAGCTCCAAGCTCCAGAGAAACACCAAACCTCAAACATCAAACCAAGCAGAAGCCAGTTTTCGGTGTTTGGTGCTTCTCTGGAGCTTGGATGTTGGTGCTTGGTGCTTTTCTTCTATTGCACCGGCAGCGAGACGAGCATGGAAGTCCCGCGGCCCGGCGTTGAGGAAACTTTTATCGTCCCGTGATGCGCGTCAACGATGCGGCCCACGATGGCGAGGCCGAGGCCGGCGCCTTTTTCCTTCGTAGTGGTGAGCATCGAACTGAAAGCGCGGCGTTGTTGTTCCTCGGTCATGCCGGTGCCGGTGTCAATCACTTCGATTGTGACGTGCGTCGGCGCACCGCCAGCACCGGACACAACGCCGGAACGAATGCGCAGCGCGCCGCCGTCGGGCATGGCTTCGGCGCCGTTGAGGATCAAGTTGAGAAAGACCTGTTCCAGTTGCGTCGCGTCACCCGGTACCGTGGGCAGGCCGGGCGACAATTCGTAAATCAGTTCGATGGCCTGGTTCGCGAGCTTGTGGCGGACGAGCAGGCCGAGTTCCTCGATCAAGCCGTTCAAGTTCACCGGCGAGAACGTCGGCTCGGCCGTGCGCGCGAAATCGAGGATCCGTTCCACGATGCGGTTCAAGTGCTGGATTTTTTCCTCCATCACGCGCGCGTCCTCGGTGCGCGGGTCGCCCGGTGGGAATTTCAAATCGAGCGAGTGATACAGCATTTTCATCACCGTGAGCGGATTGCGGATCTCGTGCGCGACCTCGGCGGCGAGCAGGCCGAGCGCGGAGAGCCGCTCGTTCCGGCGCAACTGTTCCTCCACGTCCACGACGCGCTCGTAGAGTTGCGCCTTCTCGATGGCGATGGCGGACAACTCGGCGAACGCGGACACGATGCGGATCTCTTCGTTGGAAAACGCGTAGGGCAGCGCCGTGTAAATGTTCAGCGCGCCGACGGCCGCGCCGCTGAAGACGAGCGGCACGCTCAACAACGAGACGAGACCCTCGGTGCGGGCCACCTCCACGTTTTGGTAGCGGCTGGAAGTCTGGACGTTTTCCACCTGCACGGGTTTTTTACGCCGCACCACGCTGCCGATGAGACTCTCCTCCACGTTCAAGCGCGGCTTGCGCAGATAAGTTTCGCCCGCGCCGAAGCTCGCGCGCAGTTCCAGCCACGCGTGCGAATCGTCCAGCAGCATCAGCGAACACACTTTCGCGCGCATCAAGGCGCACGCCTCGCGCGTGATGACACGCAACGCCTCGTCGAGATTCAGCGTGGAGTTGATGGTGCGGCTCACGTTGGCCAGCGATTCAAACAGGCGCGCCTTCAGCCGCAACTGTTCGAACAACCACGTGTTCTCGATCACCCGCGCCGCCTGGACGGCGAGGCCTTCCAGCAATTCCTGGTCGGCCGCGCTGAAGGCTTCGGCGCGATCCGAGTCCACGTTCAGCACGCCGCGGATTTCGCCGCGGACTTCGAGCGGCACGGCGAGTTCGGAGCGCACTTCCGGTCGCAGCATGACGTAGCGCGCGTCAGCCGAAACTTCCCCCACGCGCGCGGCCTTGCCAGTGCGCGCGACCGAGCCGGTGATGCCCTCGCCGACGCGCAATTTCAACGTGGCCGCGCCCTCGGGCAGACCTTGCGCCGCGTGGATTTCCAAAAAATCGGTCGTGGGATTCACGAGCACGACCGAACCGCTCGATGCGCGCATCACGCGCACGGCTTCGCGCACGATCAGTTGCAGCGCCTCCTGCGGATCGAGCGTGGAGTGGATGACGTTGCCGACCTGGTAAAGCAGGTGCAGCCGCTCGTAACGCGCCTTCAGTTCGGCCAGTTCGTCGTTCATCTGACTCTCGCCGTGAACCAGATTCCCGCGCCGCCGAAAACCAGGTTCGGCAGCCACGCGGCGAGCCACGCCGGCAGGTAACCGCCCGTGCCGAGCGCGAGGCTCAATTGCGTCAGCACAAAAAAACTGAACGCGATGAACACGCTGCTCGCGACGCCGACGAAAACATTCCGCCGGCCCGACGGCGCGCCGAACGGCAGCGCGATCAACACCACGACCAGACATGTCCACGGCATCGCGAGGCGGCCGTGCCATTTGGTTTCCAGCCAACGGCGCTCCTGCTTGTCAAGGACGGGATGCAGCTTGAGGTATTCGCGGATTTCCACCAGCGGCAGGTCGGCCTCGCGCGACGTGGGCGAGGTGATGCGGCTGGCGATCTTGACCTCGGTGCGGATCTGCGCCGGCGTTTCCTCCCAGTGGCGCGCGAGCACATTCGTCATCAACGAGGGAACCAGGTTCGCGGACTTGCCGGGGTCGTCGCGATACTCGCGCGCGTCGTAAAAAATCCAGCCGTCATTCGTGCGGCTCGCGCGCGTGGCATAAAGCCAGCGTTGCGAACCGTCGGCGAGCGTCCAGATCACGCGCGGGTTGATCATCTCGGCGGTGTTCAAATCGTAGGAGCCGATCAACCATTCGCGCCGGGCGGCGGTGTTGACGAAGCCGAGATTCAGGATCACGGCCGGGTTGCCAGCGGCCCGGGCGGTCTTTGAGCGGTGTTTCCGAAGTTGCTCGGCCTTGAGCGCGCTGTCGGGGACGGCGAATTCGTTCAACGCGAACAGCGCGACGCTGCACGCGAAGCCCACCGCGAAGTACGGCCGGCTCAACCGCCACAAGCTCACCCCCGCCGCGCGGATCGCCGTGATCTCGTGATGCCGCGCGTGATTCGACAGCGCGTAAAGCAACGCGAGCAGCAACGCGATCGGCAGCACCGTCACGACCATGGCGGGCAGCGTGATGACGTAATACAACACGATGTCACCCAGGCGCAGCTTCGCTTCCTGCAAGGCTTCCAAATCCTTGAAGGAGGAGAACGCGATCCAGAAAATCGTGAAGCCGACGAGACAGTACGCGAGCGGCACGAGCAGTTCGCGCAGAAGGTATTTGTCCAGCAGGCGCATTTCCGCGCGAGGCTAGCTTGCGTTCGCCACGCCTCGCAAGCCTGCGCTGCGCGAGGCGACGGTGAGTTGGGAGCGCTGAAGGGGATGTATTTTGCACTGCGAACATCACGGGCCGCAGTTGCGCGAACGGTTGCGGTGTGGTTTACTTTGCGCCGTGAACTGGCATGGGGTCATAGATGAGCGAAACCTTGAGATGGATCAGGTGATTGCCGGAGTCTTGCGAAGTGATCCGTCAAAACTGGAACAGGTCGTCGCGTGGATCGAGCGTTTCCTAGCGGACCCGGACTTTTCCATTCATTCCAAGGACGATCTCACCGAGTGGCTCGACCTGATTAACTCGCGCGGCCTGCCCGGCGTGCTGGAAGCCCTGAACGACCGCAGCGATGAGGGCAAACGCATGAGGCAAAACAGTCCCTTCGCCGTCCTCATGCCACAGGACGAACGTCTCCGCATCCTGCGCCGATATGAAGCGCGCCGACCTCGAACACTTACTGCGGGCGTCTAAAGGCGTCACGGGCGAGACGGAGTTCATCGTCATCGGCAGTCAATCCATTCTCGGCCCGTTTCCTGACGCCGCGCGCGTCTTGCGCGAATCGTTGGAAGCGGACCTTTACCCGCGCTTTCGTCCGGACCTCTCGGAAATGATCGAGGGCAGCTTGGGCCGGTATTCCCAATTCAATCAGACCTTCGGTTATTACGCGGATGGAGTGGCGCCGACGACGGCTACTTTGCCCACCGGTTGGGAAACGCGGCTCGTCAAGGTGTGCAACGAAAACACCGGCGGCGCGATTGGTTGGTGTCTCGACCCGCACGATCTCGCCTTCAGCAAACTGGCGGCACGGCGGGAAAAGGATTTGTCGTTCGTGCGGGAGTTGTTGCGCCTGGAGATGATTCAACCCACTCGTTTGCGGAAGCTCATAGAGTCATTGGAAGACCGGCCCTTGGCTGATCGTCTCGAAGAAGCGCTTCAGCTTTGTCTGCGACGCTGAGGAGCGGCTTCTGGCGAATTTGCTTTGCATCAAGTCACGCCGCCACGGCCTGGCCTTTGAGAATCCAGTCGTAACCCTTCGCTTCGAGTTCGAGCGCGAGGTCCTTGCCACCGGACTTCACGATGTGACCATCCACCAGCACGTGGACGAAATCCGGCACGACAAAGTTCAGCAGCCGCTGATAATGCGTGATGACGAGCTGCGCGTTGTCGGCGCGCTTGAGCATGTTCACGCCGTGCGAGACGACTTTGAGCGCGTCAATGTCCAGGCCGGAATCGGTTTCGTCGAGAATGGCGAGCTTGGGTTCGAGCACGGCCATCTGGAAAATTTCGGCGCGTTTCTTTTCGCCGCCGGAAAATCCTTCGTTCACCGAGCGCTTGAGCAGGTCGTCCTTCAGTTCGAGCAGCTTCATCTTCTCCTTCACGAGCGTGAGGAATTCCATCGCGTCGAGTTCTTGCTCGCCTTTGTGTTTGCGGATTTCATTTAGCGCGGCCTTGAGGAAGTAGGTGCTGTTCACGCCCGGAATCTCAACGGGATACTGGAACGCGAGGAACAAGCCTTCGCGCGCGCGCTCCTCGGGATCGAGGTCGAGCAGGTCTTTGCCGCAGTAAATTACTTCGCCGCCGGTGATGTCGTAGCCGTCGCGACCCGCGAGCACCGCGGCGAGCGTGCTCTTACCGCTGCCGTTCGGGCCCATGACCGCGTGGACTTCGCCGGCTTTGATCGTCAGGCTGACGCCCTTGAGAATTTGTTTCCCCTCGACACCCGCGCTGAGGTTTTTGATTTCCAGAATGGTTTGCTTGCTCATGTTCTAAATTGTTTGACACGGATTACACAGATTTTCACTGATTGAATCCGTGTTAATCCGTGAAATCCGTGTCTAGCCAACGCTGCCTTCCAAACTTACACCTAGAAGTTTCTGCGCTTCCACCGCGAATTCCATCGGCAGTTCCTTGAACACTTCCTTGCAGAAGCCGTTCACGATCATGTTCACGGCGTCCTGCGTCGCGATGCCGCGGGCGTTGCAGTAAAAAATCTGGTCCTCGCCGATCTTCGAGGTCGAGGCTTCATGCTCCACGCTCGACGACGTGTTCTTCACTTCAATGTAAGGGAACGTGTGCGCGCCGCAGTTCGCGCCGATCAACATCGAGTCGCACTGCGAGAAATTGCGCGCGTTGGCGGCGCTCTTCTGAATTTTCACCAGGCCGCGATAACTGTTCTGCCCGTGGCCCGCCGAGATGCCTTTCGAGATGATCGTGCTGCTCGTGTTCTTGCCGATGTGAACCATCTTCGTGCCCGTGTCGGCCTGCTGATAATTGTTCGTCACGGCGACGGAATAAAATTCGCCCTTGGAATTATCGCCCAGCAAAACGCAGCTCGGATATTTCCAGGTGATCGCCGAGCCGGTCTCGACCTGCGTCCAGGTGATCTTCGAGTTCCTGCCTTTGCACAGGCCGCGCTTGGTGACAAAGTTGTAAATGCCGCCCCTGCCGTTCTCGTCGCCGGGATACCAGTTTTGCACCGTGCTGTATTTGATCGAGGCGTTGTCGAGCGTGACGAGTTCCACGACCGCGGCGTGCAACTGGTTTTCATCCCGCATCGGCGCGGTGCAACCTTCGAGATAGCTCACCGACGCGCCTTCATCCGCCACGATCAACGTGCGCTCGAACTGGCCGGACTTCGCCGCGTTGATGCGGAAGTAAGTGGACAGTTCCATCGGGCAGCGCACGCCTTTCGGGATGTAAACGAACGAGCCGTCGGTGAACACCGCCGAGTTCAGCGTCGCGTAATAGTTGTCCGTGTATGGCACAACTGACCCGAGATATTTTTTCACCAGCGCGGGATGATCGTGGACCGCCTCGCTCATCGAGCAAAAGATGATGCCCTTCTCCATGAGTTGCGCGCGATACGTCGTGCCGACCGACACAGAATCAAACACCGCATCCACCGCCACGCCCGCGAGCCGCCCGCGCTCGCGCAACGGGATGCCGAGCTTCTCGTAAGTCTCCAGCAACTTCGGATCAACTTCGTCGAGACTCTTCGGCCCGTCGGTTTTCTGCTTCGGCGCGGAGTAATAGGTGATGTCCTGGAAATCTATCTTCGGATACTTCACGAACTGCCAGGTCGGCTCGGGCATCGTCAGCCAGTGCCGGAACGCCTTGAGTCTCCAGTCGAGCAGCCAAGCCGGCTCTTTCTTCTTCAACGAAATCAGCCGGATGGTGTCTTCGCTCAAGCCCGGCGGCGCGGACTCAGCCTCGACGTCGGTGACGAAGCCGTATTTGTATTCCTGTTTGACCAGGCTCTCAATGGTCTCGGTGGCTGTGCTCATGGAAAATTATTTCTTCGCGCACTGGGCGCACACGCCGTGGACGGCGATGTCGTAGTGATCAATCTTAAATCCCCGGGGCCGCGGCATGAAACTCGAATCCGCCGTCAGCGCCACGTCAAACACCGCGCCGCACGCATCGCAGTAGTAGTGACAATGCTCCTCCATGTTCGGGCAGAAGCGCGTCGCGCCGCGCTGGAGTTGCACCTGTCGGACCATGCCGCTTTCCACGAGCGCATCGAGGCAGTTATAGACCGTCGCGAGCGAAATCTCCGGCATCGCCTTCTTCGCGCGCATGAACACCTCGTCCGCCGTCGGATGATCGAGCTTCTGCGACAGCACGTCGTACACATGCCGGCGCTGCGGCGTGAAGCGGAAACCGCTCGCGCTCAGCCGTTCGCCCAACCGTCCGTTTTGTTTTTTGTCGCCGACCGGGTGCATCAGAGTGCGGCAGGATAGGTTTATTTGGCCTGCCGTCAAGATTTAGAATAATTCTAAATTGGACGGATGTGACCCGCGCATGGCACGGCCCTAACCAGGCTGCCACACACGCGGACTGATTAAACGCAGAGGACGCAGAGGTTCTCGCAAAGGTCGCAGAGCAAAACCACCTCTGCGCTTCTCTGCGCCAACCTCTGCGTCCTCTGCGTTAAAGCCTCTCCTCGGAAAGGATTTTGCAAAACCGTGACAACTGCCGCTTGCTGCCTGCATAGGCTCGCAGGCATAAAGAGCCGCACGCAAATGACCGGATCGCGCAAACCAAGCAAACCGCAGTTACCGTGGCTGACGCCGTTGATTCTCGTGGTCATTGCGGCGTTGGCGGCGTTGGGGCTGATGTCGTTGCGGCAGGATCGCCGCGCAGCGGAGCAGGATGCCGAGTTGCTGGCCGGCGCGCTGGCCGATTCATTCGCGCGGGAGAGTGCCGTGGCGGTCGCCGAAGCGGTGGAGCATTTTGCCGGACGGGTTGACGACTCGCGCAACGCGTTGCTCCGACTGGCCTTCGCGGACACGAACGGTCCGCTCGCAACCAATCTCCCGCTGTCCGCCGCCACGTTGAAAACCTTGCCGCGGGCGCGATGTTTTGTGCGCGACCCCGTGCGCTTCCCGCCGCTGAATATTGCGGATGTGCCCGAGCCGCCGGATTGGATTCTGACCGCGCCGCGCGAATGGCTGGAGCAATTGGAATCCGCTGAGCGCGCGGCGCGTGAAGGCGACTTCTTCGCCGCAAAAACTCAACTACTCGCCATCGCACAATCAACTGTGACCCCGCTCCACGGCGTGGCCGAGTTACAGTTGGCGTTGCTCGACGATGAAGCCGGCGACAAAGCTATGCGGCTGCGAAGTGTTGCGGCGCGTTATGCCGATGCGACCACGGCGAGCGGGTTGAGCATCGGCGATCTCGCGTTGTTGCGCGCCGTTGCCACCACGCTGCCGGAGAAACTTGGCGAACTGATTCAAGAAGTGATTTCGCGCGCGACGTTTCACCCGTCGTTGCTCAGCGAACGATTGTTCTCCGGACTGGACGAACGCGTGCAGGCCGACAGTGCCGTTCTGGCGAATCGCGTTTCCGCGGCGCGGACGGTTTGGGAGTTGGAGGAGAACGCGCGGCGCGTTTTGGACGCGTGGCGAAATGACCATCGCGGACACGCGGGCGTTTTTTGGACGGAGAACGAGCAAGGCCGTTATTTTATTTTCAGCCAGACATCCAGCTACATCGAAACCAACGCCGTCATCAGTCCGACGTCGGCGGTCACCAATGTTTTTCAAGGCGTGGATTTCATCGTGACGGTGATTCCCGATTCCGTTGTGGACGCAACGCTGCGTCGCGCCGCAGCCGATCTCGGGGCGCGCTGGCCGCGCTACCTCTCTGCCGAATTCGAGATGGCCGGGCAGCGCTTCGGCGTCACGCCGTGGGCGCTGGGCACAACGCAGCGTTGGGATCGGCAACCGTTGCTCGCGAGCCGGGCCGATGTGCTTTCGCGCGCGCGGGTGGTGGGCCATTATCCGTTCAAGCTCACTGTCTGGTTGGCCGACCCCGACCTGCTTTACGCCAAACAGCAGCAGCGACTCCTGCTCTTTGGTGCGCTCATCGTGGCGGCGGCAATCGTCGCGCTGGCCGGCGCATGGCAGTTGCAGAAAAATCTCAAGTCACAACTCCGGTTGAACGAGCAGAAATCCAACTTCGTCTCCAGCGTGTCACACGAACTGCGCGCGCCCATCGCGTCGGTGCGGTTGCTGGCGGAGAGCCTGGAACGCGGAAAAATTTCCGAGCCGGCGAAACAGAACGAGTATTTCCGGTTCATCGGCCAGGAATGTCGCCGGCTTTCGTCGCTCATCGAAAATGTTTTGGACTTCTCGCGCATCGAGCAAGGGCGGAAGCAATACGAGTTCGAGCCGACGGACGTGCGGACGCTGGTGGAGCAGACGGTCAAGCTCATGGAGCCGTATGCGGCGGAACGCGGGGTGAATTTGGAAATCAGAACATCCAACATCCAACATCCAACATCCAACATCGAACTCTCCGTGGATGGGCGCGCCATTCAGCAGGCGCTTGTGAACTTGATTGATAACGCCATCAAACATTCGCCGAAAGACGCGACGGTGACGGTGCAATTGAGTTCTGTAGCGGCGGTCTGTGACCGCCGGCCTGAGTCAAAAGAAAGCCGGCGGTCACAGACCGCCGCTACAATCGAGCTGTCAGTCTCCGACCACGGCCCCGGCATTCCCGCGTCCGAGCAGGAAAAGATTTTCGAGCGGTTCTACCGTCTCGGTTCCGAACTGCGCCGCGAAACTCAGGGCGTGGGGATTGGTTTAAGCATTGTGAAGCACATCGTCGAGGCGCACGGTGGCCGCGTGCGCGTAGAGAGCGAAGTGGGCAAAGGCAGCCGGTTCACGATTGAATTGCCGATGAATAAACAGGAGCAAACAGAGAGAACGGAGGAGAAGGCTTGAATCCTTTCTCCGTTACCTCTGTTTCCTCCTGTTAAACACCATGTCCCGCATTCTGATTATCGAAGACGAAACGCCGATGCGCACGGCGCTGGCCGACGTGCTCGAAGGCGAAGGCTACCGCGCACTCACCGCCGCCGATGGCGAGATCGGCCTGCGCAAAGCCATCGAGGAAAAGCCCGACCTCATCCTGCTCGATGTGATGATGCCCAAGCTCGACGGCTTCGCGGTGTGTGCGGAGTTGCGGCGGCTCGGGAACGCCGTGCCGGTGCTCATGCTCACCGCGAAGGGACAGATTGAAGATCGCGTGACCGGCCTCGACGCGGGCGCGGACGATTATCTCGTCAAGCCGTTCAGCACGGAGGAATTGCTGGCGCGCGTGCGGGCGCTGCTGCGGCGCTCGCGCAAGCAAGGGCACGCGCCGACGAAACTCAAGCTGGGCGAAGTGGAAGTTGATCTGGCCCGGCAGACGGCGGTGCGCGGACGAAAACCCATTCACCTGACGGCGAAAGAATTTTCCATGTTGCGGTTGATGGCCGAGGCGACGGGCGAGCCGGTGTCGCGGGAAAAGTTTCTGGATGCGGTGTGGGGCTACACGTCGTTCCCCACGACGCGCACGGTGGACAACCACATCGCCAGCCTGCGCGCGAAGCTGGAGAAGAATCCTGACGCGCCGCGCTGGCTCAAGACCGTGCACGGCGTGGGATACAAACTGGAAGGCAGAATGAAGAATGAAGAATGAAGAAACATTTTTGACAGCGGCTGGATTTTACAAAAGCGTGACAACTGAAATGCACTTTCGGCGGAGGATGCGGAATATGAAAACGTTCCTTGCTCATCCGGCGCTCTGGTTTCTTCATTCTTCATTCTTCATTCTTCATTTGTCCGCTGCCGCCGCCACGAACGATCTCACGTCCGCGTTGCAAAAAGGTTTGTTCGAGGAGGAAGCCAATCACAATCTCGAAGCGGCGGCGCAGGCGTATCAGACCGTGAGCGCGCAATTCGACAAAGACCGCAAGCTGGCGGCCACGGCGATCTTCCGGCTGGGCGAAGTTTATCGGAAGCAGGGCAAGACCAACGAAGCTACGGCTCAATACGAGCGCATCGTGCGGGAGTTTGCGGATCAGCCGACGCTCGTCACGTTGAGCCGGCAGAACTTGTCCGCAACTCAGCCGGGCGGGAAATCTCCGATCACCAAACCGTCCACCGAAGCGGCCGATGAAACGACGCGGAAATTGGTGGCGGAGGCCGAACGCGACTCGACCGAAGCCACGGAGTTAATCAAACGCATCAAATCTTTGGAGGGCGACAAGGCGCGGATGTTGGTGCAGCAGTCGTTGCCGAATGCAGTCATGGATTCCTTGATGAAACAGTTAGCCGAAGCCGAGCAAAAAGTGGCTGCCTTGAAGATCGATTACCACCCCGAGCACCCAACGATGAGGAGCGCCGTCGCCTTGCTGAAAATCGTTCAAGATCAGTGCGACACTCAAATCGTATCGGCGCTGACTACGTTGGAATTTAAGCGAGACGTTGCCGAGAAACGACTGGCTGCCCTGCGCGTGCCGCCCGTTGGGCAATCGTCCGCACCGCCCGCCGCCGAACCATCCCGCACCACCGACGAAGAGGAGAAAGAAATCCGCCGCATCCAGGCGATGATTCAGAACAGCCCCGATCTCATCAACGCGCCCGTCTCGGAAGGTGGAGTCACGCCGCTTTGGAGCGCCGCGTCCAGCGGCCAATTGCGCGTGGCCAAATTTCTTCTCGATGCTGGCGCGGTGGTTGACCAGCGGGCGGGCGGAGGTTCGCCCATCCACCGAGCCGCCGCCGCCGGCCACAAGGCGATGGTGGAATTGCTGTTGGACCACAAAGCCGACGCCAACGGGCGCGATACTTCCGGCAAGACCCCGTTGCACTCGGCGGCGGAGAACGGATTTCAATCCGTCGTGGAAACACTCCTGGCCCGGAAGGCCGATGTGAACGCGCAGACAAAAAAAAATCAGGAGACGCCGTTGCACCTCGCCGCCGGCAAGGGACATTCCGCGATGGTGGAGTTGCTCGTTGCCAAAGGCGCGCAACTGGATGTGAAGGATGCGCGCGGCAGGACGGCGTTGGCCTCGGCGTCTTATTCAGGCCACGCGCTCGTGGTCAAACGCCTGCTGGAGGCCCGGGCGGATGCGAACATCCCGGACAGCGAGGGCCGGAACGCGTTGAGTCACGCGGCGGAGAAGGGGCATCTGGAGGTTGTCAGGGCATTGCTCGAGGGCAAGGCGGACCCGAACATCGGGAAGCTGAACTTGCCACTGGCGATGGCAGCGCGCGGAAAACGGCAGGAGATTGCCGAGGCGTTGCTGCAAGCGGGAGCGGACGCGAATCTCGCCGGGAAATTATCCAGTCCAGTTGGTACGCCGAATCAGCCGTCGTTTGGGTCCGGTGGGCCCGGCCCGTTCGGCCCGTACGTGCCGCTTCAGATCGCGGTGGCGCAACTCGACGCCGCGATGGTCAAGCTGCTGTTAAAATTCAAAGCCGACGCCAACGCGAAAGACCTGTGGTCCACTCCGCCGTCACCGCTCACGCGCTGGATTCTCGGCGACGCGGAAATCCTGAGAGCGTTTCTTGACGCCGGTGCCGACGCGAATGCCGAGGCCTGGCAGGAGTGGCCGTTGTTGGTGCAGGCGAGCGTGGATGGAAACGCGACGGCGGTGGAGTTGCTGTTGGCCCACGGCGCGAAACCGAACGTTGAAGGCCACGAAGGCCGCTCGTCGCTCAACTACGCGGCAGAGAAAATCTGTTTGAAATGCGTCGAGCTGTTGCTGGAAGCCAAGGCGGATGCCAACGCGGCGACGCGCGATGGCATCACGGCTCTGCATTGGGCACTGAACCTCGGCGCGAAGGAGATGGTGGAAGCGCTGATCGCGCACGGTGCGGATGTGAATCGGAAAACGCAGTCCGGAGAAACGCCTTTGCATTGGGCGATGAGAATCGGAAAGAACGGCATCGGCAGCGCGAAGATGGCGGAACTGCTACTCGCCAAAGGCGCGGATCCGAACATGCGGAACAATGACGGCAACACGCCGCTGGATTTTGCCAAGGCGCAATCGGCGTCGCCGAGATTTGGTGGAGTTGGCGCCATGCCGTTACCGGGGGTCGGCTTGCCGACAATCCCAACGCGCGCGCTCCGCCAGCCGGACGGAACGCCGGCGGAGAATCAGCCCGTGGATGTGGCTGCCTTGCTGCGCCAGCACGGGGCGCTGGATGATTTGCCGGATTTCAACAGCATCCGCTTCACGCGGCAGGGAATCGCGCAACCGCAGAAGGTGTTTGCCAAAGGCCCAAAACTGACGAATCAGTTCACACTGCTGGAAACGGTGATGGCGTTTTACAATCAGCAGACCGTGACGATTAACTCCCAAGTTGTTCGCCAACCGGCGCATCAAGCTTTTCTCTTTCCCGACTTCGGGCGAATCATTATCCGCAGGCCGAGTCAAAAGGCCGGCGGCGGCAAGGATCAGGAAATCAAAGCGAGCCTGCTTAACCGCAGTAACTTGGTGGATTGCGCGAAGGATGTGCCGGTGGAATTTGGCGACGTGATTGAGATTCCTGAGCGCATTCATGCGTTGAACGAAGGTTCAACTGATCCGGTGCGAGAGATGGAACAGAGTTTCGTGGATACAAAATTCAGGGCCAACCAATCTTTGCTATTGCAGGGCCGCAATTATCCAACAAATGAGGTGATTCGCGTAATGAAAAAAGCCGATGAAGCCAAAGCCACCACGCAACGGTGGGAGTGTCTTCAAAAATCAGTGCAATTGGTCGTCGCAGGAGAGCCAACTACCTTCACAGTTGATTCGTGGAAGGAAGGATTCTTGAGTCAGGCGCTCGCCAAAACCGAAGCCCGAGCGGTGCTGCGTTCGTCGTCGGATTTGTCGCGGGTGAAAGTGACGCGCAAGGCCGCCACCGGCAAGTCCAACGCGTTGACCGTGGACGTTTCCAATAATCCGCAACGCAACGACGACCTCTGGCTGCGCGACGGCGACGTGATCGAGGTGCCGGACAAACCGTAGAAACATCCAAGCACCAAGCACCAAGCTCCAGAGAAGCTCCAAGTTCCAAACTTCAAATCGCGCCTCGTGAAATCTTGGAGCTTGTGACTTGATGTTTCCCTGGTGCTTGGATGTTGGTGCTTGGAGCTTTTTCTTCAACCCGTTAGCCTCCGCGCCATGCTCAACTACATCTGGCTCGGCCTCGTCGTGGCAGCGGTGTTGATCGGGGCGTGGAACGACACACTGGGCGCGGTCAGCGCGGCGGCGTTCGAGCGCGCGGAATACGCGGTGATGAAACTCGCGCTGCCGCTCGCGGGCGTGATGGCGCTCTGGCTCGGGGTGATGCGGCTCGCGGAGAAGGCCGGGTTGATCCAGGTCATGGCGCGGGCGTTGCGGCCCGTAATGCGCCGGCTCTTTCCCGAGGTGCCCGTCGAGCATCCGGCGATGGGTTCGATGTTGATGAACATGGCGGCGAACATTCTCGGCCTCTCGAACGCCGCCACGCCGCTGGGCATCCGCGCGATGAAAGATTTGGAGACGCTCAATCCGCGGCCCGGCGTGGCGTCGAACGCGATGTGTACCTTCCTGGCGATCAACACGAGTTCGATTCAACTCATCCCGGCGACGGCGGTGGCGGTGCTGGCGGTGGCGCACGCGACGAATGCGTCGAGCATCGTGGGCACGGCGATCATGGCGACGATCTGCTCGACGATCGCGGGCATCACGGCGGTGAAGTTGTTGGAGAAGTTGCCGGGGTACCGGTTGCCGCCGCTCAAAACTGGTAGGAGCCGACGTGAGGAGGCTCAAACCGACCAAGCTGAAAGCGGAATGCAGAAAGCTGAAATTGAAGAGCGCCTCCGTACGTCGTCTCCTGCAAATGGAGAGTCGCCCGCCCTCGCACCGCTGAACTGGTTGGGTTGGCTGGCGCTGGCGGTATTCGGCGGAATTTTTTGCTGGGCCTTTCTGCGCGTTGGATTTCCGGAAATCCTCGGGCGCGAGGCGTCGGCGGAACTGCTGAAGCAAAACAATTTCATCCGCGCGGTGAATGCGGTGTCGCTGCTTTCGATTCCTTTGCTGCTGTCGTTCTTTCCGCTCTACGCGTCGCTGCGGAAGGTGAAGGTGTACGAGGAATTCGTCGAGGGCGCGAAGGAAGGTTTTCAAACCGCGGTGATGATCATGCCGTATCTGGTGGCGATTCTCGTGGCCATCGGGATGTTCCGCGAAGCGGGCGGCATCGCGATGTTGACGAACTTGCTCAAGCC
The DNA here is from genome assembly GCA_009695195.1 of Pedosphaera sp. Classification (GTDB taxonomy): domain Bacteria; phylum Verrucomicrobiota; class Verrucomicrobiia; order Limisphaerales; family JADLHS01; genus CAIKLQ01. The sequence continues at coordinate 18,391 of SIBJ01000020.1, forward strand.
CGCGCTCGACGCCGTGCATTTCCCGACCGAGTTGCTGCCGATGTGCCTGGTGCGTCCGCTCAGCGGCAGCGGCACGCTGGGATTATTCTCCGACTTGGTGAAGGAGTTCGGGCCGGACAGCCTGCTCGCGCGCACGGCGGGGACAATTTACGGCAGCACGGAAACGACGTTTTACGTGATCGCGGTTTACTTCGGCGCGGTGAACGTCCGGCGCACGCGGCACGCCGTGCCGGCGGGATTGATCGCGGATGCGGTGGGGATTGTGGCGTCGGTGGTTATTTGCCGGATGATGTTTGGGTGAAGCCGCTGAACGGAATTGAACCGCTAATCCGCGCTGATCTTCGCTGATGCTGTTTCAAGAATTAGCGTGGATCAGCGAAGATTAGCGGTTCGCTCTCAATCAAAATCCGAACAGCTCATGAAGTAATGACAGCGCGGGCAGCGGAGTTTGCATTTCTCGTTGTGCAGTTCGTGGCCGCAGCGCGGGCACCAGCGCCAGGGTTCGCCAGCAGCGGTGCCGGGAGTTGCGACACCAGCCTCGGGAACGGGCGGCGGTGAATCTGATCCTTGAACGCGTGCTGGCTGGGTCACGGAGGTTTTTCTAGCGCACTGTTTGCTGCCGCGCAAGTTCGCAAACTCTTGCCCTCTCCCATCCGATGGGAGAGGGAGAATCGTTCACAGTCTCTTTCGCGAATCTGAGCGCGTTTATCGCTCGACGGTTGCTGCGCTTACTTCGACAGAATCCATTTGAAGAGCTTGGCAAAACTCGGCGCCTGCCCCTGCGCGAGGATGCCGATGCGGAAGATTTTCGGGCCGGCCCAGACGCAGGCGAACATGAAGATCGTCGTCAGCACCACGCCGAGCGCGATCTCCCACCACGGCAGGCCGGGCGGGATGGCGATGCGCAGCAGCAGCAGGCTCGGCGTCGCCGGCGGGAAAAGGGTGAAACACCGCGCAAAGGTGCTGCCGGGCGATTGCATGATCGGCATGAACACGAAGTGCGGCGGCGATGAACTGGATTTTCTGCGCCATGCCCTTGGAGAGCGCTTCGACCTTGTGGTTCGCCCATTTCTCCAGGCCCAGCTTCGCCAGCCAGTGGCCGATGGCTTCGCGCGTGTCGCGGTGGTTCATGCCCTTGAGCGCGGCGTAATACGCCAGCACGCGGCGGACGGCAGCGGGGCGAGTCGGGTGGCGAAATGGGACGGCAGCTCGTGGTTTGCTTTGGGGTCGGGATTGAACAACGATGTCCAAGCGCTGGCAGTATCGGGCAGCGACCTCTACGTGGGGGGGGCAATTTCGACACCGCAGGTGGGAAGCTGTCCGCCGACTTGGCCAAGGTGTTGGGCCGAGCAGTTTTTACTTCGGTGGCACCCAATCCGTCCGGGACGGAGGCGCTCTTGACCTTCGCAACTGCTCCCGGCGCATCATTACACTTGCTGAGTTCGACGAACCTGACCACTTGGGAAACCAATTCCACAGTCGTTGCCGTCGGCGTGACGAATTCGGTGTCCGTCAACCTCACCCAGCCGCAAGAATTTTTTCGGTTGCGACGACTGCCGTAGCTGACGCACACGCCCGCGGTTGCGTTGACCACTCCACACATTGCTGCCAACCTTGGTGCGATGTTCGAGTTCGTCTCGGATTACGCACCTACCGGCGACCAACCGCAAGCGATTGCGAAGCCGACGGACGGCGTTCCGCTTGCATCAACCGCGCGGAAGGGATAGTTTTCGAGCGTCATGAAACGGACAGCCCACAAGCGGAAGAAACTGGATTACCCGGAGGTGACCAACGGCACGCGCTGGGCCGCTGAAGCGCGCCGGCTCGCCAGCAAGCTGACCCCGGAAGAAGAAGCCGAGCACTGCGCGCGTGCAAGGGTCAAAATCTATGGCGGACAGCTATGAAAGTGCAATTCGACACGCCCGCTTTAGCAAAACTTTGCCGTGAGCGCGGCATTGCCAGGCTGGAATTGTTCGGCTCGGCGGTGGGTGAAGATTTTCGAGCGGACAGTGATGTGGACTTGCTTTGCACGCTGCGGCCGGAGGTGAAGTGCGGTTTGTTCGAGTGGGTTGCCATCAAGTTCGCGTTTGAGGAGTTCTTTGACCGCCCGGTTGACCTCGTCAGCCGCCCCGGCATCGAGGCGAGCAAGAACCGTTTTCGCAAGCACGCCATCCTCACGACCGCGACCCCCATCTATGTCGAAGGATAACGCCTATCTGGAAGACAGCTTTCATGCGGCGAAGGCGATCCGACAGTTCACCAGCGGGGTGACTTTGGCGCAGTTCAAGGCCAACGAGGAAAAATACGAGGCCGTCAACCGCATATTCCAGATCATCGGCGAAGCGGCACAAAGACTGTCTCTCGAAGCCAGAAATGCCTTCCCGGAAATTCCTTGGAACCTCAACACGGCGATGCGGAACATCATTGTTCACGACTATGACGACGTGGATTTGGCCAGCGTCTGGGACACGGCACAAAACAGGCTTCCGCCGCTGATCGCGCGCTTGGAGGAATACTTCACCGCAAATCCGCCTCCGGAAGCTTAGTTCTTCCGCGCGATGTTTGAACTCGTCTCCGATTACGCGCCCGCTGGAGATCAGCCGCAAGCGATTGCGAAGCTGACCGACGGTTTGTTGTCCGGCGCGAAGCATCAGGTGCTGCTCGGCGTCACGGGGTCGGGCAAGACGTTCACGATTGCGAACGTAATCAGGAACGTGAACAAGCCGACGCTCGTCATCTCGCACAACAAGACGCTCGCGGCGCAGCTTTACGCCGAGTTCAAAAGTTTTTTTCCGAAGAACGCCGTCGAATACTTCGTCAGCTATTTCGATTTTTATCAGCCGGAGGCCTACATCCCGCGCACGGACACGTTCATCGAAAAGGATTCTTCGACCAACGACGACATCGAGCGGATGCGGCTCTCGGCGATGAGTTCGCTGTTCGCGCGGCGCGATGTGATCGTCGTGGCCAGCGTGTCGTGCATCTACGGCATCGGCAGCAAGGAGGATTACGAGGCGATGCTCATTCACGTTCAGGTCGGGCAATCGCTCACGCGCGAGCACCTGCTCGAAAAGCTCATCAACATGCAATACAACCGCAATGACATCACCTTCGAGCGCGGCCAGTTCCGCGTGCGCGGCGATGTGATCGAGCTTTGTCCGGCTTACACCGAGGATGGGTTGCGCATCGAGTTTTTCGGCGACACGGTGGAGCGCATTACGCGCTTCGAGCCGATGACGGGAAATAAAATCGCGCAGCTTGAGCATGTGACGGTGTTTCCGGGAAAACAATTCGTCACGACGAACGAGAAGATTAAGCGCGCCGGCGTCGCCATCCGCGAGGAATTGGGCGAACGCATCCGCGAGTTTGAAAAGCAGGGCAAACTGCTCGAAGCCCAACGCATCAAGCAACGCACGGAGTTCGATCTGGAGATGATGGAGGAGATGGGATTCTGCTCCGGCATCGAGAATTATTCGCGGCACATCGCCGGGCGTCCGGCGGGTTCGCGGCCCGCGACGGTCATTGATTTCTTTCCGAAGGATTTTCTGCTCGTGATGGATGAATCGCACGTCAGCGTGCCGCAGATCGGCGGGATGTTTGAGGGCGACAAGTCGCGCAAGACGGTGCTCGTGAACTATGGCTTCCGGCTGCCGAGCGCGCTGGATAATCGCCCGCTGAAGTTCGACGAGTTTCAGGCGATGATGAACCAGACGATTTACGCAAGCGCGACACCGGCGAAGCGGGAGATCGAGTGGGCAAGGGAGAGTGCCATGGTGATTCGTAGCGGCTTTCGGGAGAAAGCCGGTGAAATTGGCGGCGCTCTGCCGAGCGCCGCTACGCAGCCCGGCGTCACCGAACTCGTCGTGCGCCCGACCGGTCTCATTGATCCCAAGGTCACGCTCAAGCCGCTCAAGGGCCAGATTGACGATCTCATCGAGGAATGTCGCAAACGCGCCGACTCGAAGGAACGCATTCTTGTGACCACACTCACCAAGCGCACCGCCGAGGAGTTGACCGATTACCTGCGCGACATCGGCGTGAATGTGCGCTACCTGCACAGCGAGATTGACGCGATTGAGCGCGTGGAGATTCTGCGCGCGTTGCGCAAGGGCGAGTTCGACGTGCTCGTCGGCATCAACCTACTGCGCGAGGGCCTCGATCTCCCGGAAGTTTCGCTCGTCGCCATTCTCGATGCGGACAAGGAAGGTTTTCTCCGCAGCGAAACGAGTTTGATCCAGACGGCGGGCCGCGCCGCGCGCCATCTCAACGGCGAAGTCATCCTCTACGCCGACGTGATGACGGACAGCATCAAGAGATTTCTGGCCGTCACCGACTATCGCCGCAAGAAACAAGTCGCCTACAACGCCGAGCACAACATCACGCCTCGCAGCGTCGTCCGCGCGGTGGAAGAAAGTCTTGTCGTCCGCGAAGAGACGCGCGCGCAGGCCGCCGGCGTGTTGCGCGACGCGGGCATGGACGTGGACATCACCGAGACGATCAAGGAACTCGAAGACGAGATGCTAACCGCCGCGAACAACCTGGAGTTCGAGAAAGCCGCGTTGATGCGCGACCAGATCAAAGAGTTGAAGCGCGCGATTGACGGTTCGCAACCGGCGAAGGAATCGCCGACAGCGCGCCCGATCACTTATGGAAAATCGCGAGGCAAGTCACGCGCGCCGCGGTAGCCACCCGCGGTGGCGGCGGATGGCGTGGATCGCGCTCCTCGCGCCGTTGTTGGCCGCGCCGATCGCCCGTGCCGGTGAATACGATGCGACCCATCCACTCGTCAAAGTCGTCGCCAGCCAGGTGCGCTCGAATGAGCTGGCGCAACTCCTGCGCCAGTTGACCGGCGCGGAGGCGGTGAGCACCAACGGCAAACCGGCGTTCATCACCGCCCGGCACACGACCTCCGGCAAACCGCTGCGGCTCGCGTTGAATTTTGCCGGTGAACAGTTCGCGGCGGCGGGACTGGCGGTGGAATATCACGGCTGGTCGCGCGCGGGCTACACGAATCGTAATCTCATCGCCACGCAACCCGGCACGACGCGCGCCAACGAATACATCTGGTTCACCGCGCACCTCGATGTGCGCAGTCTCGAAGCCCGCGCGCCGGGCGCGGACGACAATGCCAGCGGTTGCGCCGCGGTGCTGGTGGCGGCGAAAATCCTGAGCCGGTTCAATTTCGAACGCACGATCCGCTACGCGCTTTTCACCGGCGAGGAGCAGGGTGGATTGGGCAGCGCGGTCGAAGCGGACCGGGCGCGCGCTGCGGGCGAGAACATCGTGGGCGTGATCAACGCGGACATGATCGCCTGGGATAAACGCGGCCCGCCGGTGTTGCGCATCGTCACACGCACGAATTCACATCCACAGTTCGCGCAAGACCTGGCGCTGGCGGCGGCGGTCACGAACGTGATTCAAAGCTGCGGGCTGGGCCGCGAACTGTCACCCGTCATCACGATGACGGGTAACGAGGCCAGCGACCACGCCTCGTTCTGGGAACGTGGTTACCCGGCCGTGCTGGTCTCCGAAGATTTCACGCGCGACGGCAATCCCTTTTACCACACGCCGAAGGATACCCTCGCGCGCGTGAACTGGCGGTATTTCACCGCCGCGGTTCGCGCGTTGACCGCCAGCGTCGCAGAACTCGCCGGGCCGGTGGGAAGGTCCCCGATCCGATGATTTTCGCGGGCGGCCGGACTACGCCTTCTTGTCGCCAAGCCGCGTCAGCGCGTAAATCAGCGCCGCCGGAATCCCCGCCACCAACGCCATCGCGATGAAGATGCCCGAGCCTTCGCCGCGTTTGCGGATGTCGGTGAAGATCCAGATCGCGAGCAGGACGTTGCAGATGATGCCGATGAGGAACAGCAGGCGAAACAAATCGTGCAATCCATTCGACGCCTTGCCGGCCTGCATATTCTGCGGGCCGACGGGCGCTCCCGGTGCGCCGGGCGGCGAAAACTGTTGACGCATTTTACCGATCTCCTGTCTGCCAGCCGGTCGTTGACGCCCGGCTTGAGGCTCGCCTTGGGGCCCGGCTTGAGGCCCGCCTTGCCGTTCCATTTGCGCGCCGAGCCGGCGCATGAATTGTTCCTGGCGCTCGGCCATTTCATTGACGCGCTTCTCCAATCGTTCGAGCCGGTCGCCCGAGACGTTGCGCTCTTGAACGGCGGTTGGCGTCGCCTGCCCGAACCCGCCCAGTCCCGCGATCACCGCGACCAGGCACAACTTCGACATTAGTTTTTTCATGATTTGATCTTTCTCTCGTGGTGGTTTGGAAAACCGGTTCCGCCCCGGAAATCGCCGGGACGTCGCACCGGCGGGAGCCGGTTTCCCGCTGCATACGCGAAACATCCTGAACCTCGCGTCGTTCAAGTCAAGGCTTGCGCCCACTTTTCCGTGCCGGCCAAAGACGTCGTTATATTGCAAAAAGGAGGCGAAACGATGATTCGCGCGGCACGCAACGTGCATCACGCAACGCCATGAAGAACTCATTTTGGAAAGGCCACTTTGCCGGCTGGTTCGGGTTCGCGCTGGTCGCCACTTCGGTTCCGTTGGCGCACGGCGCCACGTTGACCGTCTCACCTTCATCCACCAGCAACACCTACGCCGGCGTCATCACGCTGCAAATCGGCGGACTGACAAACACCGAAGCCGTCGTGGTGCAGGAGTATCTGGATTTGAACGCCAACGGCACCGCCGACGCGACCGAGCCGCTGGTGGATACTTTCCCGATTGCCGACGGCGGCGTCAGCACCATCGGCGGCAAGACGAACCTCAACGTGCCGTTCGACACCAACCCGACCGCAAGCAACATCACGACCACAATTTTTTTCTCTCCGCCACTGGCGATTGAGAACATCGTCGGCCAGCACATTTTCCGCGTGGTGAGTCCGACGGGACGGTTCACGGCGGTGAATGCCACGTTCACCGTCACCAACGCGGCCTTGAACCAGACGCTGACCGGCACGGTGTTTCGCGCCGGATCGCCCGCGACCAACGCGGTGGTGATCGTGCTGAACGCACTCAGCGGCGGCGTTGCGGGCGGAGTCATCGCCGACAGTGCCGGACGCTATGCCATCCGGCTGCCGACGAACAGTTATCAACTCATCGCCACTTATCCGAACGCCTTCACCGATATGGCAGCGGCGCCGCAGGTCACGCTGACGAACGGCATGACGGCCACGAACAATCTTTTTCTCACCAACGGCACCGTGACGTTGTCCGGCACGACGCGCGACGCCACGAACAGCAGCGGCCTGGGCGGCGTCATGTTGTTGTTTGAATCCGGGAATTATCTCAGCGTCGCTTTCTCGGACAGCAACGGCACGTACTCCGCCGCGCTGTCCTCCTCGTTTTGGAAACTGGACGTCGAGGAGGAACGACTCCTGAGACGTGGTTACGTCTTACCCGCACAGAAACCGCAATACAACCTGACCACCGGCGCCGTGGCGAACGCGAACGTAAGTTTTCCCAAGGCGAACGCGATGTTTTACGGGCGGCTCACCAACCATCTCGGCGTGCCGCTCGCCAATGTGCGCTTCGACGCAAACGACGGTCAGGGCGGAGATTCCTCGATGTTTCAGGGCCGGGGGTTCAGCGACGCCAACGGTTATTATTCGGTGGCGGTGCTGGCGGGCACCAACCAATGGTACTGTTCGCCGGATACGGCCGGAGCGCCGGCGCTGGCCAATTACATTTTCAGCCAGGGCCAGAGCGTGCTGTTCTCCAACACACAGACCTTTCAGTTGAATTTCACCGCGCTGCCCACGACCGCGAAAATTTCCGGCCAGGTCAAGGACAACGCGGGCAATCCAGTCGCCGGCGTCCTGCTCGGCGGCAACGCGAACATCGGCGGCCTCAACTACTCCTCGGCGAACGTGGACACGGACAACTCCGGCAACTACTCCTTCGGCGTCGCTCCCGGCCAATGGTACGTTCAATTCACCAGCGGCGATGACAGCTCGGAAAATCTCAACAACCGCGGGTTGGTGGATCTTTACGGCCCGTACCCGGTGACCATTCCGCCGACGAATGCCACGCAGAACATCACGGTGTTTCCCACGGGCAGCGCGGTGATTGGGCCGTTGGAACTTTATGGCGGCGGTTATCTTGGCCTCAACATCACCGGCACGGTGAGCACCACCTACACCTTGCAGGTCTGCACCGACGCGACGCTCACCAACTGGTCGCCGTTGACCTCGTTCCAACTCACGGGCAATCCTTTCCAAATCCTCGATACGGACGCGACCAACGTGATGCGATATTACCGGTTGTTGAAGAACTGACCGGTGGCGGAGGAGTCGGGCAATTCAATTCCAAGAAAGGTCTTCCGGCCGCTGCGCCAAAAGTTTGTTGCGCCAGCCGCCTTTGCGGCCGAGCACCACGCGCCAGAGATTTTCCGGCGGCGTTTCGAAGACCAATTCGAGCGAGGCCGGGTGCGTCAGCCAGGCCTTCCGCTTCATTTCATCCTCAAGCTGCCCGCCGCTCCAGCCTGCGTAACCGGCGAAGAGCCGGACTTTTTTGGAGGTCGAGAACGATTCGCCGAGTTCCACCAGCGTATCGAGCGAATGTTCCAGGTTGAGATTGGGCAGCACGTTGGCGTCGGGAATAAAATTATCGGTGTGCAAAAAACTCAGCGCCGTGGGCTGCACCGGGCCGCCGAGATAGAGCGGGCTTTCCTTGAGCACGTCGGGCAGGTCGGCGACGATCATTTCGCCGGCCTTGCTGCCGGTGTGACGGTTGAGGACCAGACCGAACGCGCCTTCGGCGTCGTGCTGGCAGATCAAGATCACTGTGCGTTGAAAAAAACCCTGCAACTGCCCGCTGTCGAGCAGCAACTGTCCGCGCAAAATTTTGGATTTGTCCGCCATACCCGCCGCCGGCACCGTGCCACAGACTTGCCGCGCCGACAATCTCGATTAAATTGGCGGCATGTCAAAAATTCTTCTGCTGCTGGTCGTGCTGGCGACGGTGATGTGCGCGGCGGGATGCAAAAGCCATTCCGGCAGCCGCGAATACGTCCCCGGCAAAGGCTGGCAACAAAACGGTTGAAGCCGCGCCGGCGAAATTTACTTCGCCGTTGATTTCCCGAGCGTGAGCGTCTGCGGTTCGCTCGATCCGCCGACCCGGATCACCACCGCGTCCTGCCGGATGGCGACGCAGCGCACGACGACGTTGCTCTGGCCGAGGCGCACTTTACTTTCCTCGTTCAGCGCGAATGTGTGATCGTTGATCATCGCCATCGGCCGCGTCGGCGACCACATGATGCCTTTGAGCGTGAGCGTCTCGGGCGCGGGTGGCGGCGTGGCGCGCACGGGGACGGCGGCGAAGACGGGCGCCGCCGGTTTGTCTTTTGCGGAATCCGGGATTTCCACCTTGCGCACCCGCGTCAGGTCTATGCCCGTGAGCCGCGGATCCACGCCGTATTTCATCCACTCGACGATTTCATTCAGGCCGAACTGCCGCTCGGCTTCGCGAAACAGCGCGAACTGACCGCGCGTGTAAGCGTTGCTCTTGATGATGCCAAGCTGCGCCTGGTCGTTTTGCGACTCGCAATAAAGCGCCGCAACCAGTTCGCAAAATCCTTCCACCGAGTCTTGTTCCATGCGCTGCTTGCGCGCGCGCGACACGTTCTCGCTCACCCAGGTGTGCGTCAACTCGTGCGCACAGGTGGCTTTCAACACCGACGGCGGCAGACCGCGCAACAAGCTGATCTTAAAACCCGCGTGACCGTTGTTGGTTTCCCGCTCCGTGCAACCCCACACGTTCGGGCAGACGTAATCGTTGCCGACGACCTGGAACATGGCCTGCAAGTCCACGCGGTCCAGCGGGTGCAACGTGACGTTGTCGGAAAAATTCATGAAGCGCGAAAGCTGGCGCTCGACCGTGCCTTTCACGTCCTGCCAGATGCGTTGCGCCTCGGCGTCATCGAGCACCACGTTCTTCACATCCCGCGCGCAGAGAATCCGTCCGTCGGAAAGCTCCTCGTATTTCTCCTTCACGGGCAGGCCGCAGAGATAGCAGGTCGTGGTCAGGGCCACACATTTTTCGCAGACCGCCTTCTTGTCGCCGGCCACCTTGTCCTCGACGAAATAAACGACGCGCTCGATCTTCTCGCCGCAGACCGCGCAGTTGTCAATCTTCGCTTGTCGGCCCGTGTCCGGCTGGCTCGATGCCGTTAATCCGGCCAGCAGGAGCGCGAGCAGCAAAATCGTTTTCATGGCTTTCATCGGAGCAATAAACGAACCGCGCGCGGCCCTGTTGCCAAGGCCGCGCGCGTGTCAAAAAAACCAACTCCGCCGTTCGTGGCGTCGCAAATCAGGCCAGCGACTTCACTTTTTTCACGATCGCCGCCGCGTCAATGCCGAAGCGCGCGAGCAATTCCTCCGCCTTGCCGGACCGCGGCAGTTCGCGCACGGCGAGCTTGTGGACCTTCACGCCGTCGGCGCTCAGTTCGCCCGCCACCGCATCGCCCAAGCCGCCCTCGGCGTAATGATCCTCGACCGTGATGACGACGTTTCCGGTTTTTGCCGCCGCCGCGCGGATGACATCCTTGCCCAGCGGCTTGATGCTGTACGCGTCCACGACCGTGATGCCGATGCCCTCCGCCTTCAGCGCGTCCGCGGCCTTGATCGCTTCGTGCAACGTCACGCCCGCGCCGACCACCGTCACCTTGTCGCCCGCGTTCTGGCGCACGATCTTCGCGCCGCCGATCGGGAACTGTTCGTCGTTGCCGTAAATCACCGGCGTCTTCGGCCGCGAAGTGCGGAGGAAAAAGATGCCGCGATGCAGCGCCATCTGCTCCATCAATTTCTCGGTGCTCACCGCGTCGCTCGGATACAACACCGTTGACCCCACGACCGCCCGCATCATCGCGAGGTCTTCCAGCGCCATCTGCGACGGGCCGTCCTCGCCGATGCTCACGCCGACGTGCGAGCCGACGAGCTTGAGGTTCGCCATCGAAATGCCCGCGACGCGGATGTGATCGTAGGCCCGCGCGAAGAAGCACGCGAACGTGGACGCGAACGGCACCTTGCCGCGCGTGCCGAAACCGATCGCGACCGCGACGAGCGTCTGTTCCGCGATGAAACATTCCGTGTAGCGCTCGGGGAATTGCTTGAAAAACTTTTCGGCGTAAGTGGAATTCTTCGTGTCGCCGTCCATCGCGACGACGCGCTGGTCCGCTTCGCCGACGCGCACGAGCGCCGCGCCGTAGGCTTCGCGCGTGGCGATGAGGTCACCGAGTTTGTAGGCGATCGGCGGAAAACTCGTGGGCACCGTGTTCGCCGGCGCGAGGAGCGCGTTGGGGGTGGGGATCGAAACGCCCGCGGCGGATTTGGAACTCGGCTGCAACTCCGCGATGGCCCGCGCGGCTTCTTCCGCGTTCAAAGTCTTGCCATGCCAGCCTTCCTTGTCCTGTAAAAAGGAAACGCCCGCGCCTTTGTAGGTCTTGGCGATGATGCAAAGCGGTTTGTCGTCCAGCCCGACGCCGCCGAGCACTTCGACAATTTCTTCGAGGTCGTGGCCGTCATCCAAAGTCTCCACGCGCCAGCCGAAGGACTCCCAGCGTTTGCGATACACGCCGATGTCGTGGCCGAACGCCGTGGCCTGACTCTGGCCGAGACGGTTGTCGTCCACGATGGCGATGAGATTGTTCAGCTTGTTGACGCCCGCGAGCGACGCCGCTTCCCAGACCGCGCCCTCGGCGATTTCGCCGTCGCCCATCAGGACGTAAGTGTTGTAATCCAGTTTGTCGAGCCGCGCCGCGAGCGCGACACCAACGCCGATGCCGAGTCCCTGCCCGAGCGAGCCGGTCGCCACGTCCGCGAACGCGAGCCGCGGCGTGGGATGACCTTCGAGATCGCTGCCGATGGTGCGCAGCTTTGCCAGTTCGGAGACCGGAATGAAACCCGCCTCCGCCCACGCGGCGTAAAGCAGCGGCGCGGCGTGACCTTTCGAGAGGATGAAGCGGTCGTTGTTGTGGTAGCGCGGATTTTTTGCGTCGTAACGCATCTGGCCGAAGAACAGCGCGGCGACGACATCCGCCGCGGAGCAGCAGGAGGTCGGATGCCCGCTGCCGGCGGCGGTGGTGGAGGTGATCGAGTGGATGCGGAGTTGGTTCGCGATGCCTTTGAGCAATTCAAAATCAGTTTCAATCATTCGGGGGCGGAATCTAGGCGAACGGTGGCCCGAGGGAAAGCGTTAAAAGCGTGATTGTTCGGTGTTGCCGCCGTTTTGAGCGCATAATCCCAACGTGGACAAAGCCGCATCGCCTTGCTACGACACGCCGCGAAGAGCCGCGATCCCGAAACCGGGGAGGAATGATTTGCGCATCGCACGTTCCCGGCCACAAAAGGTGTGAACAATTCGCGCTTCATCTGAATCGTGGCTTGGGGTAAAAAGAATCCCATGAGCGATCCATTGCCAGTCCCCGCCGGCAGCAACACGTTCGAGCGCATCAAGCGAACCAGCACGGAGGGAGAAGAATCCTGGTCGGCGCGCGATCTGGCGCGCGTGTTGGAATATCTCAATTTCCGCAATTTCCAGCCGGTGATTGACAAGGCGAAAGAAGCCTGCGCCAAAAGCGGTCAGGCGGTGGCCGACCATTTTGCGGAAATGCGCAATATGGTCGGCATCGGTTCGGGCGCGCAGCGTGAACTGGAAGATTCGGCACTCTCGCGCTACGCCTGTTATCTCATCATTCAGAACGCCGATCCGAGCAAACCGCTCGTGGCGTTGGGACAAAGTTATTTTGCCGTGCAAACGCGGCGTCAGGAACTGGCCGATGACGAGGCGTTGAAAGAGAACAAGACGCGGCTGGCGTTGCGCGCCGAGATGACGAAGCACAACAAGAATCTGGCGGGTGTGGCCAAACAGTCGGGCGTTTTGCAGCCGTTGGATTACGCCATCTTCATGGATCACGGTTATCGCGGACTTTACGGCGGGCTGGGCCGGCGGGACATCCACGAGCGCAAGCGGCTCAAACCCAAGGAACACATTCTTGACCACATGAGCAGCACGGAACTGGCGGCGAATCTTTTCCGCACCACGCAGGCGGAGGATAAGTTGCGCCGCGAAAATGTGCGCTCCAAGGAAGTTGCCAACCGCATTCACAATGAAGTGGGGCGCAAAGTCCGCAGGACCATTCACGAATTGGGCGGCACGATGCCGGAGAATCTGCCGGTGGCCGAGAGCATCAAAAAAGTCGAGCGCTGGGAGAAAAAGCGAATCAAGGCCGGGCAAAAGAAACTGGCGGAAGGTTCGCCGGCGGCGGAAGCGTGAGGCTTGCCCTGCGGCTGCACGGCGGAAGAGTTGGATTTCATCCTGAACTACGACCTCAACCCCGAACGCGTTCGGGGTCAAATACCGCCTCGGCCGCGACACCGAAAGCGAAGTGGAATAGGCGCATTGAAATGAACAGGGCGGCGGCGGGTGTCGAATCCCAACGTGGACAAAGCCGCATCACCTTGCTACGACATGCCGCGACATGGCGTTCCGTTTCCTGGCGATGGTGTTCCTGAGCGCGGCGCAGCGCAGGCTGTTCGCGACCGGCGTGCCGATTCTGACCTATCACAGCGTCGGCCCGCGCGCGGCGGGTGCGCGGGATCCGTTCCTTTACGTGCCGACGGCGCAGTTCGACGCGCAACTGGCGCGGCTGCGGAGTGAAAGCTTTCAAACCGTTTCGCTGTCGGAAGCCGTCGCCGGCCCGGAGGATTCCGCGCGCAAAGTTGTCATCACCTTCGACGATGGGTGCGCGAATGTTTTTCAGAACGCATTGCCCGCGCTCGCCAAACATCAAGCGAAGGCGATCCAGTTCCTCATCGCCAAGCTCATCGGTGGAAAAAATGATTGGATGATCAAACACGGCGACGCGCCGGAGACGTTGATGGACGTGACGCAAATCAAGGAATGGCTCGCAGCCGGACACGAGATCGGTTCGCACACGTCCACGCATCCGAATCTGCCGAAGCTTTCCCTCGCCGCCGCGCGCGAGGAGATCGCGGGCAGCAAAAAAATTCTCGAAGACTTTTTCGGCCAGCCGGTGCGGCACTTTGCGTATCCCGGCGGCAAATGGAACGAAGCTCTGCGTGATATCGTCGCCGAGGCCGGCTATGAGACGGCTTGCACCACGAACTTCGGCGTCAACCCGCCCGGCGCGCCGCGCCACGAGTTGCGCCGCATCGTGCCGCTGACCCGGAGCGAACTGATCGGAAAATCTTTTCACCGGTTGCGGCGCAAGTTTCGCCCGTGATGGGTTGCCCGCCTGAAGAATTCTTCAAAATCGTTCCGCGCCGGACTTGAACCTCGCGGCGGGCGACCTTTTTTCCGTGGCAAAACGATAAAGCACGGCCACAATCCCGCCGCGCAACATGATGAACGCACCTGTGGCCATGAATGATTTCAGTTCCACTCACTTCCGATGAACCGCGAAACGTTGGATCGTTATTGCGAGCGGGGAATTCTGGCGCTGGTGCTGGCGATCCTGGTGTTCGGCCCGCTGGCGACGGCGGCGGTGCGGACGCAGGAGTTCGTCGTCCTCATGGCGCTGACGGCGGGGGTGCTGGTGCTGTGGGGCGTGCGGTTGTGGGCGCAGGAAAAGCCGAAGCTGCTGTTCCCGCCGATCTGCTGGGCGGTGCTGGCGTTCACGATTTACGCGATCTGGCGCTACGCGACGTGCGACATCGAATACATCGGGCGGCTGGAGTTGTTGCGGATGCTGGTCTATGCGTTTCTGTTTTTTGCCATCCTCAACAACCTGCACGGACAGGAGATGGTGCGGGTGATCGCGTTCACGGTGATCTTTCTGGCGATGGTGCTCGCCATGCTGGCGGTGTGGCAATGGTTCACGCGGACAGACAAGGTGCCGTCGCTGGGCGCGTTTCTCGAATGGTGGCTGTTGCCGGCGAAGACCTGGTATTTCACGCGGTTGTACGGGGTGCGGGCCTCGGCGACCTACATCAGCCCGAATCATCTCGCGGGGATGCTGGAGCTGGTGCTGCCGCTGGCCGTGACCTGCACGCTGGTGGGGCGCAGCCGGCCGGTGACGAAGGTGTTGCTCGGTTACGCGGCGCTGGTGATCGTGGTGGGGTTGGGGACGACGGTGTCGCGGGGGAGCTGGGTGGCGTGCGGATTGACGACGATGGTTCTCTTCGGGATCCTGGCGATGTTTCGAAGTTACCGGCTGCCGGCGCTGACGTTGATGCTGGTGGTGGCAGGCGGGAGCGCGTTCTTCGTGACGCGGACGGATTATTTCAAGGAACGGTTCCGCCGGACGTTCACGGACGGTCACGTGGCCTGGGACACGCGGGAGTTGTTGTGGAACTCGACGAAGGCGATGTGGCAGGACAATTTCTGGGTTGGCGTGGGGCCGGGGCATTACAATTACCGGTTTCGCCCGTACCGGCCGATGGCGGTGCAGTTGCAGCCGGACCACGCGCACAACGAATACCTGAACCTGGTGGCGGATTGGGGCGTGGTGGGCGCGGCGATCGTGGGGACGGGGCTGGTGGTTTTTTTCATGGGCGTGGCGCGGACGTGGCGCTTCGTGCGGCGGGACGAATACGAATTCAAAAGCAATTACAGCAACAAATTCGCGCTGGTGCTCGGGGGCACGCTCGGGTTGGTGGCGTTGCTGGGACATTCATTCGTGGATTTCAACCTGCAACTGCCGGCCAACGCCATTCTCGCGGTCACGCTCGTGGCGCTGGTGAGCAGTCATCTGCGGTTCGCGTCGGAGAAGTACTGGGTGAGCGCGAGCGGGGCGGCGCGGATCATAGTCGCGCTGTTGTTGCTGGCCGGGACGGTGGTGTTCGCGCAACAGACGGTGCGGCTCGGTCGGGAATATCTCTGGCTGGAGCGCGCGGCGATAAAACCCATCTATTCCGACGAGCAGATCGCGTGTCTGCAAAAAGCGTGGACGGCGGAGCCGCGGAATTACCAAACGACGTTCGCCATCGGGGAGGCGTACCGCACGCAAAGCATGGTGGATGGGAACGATTATACCTTTGGTCCGCTGGCGACGAACGCGATGATCTGGTTCGCGCGCGGGACGAACGCCAATCCGCATGACAGCGATACCTATCTCAAGTTCGGCGTGTGCCTGGATTGGGTGCGACGGTACGACGACGCGCGGCCTTTTTTCGATCGGGCGTATGAGTTGGATCCGAACGGCTATTTTGCCTCGGCGTGGATGGCGTGGCATTATCTCCAGGTGGAAGACTACGCGGCAGTGCGGGTCTGGGCGGAGCGGTCGCTGAGATTGCACTGGATAGATAACGACATCGCGACCAAATACCTTTACCTTGCCCACCGCGAACTGCTCCGGGTCGTGCCGGTGACGAACAGCGCGAGCGGACCGCCACGGTGACCTGCGGAATCACGACTCCAGTTTATCCAGCCCGATGTTCGAGGAGAATTGCGTTTTGGCGCGCATGTGGCGTTGCAGATGGCGATGGCCGGAGACGAGATCGCATTTCCCGAGGAACAAAAGTTTTTCCGCCTGCCGTTTCACGCGCGCGTACTGCATCAGCATCCGCCCGAGCAATCCTCCCGGCACGCCGTACTCCGCGCGGATGCGCGCGGACTCGCGACTCATGTTCGCCACGATGCGTTCGTCCGCCGACTGGCCGAAATCATGGTAGCGGTAGCGGACGACGTATTCCTTGATGTGCCCGATGCGGCAATCGTGTTTCACCAGCCGCATGAGAAATTCGTAATCGCAGCAGTTCTTGAAATCCTTGTAGCGCAAGCCGCCGAGCCGGTCGTAGGTGCGTTTGCGAATGAACAGCGCCTGGTGATTGGCCATCCCGCCGAAACCGTAGCGGATGATCTGCGCGTCCCAGCACGCCTCTTCGCGGCGGAAAATCTCCCGCCCTTCCCCGTCCACAAAAATCACATCGCCGAACAACCCGTCCCACTCCGGATGCGCCGCGAACGCCGCGGCGGCTTTTGCGAGGATGCCGTCGCAGTAACAATCGTCGGAATTCAGGATGCCAACCGCCTCACCCGTCGCCCGAAGAATGCCCTTCGTCATGGCGTGGTAATGGCCTTCGTCCTTCTCGGACACGCAACTGATGCGCGGAAATTGGCGGACGATGTCGAGCGTGGCGTCCTTCGAGCCGCCATCCATGACGAAGTGTTCGACGAGCGGATGATCCTGACGGGCGACACTCTCGAGCGTCTCGCGCACGGTGCGCGCGCTGTTGAAAGTGGGCGTCACGATCGAGAACTTGAAAGCGGTGCTCATGCGTTTTGATGCCGTTTGCCGGAGGCGGAACACCCGCGTCGGGTCCAGCCTGACAGCGCCGCAGGATGAATCGGGCGTGCGGCAAACTCAAGCGGCGAAACTTTGGCGGATGCGAACGTTCCCCCGGGTGCGATTAAAGGCGGGTGAGGGTGAGCGGGTGCTGGCGGTATTTTTGGACTGCGGTGGCAAGTCGGACGCGACACCGCTTTCGAGCGAACGGGGCGGGTTGCTCATTGCCCTCGCCGTCGTCGCTGCCAAAGCGGTGTCGCGTCCAACTTGCCACCGCAGTCCATTATGCCCTCACCCGTTATTACTCACACTCCGTTCCCCCCGCAGTGTTTCCGAAGGCTTGCCAGCCTCCACCGGCCCGTTATGCTCCGGCAGCAATTTGCTCCGCGATGTCCGAACGCCCTGAAGTTCCAATCTCCGCCACGCGCGCGAACGACAACGCGATCTCACCCCCGACGGATTCGTGGCCCGGGCTGTTCGCGCCGTGTGCGGCGGGAGCGGCGGCGGTCAACGTCGGGCTGCACGTCGTCCGTCGCGGCGGACTGCCGTTGCTTTATCTCCCGGCGGACAACCGTTGCGCAGTCCACGCGCTGGCGCTCTATCCGGCGCAGAGTACGAAGGCGCGGCTTGCCAAAAAATTTCTCCGCCGCGCGCTGCGGTTCGGACTGCGGCCTGGACTCGATAAAATCGCGGTGACGGTCGGCGCGTCCGATCCCTTCGCCGCGTTTCTTGGCGATGCCACCGGCGTTTCTGCCGGTGCCCTGCCGCGCTTCGCGGTGTTGGCGGGCAATCCGCACGCGCCGGGGCGGCGTTTTGTTTTCCTGCTCTTCGACGCGGACGGCGCGCCGCGCGCGGTGGTGAAAGCGGGGCAGACGGATTCCGCACGGGAGTTGCTGGCGCACGAGGAAAATTTTTTGCGCGCCTTGCCGACGGGAACCCGTGGCGTGCCACGGTTGCGTGGCGGATTTGATTCCGCCCGCGCGCGGGCGTTCGCGCTGGACTTCGCGGCCGGCGAATCTCCGCGCGATGACGACGCGAAAGCCGTGGCGACGCTGCTCAACTCGTGGGTTTCTCCGGACCACCACGCGGTGATGAATGAGCTTCCGGCGTGGCAACGATTGATGGCGGCGGCGAACCAACCACTGCTACCGCCCGCCGTGGCGGCGTTGGCGACGGCGCGTTTCCGTCCGGCGCTGTGGCACGGAGACTTCGCGCCGTGGAATGTGAAAATGTCGGGCGCGGGTGAGTGGACGGTGCTCGACTGGGAACGCGGCGAGCGCGCGGGCGTGCCGGGCTGGGACTGGTTTCATTTCGTGCTGCAACCCGCATTGCTCGTCCGCCGCGAACCGGCGGAGCAATTGCTCGCGCGGCTCGAAGGGTTGCTGGCTTCACCGGAATTCCTCGCCTACGCGGCGGCGGCGGAAATCAGCGCACACACGCGAGCGTTGGCGCTGGCGTATCTCGCGTATTGCCGGCGGGTGACGAACCAGACGGATGGCGGCGACGGCCTGACCGGTCTCGAACTCGCGGCGCGCCGGAAGTGGTTTGGGAATTCAACCCATTAACCGCCGTTGAGCGCGCGCGGATCACGGCGGCCGCGCAGAAACTTTTCAAAATCTTTCCAGACTTCCTCCACGGTGACTTCGGTAAGGCAATGCGGCGCAGCGAAGCGGCAATAGTCGGAGCAGGGTTTGTAGGGACAGGGCCGGCCTTCGAGGCAGAGCGTGTCGGGATGCAGCGGCGCGAACCACTCGGGCAGTTGCGGGCCAAAAAGGGTGAGCGTGGGCACACCGCAAAAAGCCGCGAGATGGCCGGGGCCGGAATCGTTGCCGATGAAGGCGCCCGCGCGGTCGAGCAGGGCCATGAGTTCGGTCACTTCGCGCGGCGTGGCGACGTCGCGCTCGCCGGCCTGCAACCACCAGTCGCGCTGGTCGTCGTCGCACGCGACCACGACGGGGAAATTATTTTTGCGCAGCCGCGCGACGAGTTCGCGGTAAAGCGGCAGCGGCCAGACGCGCACCGGCTGGCCGGCGCCGCTGTGGACGAGCACGGTGCCGCCCGGACGCGCCACCGGGAGCGGGATGGCATCGCGCGGGGGCAGCTTGAGTTCCAGCGCGCGGGCGATGACGCGCCAGTATTCGAAGCGATGCTCGCGCGGGTCCGGATTCGCGAGCGCTTCGGTCAGAAACATCTGGCTGCGCAGCCGCGGAAAACCCAGCCGGCGCCGGGTATGGGCCAGCCACAGGAGAATGTGGTCGCGCGGATCCCAGCGCGCCGCGAGGCCGATGTCGAATTTTTCGGCCAGGAGATTTTTTCGCAGGCGATAAAGCCCGCGCCACGGCCAGCGGTGCAGGCGGTATTTTCCCTTGAACGCCGTCCACGGCGCGACGAAGGGGAGAACGTTCACGCCGGGCCAGAAGCGCGACTGGAGGTCGCGCGCGTACGGTTTCGCGACTACGGTGACGTCGAACTTTTCCGACGCGGCGCGGATGAACGGCGTGGCGATGATGAGATCGCCCAGCCCCCAGAGTTCGATGATGAGCAGTTTTGGTTTCACGCAGGCCGCCGGGCGACAAGATAAGCCGACCAGCCCAGCCAATGCACGCGGGCAGTGAATTTTTTCCGGCTGCCGGGCAGCAACGAAAAAACGGGATGGGTCGCGGCGAAAAACCAGTTGCGCGAGGTGCCGGCGGCTTCGCAGCTTAGGCCGAGTTTTTGCAACGGCACGGAAAGCTCTTCGGTCGTCACGAGGCGCACGTGCGTGGGGTCGTCGTGAAAATTGAGCGTGAACCGACCGGCGGCGCTGGGCAGGTGGAGGGTTTTGGGATGCGGCGTCTCGAAGTAGGCGCGGGCGCCGGGCTTGAGCACGCGGGCGATTTCGCGGAGGAGCGGCGTCAGGTCGCGGAGATGCTCGATCACGTGCAGGCAGGTCACCGCGTCCATCGAACGGTCGGGCCACGGCAGTGGGTCGCGCTCGAAATCCACGCGGTGAAATTCACAGCCGGGCGGATACGTCTCCGGCTGGCCGGCGATGTCGGCGGAAGCCAGGCGCAAATCCGGACGCAGCTCGGCGAAATGGCGCAGGGTTTCGCCGTCCGAGGAGCCGAGATCGAGCAACCGCCCGTCGCGCGGCACGCCGGCCACGAACCGGGCGCGGGTGTCAATCCACGGACAGCGGCGCAGCCAGAGCCAGTTCATATTTGCGGTTCACAAGCGGTCATCATCGCGCGACGGCGCGGAAAATTAGGGACGCGACGGCGCGGAGTAAAGGTGTTTACCGCGCGGGCGCAGGACGGACCCAGCGGAAGGTGGGTTTCGCGACGTGAAAAACTTTCCGACGATCGGGATTCTCGTGCGTGAAGATGGCGTAGTCGTGCGGCCGGCAGCGATAGTGCCCGGCGCACCAGCGGCGCAGACGAAAATGCAGGACGGCCAGGGGCGCCAGCAGTCGGGCCCAGGCCGGAGCGGTGGCGTGGAATTCCCGGCGCTCGCGGGTGGCGTTCGCACCGAGGTTCATGTTGGCGCCGGTCTCGGTGAAGACGCTGAGGAACTCGGGGAGCACGGCGCACTTCACGGCGGATTTCACCACGCGCAAAGCCCAATCCTGATCGCCGGCGTCGCGAAAGTCCGCATTGAACCAGAGTTGGTGCGCGTCGAGCACACGCCGCCGGATGAAGGTGGCGGCGGTGAGGAAGGCGAGGTTGCTGGCCGTCCATGTGTGAAGCAATTGCGGCGTGAGCGCACGGCGTTCGCAAAGGTAGTCACCGGCCGCATCCACGATGAGGCAATCGCCGAAGACGATGTCCACTTCGGGATGGGCTTCAAAGAAGGCGAGCACTTTGGACAGCGCGCCGGGAAGGTATTGTTCATCGCAATTGAGATAGGCGAGAAGGTCGGATTGCGAGCGTCGGTAGCCGCGGTTCACCGCGTCGTACATGCCGCGGTCCGGCTCGACGAACAACTGCACGCGCGGATCGCGCGCAAGCCAGTCGAGCGTGCCGTCGTCGGAGCCGGCGTCCTGAACAAGGTGTTCGCCGGTGACACCCTGGTCCGCAACCGAGGCGACGCACAAGCGCAGCCAGCGGGAACTGCGAAAGCTCGGGGTAACGATGGACAAGCGCATGGCGGGCGGTGTTTCAGAAAATGCGCCGCGACACCGGCGCACGAACGCGAGACGGGAATTTTTGACCGTAGCAGCGCGGGGGGATCACTTGGCGGCGCGGGCCAGCTTGAACTGGTTGAAGGTCGGTTTCTCCACCGGCACAGTGACGGGCCGGCGTATGCCGCCGTTGAGGCAGATGCTCAGAGCAACGATTCCGGTGAAAGAGGCAAGTTCGCTGTGCAGCGAGCCAAAAACAAAAAAGAAACTGATGCACCGCGCGGTGAAGAGGGAAAGGAGAAACGTGTTGATCGATTTCAAACCGGCGTCGCCGTAGCGATAGTTATAAAGCAACACACGGAAACTGGCGCCGAGAAACCACAAGAAGGCGATGGCCCCAAAAATGCCGAACGGGACGATCACGGACAACGGACCATTATGGTAATCGCCGGCGAGAATGGCGCCTTCGCCGCTGTCACCTGTGTTTTGAAACTTGGCCAGTTTCTCCTGCATTTCCAACTCGGCGGGATTGATGGAATAGCCTTTGCCGAGGATCAAGTACTGCGGGACGGTGGGCAGGACCGCGCGCCAGATGGCGAGGCGCCATTCCGAGGTGGAATCCGCGCTCGCCTGGGCGACCGGGTCCACTTCGATCGGGAGGAAGCTCAGCGACCTTTGAATGGTGATCGGCAGTCGTTGAACCATCGGCAAACAAAGGGCGGTCGCCAGGATCCCAACCAAAACCAACACCGGCAAAACCCCCGTGCGGTACATGCCCTCAAAATAAAATTGGATGGCGAAAGTGAGAACCAGGGCAATGGTCAGCGACCGATACCCGCCGAGCAGGCCTACCCAAATCATGAAGAGGAAAATCAGGATTCGCCACGGATGATTGATCGAGAATCCGCCTCGAAACCGCACGGGCATGAATCTCCAAGGCTCGCTGAGGCCGAAGAGTCCACTGATCCCGTGCCGGCCCAGCACAAAATAGACGACGGCAAGACATGAGAACGCGAGCCCCCCCAACCGGACTGAGGAACCCGCCACGTCCGACCCGGCTCGCAGCGCCTGCAGGTTCTCCACGGGAAAAATCGTGAACAGAAAATAGAGGCTATAGTGCATGAATGGCGCGATGCTGCCCACGATGCTGGTCAACGACCCCAGCAGGTAGAGCGCAAAAAACTTCGAGGCTTTCTCTTCGGGTACCCGTTCGTAAGTGATCGCAAAATATCCCGCGATGGCAGCCAGCAGGAAAACGTAGCGCTTGCCACCATACGAATCCCCCCCCGTTACGCGCATGCCAAATCCGCCGGTCAACTCCGCCGTGATCACGATAACGATCAACAGCAAAATCAGCGGCCGCGTCACGGATGGGACACTGATAAAGCGACCGTCGCGATGTAAAACCTGGTGCAGGATGGAAATCGTCAGGCTGACGATGGCTAACGCGATGAAGAGATTCGGCCGGCCGGGAATGAAGAACAGGACCGCGCTCATGTTCCAGCTCGCCACCAAGAGCACATGATGCCAACGCAACAAGACCGGTATGAGCGGCAGGCTGACCGCGAGCACGATGATGGTGAGACTCACCGGGTCCAATGGCATGGCCAGGACGTAGCCCAGAAATATCGCCAGCGGCAGACAAAGGCTGTAGATGATCAGCGACCGTATGATGGCCAGCTCGTTGGTCATAAGCTAAAGAGTATTTCTTGCGACTGGCTCAGCATAATTCATGCGCGTTCGATTTCAAATTCCTCTTCCGCGTCCTCCCCTGCGGGGGCCGGGCGGGCTTCGCCATGATTCAACGCCACGCTGAACCCCAAGATGCCCGCGAAATAGAACAGATCCGCAGCCACGGCGCCAAAGATCACGACGAAGAAAATCACTTTGGCCACGAACAAGGCGAGGAGAAAGGCGTTCACCCGTTTCAACTCGGGCGACCCGTACCGATGATTGCGCATCAACAGCCGGATCCCGGCGACCATCAACCAGAGAAAGGCGGCCACCCCGTAAAGCCCGAAGGGAATCACGAGCGACAAGGGTCCGTTATGGTAATCGCCGGCAAACGCCGCCACTTCCGACGAAGCCATCAGCCCGCGGTTCGAAGATTCCTGCGCCAGAAACAATTCCTGCGGATCCAGCGCATAGCCTTTGCCTTTGAAAAAATACTTGGGCACATCGGGCAGCAACCGCTCCCACATTTCCAGCCGCCACTCCGTGGACGCTTGCGCGGCCTGCCGCGTCAGCGGGTCCACCTTGATGGGCAAAAAACACAACGTGCGCTGGACGGACAACGGCATCCGATCTATGAAGACAATCGCTGAGATTCCCACCAGCAAGCCCACGCCCAAGATCAGGAAGGCCAGCCGCGTCCGCCACAAGCCTTCAATGAAAAAGAGGGTCATAAACGTAAGTCCGAAAAAAAGCATTGTGGATCGATAGCCACTGAACAGGCTCCCAAAGAGCACCACCATAAAAGCCGTGATGCGCCACGGCTTGGCTACTTCAAACACCCCTCGAATTCCGTATCGCGCCAGCATGAATCCATATAACCCTTGCGCGGCCCAAATGACGCCGCCGATACGTACCACCGTCGGGCCGGTGGCGCCTTCGCTTTGCGCCTGGCTCGAAGCAAAATCCGGCGGAAACAAGTCATACAAAAACCAGAGACTGGGAAACTTGAAAGCCAGATTGCTGACCAGCGCAGTCAGCGAGGTGAGAAAGAACATCCCGATGAAGACCGGCGCCTGGTGCCGCGGTATCGGCTGGCTCGTCAAAGCGAAATATCCAACCACCGCCGCTATGATGTAATAGTAGCCCTTGCCGCCGTAGCTGTTCGACCCCAGGACCCTCGATCCAAACCCTCCCGTCAGGAAGGCCGTCGCCAGAACGACCCCCAGCAGGCAGAGCAATGCCTTCGTGACCGACGGCACGTAAAGGAACCGCTTTTCAGTGCTTACCGACCTTCCCAACACCCCGAAAAAAAGACTCACGAACGACATCAACATCCAAAGGTACGGTCGGCCGGGAAAGAAGTACGGGTTGATGGTCGCGTTCCAGCTCAGGATCAGCAACGGGTGGTGCCATTTGATGAGCAGCGGCACGAACAGCACGCTCACCACCATCACGACCACCGCCAGGCTGCTGGAGTCCATCGGCTCGGCCAGCAAATAGCCGAGCAACACCGCGAGCGGCAGGCAAAGCCCAAAAACGAGACGGTTTCGTGATACGGCAAACGTGTTGGCCATCGCCCGATATTACACACCATGCCCGGTGCCCCGCGCAATCTAATTCAACCGTGTCCGTATTTGCAGCATCTTGCGGCTTTACCTCGCCGCCCATTGACCTAAAATTCGCGCATGGTCGCGCTCGAATCCGCCGAACTCTTCCGCAACCTCCGCCCGGACGAGGTGCGCGCCCTCCGCCAGGTCGCGCTCGAACGCGAGTACGCCGCCGGCCAGGAAATCTTTCGCGAGGGCGACCGCGGCGATGGCGTTTACGTCGTCAAAAGCGGTACGGTCGAAATTTCCGGCCTGCTCAATCAAACCACCCGCCGCAACTTCTCCCAGATCAAACCCGGCGGCATGTTCGGCGAAATGGCCGTCATCGAACACCGCCCGCGCTCGGCCTCAGCCACGGCCATCAGCGACACCATTGTTTATTTCATACCGCGCGGCGAGATGTTGCACCTCATCGAACGCTCGCCCGGCCTCGCCCTGAGTTTGTTGCAGCAGATCAGCCAGCGCCTCCGCGATTTCAACCAACTCTTCCTCTCCGAAGTCGTCCAGGCCGAGCGCCTCGCCGTCATCGGCCGCTTCGCCCGCTCCATCGTCCACGACCTCAAAAATCCCCTCAACATCATCGGCATCACCGCCGAGGTTGCGTCCATGCCCAACGCGCCCGCCGAGATGCGCGCCCAGGCCAGCTCCCGCATCCGCAAACAGGTCGAGCGCATCAACGAACTCGTCGGCGAAATCCTGCTCTTCACCCAGGGCGACCAGTCCACCGCCGTCCTCGTGCCCGTGAACTTCGCCGAGTTCATCACCCAGGTCGTCGAGGAAATGCGCCACGAGACCGAACTCAAGTCCGTGAAGGTCGAACTCGCCGCGCCACCGCCCGCCGTGAAAATTCTCCTCGACCCCAAACGCCTGCGCCGTGTTTTTTTCAACCTCTCCCACAACGCCACCGACGCCATGCCCGAAGGCGGAAAAATCATCCTGCGCTTCGACGCCGACGACGCGGGCGTGATCACCGAAGTCGAGGACACCGGCTCCGGCATCGCGCCGGAAATCCTGGACCGGTTGTTCGAGGCCTTCGCCACGCACGGCAAGTCCCACGGCACCGGCCTCGGCCTTTCCATCTGCAAAAAAATCGTCGAAGACCATGGCGGCCGCATCTGGGCGCGCAACGAACCGGGCCGCGGCGCGGTCTTCGCCTTCGTCCTGCCGCTCGCAAAACCCGGAAAGATTTCGTAACTCCGCCGACGTTGAACCTCGCGGCGGCGACGGCGAGTGCTTGACGCAACACGCAACACGCAACACGTTTCCCGCCGATGAACCGCATCCGCCTGCTCCCCGACCACGTCGCGAACCAGATCGCGGCGGGCGAAGTCGTCGAGCGCCCCGCCAGCGCGGTGAAGGAACTCGTCGAGAACGCGCTCGATGCCCAGGCCGCGCGCATCACGCTCGAAATCCAGGCCGGCGGACGCAGCCTCGTCCGCGTGACCGACGACGGCCTCGGCATGAGCCGCGACGACGCGCTCATGTGCCTCGAACGCCACGCCACGAGCAAAATCCAAAAGGCTGAAGACCTCGCCGCCATCTCGACGATGGGCTTCCGCGGCGAAGCGCTGCCCAGCATCGCCAGCGTGAGCCGCTTCACACTCACCACCCGCGAGCGCGACAGCGATTCGCCCGAAGGCACGCGCATCGTCGTCAACGGCGGCAAAATGATGGAAGTGAAAGCCGCCGGCAGCGCGCCAGGGACAAGCGTCGAAGTCCGCCAGCTTTTTTTCAACCTGCCCGCGCGCCGGAAATTTCTGCGCTCCGAGGAGACCGAAGCCGCGCACATCCAGCACTACCTCACGCTCGCCGCGCTGGCGTACCCGCACGTCGCGTTCACGTTCGTCAAAGATGGCCGCACCCTCTGGCAATTGCCCGGCGTGAAAGGCGGCGAGAGTACGACTGAAAAACTTTCCGCCCTGCGCGAACGTCTCCGCGCCCTGCTCGGCGAGGAAAAAGTTTTGCCCGTGGATTTCTCCGCCGAGCTGGAAGCCGATTCGTCAACCGAAGATTCCGAATCCTTCGAGACCGCGCAACCGGTCGGTGTTTCACCCTCAACTCTCAACCCTCAACTCTCAACTCTTCGCATCTGGGGTTTCCTCGGTTCGCCCGGCGTCTCGCGCTCGACGCGTGAAGACCAGCATGTCTTCGTGAACCGCCGTCCGGTCGAAAATCGCGGCATCAACTTCGCACTCCTCGAAGGCTATCACACGTCGTTGATGAAAGGCCGCTACCCGGTGTGCTGTCTGTTCCTCGAAATCCCACCCGCCGCCGTGGACGTGAACATCCATCCCGCGAAACGCGAAGTGAAATTCCATCGCGAAGGCGAGGTGCGGAAACTCGTGGCGCAAGCCGTGCGCGAGACGTTGTTACAATTCCACTCCGCACTCGTCACCCCGCGTCCGGTTGCGCAACATACCGCGCCCATCATCACGCTCCCCGGCATGGAGAAATCACTCGAGCCGGTCGAGTTGCCGAACTTCACGCCCGCACTGCCCCCGCGCCCCGCGATGTTCCCGACCAAGACCGAGCCGCCGCCGCTGAAAATGGGCTTTGCGTCCTCCACCGTCCACGCACCCGAGCCGCCGCCGGCGCCCGAGCGCGTCCCCACCGAGTCCACGCAACACGCAACACGCAACACGCCGCCGGCCACGCCATCCTCCACCTTCCCTCCTCCATCATCGTCCGTTCCTTTGTTGAGCGTCCCGCTCCGCCTCGTCGGCGTCATCGGACGCCTCTACGCGGTGCTCGAATCCGATCGCGGACTGGTGCTGCTCGATCAACACGCCGCGCACGAACGGATTCTGTTCGAGCAAATGCTGGAACGTTTGGAACGCGGCGCGCAGGCGCCGTCGCAAAAACTTTTACTGCCGGAAACCATCGAGCTATCGCCGCGCGACGCGCAATTTCTCCGCGAACAACTCGCCGCGCTCACGCGACTGGGCGTCGGCTTGAACGAGTTCGGCGAGCGCACGTTCCTCCTCGACGCGCTGCCGCCGTTTGTGAAAGTCGGCGATGCGCGCCGGTTCGTGATTGATCTGGTGGACGAATTGAAAGCCGCCGGACGCGACGTGAACAGCGCGCGTCTCGGTGAACACGTCGTCATCAAAACCGTCTGCCGCCACGCCGTGAAGGCCAACGACCCACTGCGGGGCCGTGAACTGGAAAACCTCGTCGAAGATTTGCGCCGCTGCGCGATGCCCTACACCTGTCCGCACGGACGACCGACGCTCATCGAAATGAACTATCGTGAGCTGGAGAAGAAGTTCGGGCGGACGCAGTGAAGCACGCGTTTGGCCCGCAGGTTTTTTGATTGTGTCGTCAGGGGCGGTGACTAACCTTCACCCGAGATGAAGACGATTCACGCGTTGACGCTGCTCGCGCTGTTTCTCACCGGCTGCGCCTCGGCGCGAAAGGTTTCATTGGCGGTCGAGACCGAAGCAAAGAAGTTCATCCCCAAACCCGGGAAGGCGGCCTTGTACGTCTATTATAACGATGCTGGCGATGCGACAGATGGCCCGCTGGAAGTCTTCTTAAGTCCGGGCGGCCCGCTTGAAGAAACCGGGCGCGCGGAAGAGGTGACCATGTTGCCTGGTCATTCCTTCGCCCGGATTGATGTGCCACCGGGCGAATACGGTGTGGTGATAGCCTTCTTCCCTCACCGAAAACACGAATGCCATGTCCGTTCCGGGTCGTTCACGATGGCAACCGACCGAACCTATTTCCTGGATGTGGTCCCGCAGTCCGGTATCTTTGTGCGTCCAGAGGAATCCGCCAAAGGCACGATTTCTTCCCTGTCCATGGTGGAACTGACCAGCGAGGCGAACGACCGGGAGGTACTCGTGAGGAAACTTCCAAGCCAGTTACGGCCGTACAAAACGCTGTCCATCTTCGACCCCGACGGGAGCGCCAAAACCTATTATATCCAACGTCTGGGGCTGCAACCGATGGATGCGCGCGCCGTGCCTTGACAGTTTTCTCAGTCAGCGGTTCAGGCCGCCGGCGCCGTCTCCACCTTCGTGTTGTTCTCCAGAAACTGCATGACCTTCTCGTGCGCGAGCTGGTCGTAGATCTCCACGAAGCCGTTGCGCTTGCACAATGTTTCAGGGGCGTTAGACTACCGTCATGAGCATCGAGCAGCTTAAACAGGAAGTCGCTTCACTTGACGACCGCGCGCAGGCAGAACTCATTTCGTACACGCTCCAATTGCGCTACGCCCACGACGCGGATTACGGGCGCGAAGTTGCCGACCGGCTCAACGACGCCGACAAATCCCACTGGTTGACGCCGGAGGAATTTGAGCGGCGGTTGGGCAAAACGTAGGCGCTCATGCAGTCCTACGCCGTTTACATCAACGAGGCGGCGCTGGCTTCCGCTCCCCGTTCAGGTTCCCAGCGCCAACTGGTGATGCGCTTTGTACGCGCGCTCGCAGATAATCCTTTCACGACCGGAGACTTCTCGGAGAAGGATGAATCCGGCAGAACGATACAAGTCAAGGTCGTGGGCCGCTTTGCCATTACGTTTTGGGCGAACCACGCGGATTGCGAAGTCAAGGTCACGCACATCAAGCTGGCGGACAAATGACCGGCTCGTTCGCGCGGGTGCGCTTCAACCCGGATTCACGTCCGCCACCGCCGGCGCCGTCTCAACCTTCGCGTTGTTCTCCAGAAACTGCATGACCTTCTCGTGCGCGAGCTGGTCGTAGATTTCCACGAAACCGTTGCGCTTCTGAAGGTCCTTCACGAATTTCTCGGCCGGAATCTGATACATCGCGGCCATCGTCTGTACGCGCTGGAGAATTTCCTCCTGCGCCACCTTGATGTCTTCCTGCTCCGCGATCTTCTGGATGAGGAACGAAAGCTTCACGCGATCCTTCGCGTTGCTCGCGGCGGCGGCGTAGATGGAGTCCTTTTCCTTCTCGATGATCTCGCGCGACACACCGCGCTTGGCGTTCTCGTTGACGAGATCATAGACCACGTTGCGCGTCTCCCGCGCGACGGCGCTTTCGGGCAGTTCAAAATTCACCCGGCCCATCAGCTCGCGCATGATCTGCGTGCGCGTGTCGCGGCTCGTCGAGAATTTCAATTCGTTTTCCAGATCGCGGCGGACGCCTTCGCGAAGCTTCTCCAGACTTTCCGCCTCAAAAGATTTTGCGAACGTATCGTCGAGGGGCGGAAGGATTTTTTCCTTCACCTCAACCACCTCGACTTCATAGACGCCCTTGCGCCCGCCGAGTTCCTTCGCGACGAAGTCCGCCGGGAAATCCACAGTCACCGTCCGCTTGTCGCCGGCTTTCGCGCCGAGCAGTTGTTCGCTGAAGCCGGGAATGAACGAGTCGGTCCTCATCTCGACCCAGAAATTCTTCTGCTCGGTCAGGCCCGTCGCGGTGGGCGCGAGTTCGGTGAACGGTTTGCCGTCGCACGTGCCGGTGTAATTCACGACCGCCATGTCGCCGTTCTGCGCTTCACGCGCGACCGGTTCGTAGCTCACGCGCTGGTCGCGGAGCAGATTGATCGCGCGTTCCACGTCGTCGTCGGTCACGGTCTTGCCGTCGCGTTTCACGGTCAGGCCCTTGTATTCCGGCAGTTGAAATTCCGGCGAGGTCTCGATGGTGGCGGCGAATTGCAACACCTGCCCGCGGCCAAACTGGATCTCCTCGATGTCGGGATAGCCGAGCACGTCGAGCTTCTTCTCCTCGACCGCCTTGCGATACGAATCGCCGATGAGCTTGCGCTTCACTTCCGCGGTGATGTCCGCGTCGTATTTTTTGGCGACGAGCTGCTCGGGCGCCTTGCCGGGGCGGAAGCCGGGCAGCGCGGCCTCCTTCTGAAATTCCTTCGTGGTGGCCTTGAAAGCCTCGTCCACCGCCGCCACGTCCAATTCCACCCGCAGTAATTTTTTGCACGGGGCCAGATTTTCAACCGTCACGTTCACAAAATACCTTTCAGTTCAACGCTGCCGTCGCGAAAAAAGCCGTCAGTGGCTGGATTCCCGAATCAGCGGGGTGCGCAGAGTAGGTAAGCGGCGCGGCCCCGTCAAGCGCGCGACGGAGGCGCGACGGAGGACGGGTGCGATTAAAGGCGGGTGAGGGTGAGCGGGTGGTGGCGGTATTTTTGGACTGCGGTGGCAAGTTGGACGCGACACCGCTTTCGAGCGAACGGGGCGGGTTGCTCATTGCCCTCGCCGTCGTCGTGGCCAAAGCGGTGTCGCGTCCAACTTGCCACCGCAGTCCATAATGCCCTCACCCGTTTTTAATCACACCCACGGAGGACAGTCCGGGGCATTGGTGGAGCGCGCCCGTCCTCGGGCGCAGCAAGTCACCTGCGCGTGGAGGTTCGGAAAGTTCTGGCGGCTTTCGTTCGCGCCACCTTGCTGTGGCCGGGGACGGCCACACTCCGGGGATCACCAACTCCCATCCGCCAGCATCGCCGTGACGCGCTTGCCCATATCGGTCGCGAGCAACGGCAACGCCTGTCGCTCTGTGTTCGCAAGGTCCGAGCCGACGCGGATCAAGGTGAAGCTGGTGATGGGCTGGTCGAAAATGATTTTGCCACTGCTCCGTTCGCGCGCCGTGATCTGCGCGGTGAGGCTCACGTCGTAATCGCGCGCGGTGGCGATGTCGGTGGGGACAAAACTGACTTCGCGCCGCAAGTAACGCGTGAGCACGCCGCTGACGACGATGTCGCCCGCGTCGCGCGTGGAAAGTTTGAACGTGCCGTCGCGCTGGATTTCTTTTCGCAACGCCGCCGTGACGGCATCGCCGAGGCGCGGTTCGGTGGTGCGATTGAGGAAAGGAACGATTTGAACGCTCTGCTCGCCCGCCGTCTGCCCGCCGGCGGGGCCGAGCCGGTAGCCGGCGCAGCCGCACAACACGACCGCAGCAAGGAAAGCCGGCAGCAGACGGAGGAAACGCATTTCACTTGGGCGCCGGTTGCGTGCGCTGTTTGATGGTCTCGATGCGGCGGCGCGCCTCGGCGCCCGCGGGCTGGTCGGGCACGGCGGACACGACTTCGTTGTAATACACGAGCGCGCCGCTCCACTTTTTGCGCTTGGCGTAGAACTCCGCGATTTTGAAATTGCCGCGCGCCTGCTCGACCTTGAGCGACGCCATGATTTTTTGCGCGTCGGGTCCGCGTTTGTCCTCGGGAAACAACGTGGCGAAATCCGTGAGCGACGCGACCGCGCTGCCAGCCATGCTTTGATCGTACTCGGCGGTCTTGGCCTGTTTCTGGTACGCGATGCCGGCGCGATAGAGCGCGTCCGCCGCGATGACCGGGCGGTCGTGGTAACGGTCCGCCGCCGTTTCGTACGCCTTCACCGCCTCGTTGTAATGGGCCTGTTTCTCGCGCGCCGCCCCGATGCGCAATTGTGCGTGCGGCCCCACATCGCTGAACGGCCCGTTCCGCACGATCTTGTTGTACATGTCCGCCGTGCGGTCCATCGAGGAGAACAGCGGAATGACGCCCCAGAGTTTGAACCACTGCCCCTTCAAATAACGGCCCGCAATCTCGTACTGCCGCGCGAGCACCTCCTTCACGTTTTCGCTCTTGGGATATTTCTCGAGGATTTTTTGGTAATGCTCGAACGCTTTTTCGTCCTGATGCCGCGCTTCGTAACAGCGGCCCACGAGATATTGCGCGCGCGGCGCGTAGTCGGACAGCGGCCAGGTCTTGATCAGGTAGCGCGCGGCGCGGGCCGCGACGCTGTAATCCTGTTTATCGAACGCCGCCTGCGCGACCTCCAACTGGTCCTTCGCTTTCGTCCGGCGCCATTTGCTTTCGCTGCCGACGGATTCGTAAAACCAGCCTTCGCCCGGCGTGTAAACCAAGGGCGCAGGCGAACGGAGCGGAATCAAGGCAACGCCCGTGAAGACGAGCAGCAGAAAAATGAACCGGCGATTCATGCCGCGACGGTAGCGAGGGCGATTGTTCAAGTCAAGGTGCGCGCCGGTCCGCTTTCTACTTCACAGCGGACTCCGCCGGCTTCTCTTTCACGCCGGCCCAGACGCCGGTGCGTTTTTCCTTCGCGCCGGCTTCGAGGGCCTTGAGCTTGTCGGCAAAAACTTTCGACTTTACGCCGTTGGGCAGCGCGGTCATCACGCCTTTCGTCCGCGCGAGCCCGCGTTCGACGAGCAGTTCGGCGAGACTCCGGCCGCCGGTTCCTACGAAGCAGTAATAACGCGGCTGTTTGCTCTGGCCACCGGCGAGAGCGAAGCGCGTTTGCACTGAGAACGGTTCGCGCAGCAACTCGCGCACAGCCTCGCGCGCCACCGCGCCGGCCTTCAACGCCTCGTCCAGCGTCACGCCGAAATACTCCGCCTGTTCGCGCGTGCGGTCGGCATAACGCAGGTTCGTCTCCGGCGCGTCCACGAAGTAGAGGCGCACGAGAAATTCGTTCGTGCCGCTGCGGATGTGGAAGCTGTCGCCGTCGTTGTATACGTTGGCGACGAGCGCGCAGTTGGTGAGCGTGATCCACTCGCGACGTTCGGCGGCGAAGCCAGGATGGAGAAACAATCCGGCGAGCGACAACGCGATGGCAACCAGGCGGAACCAGACCCGGACGCCCCGTTGATGATGGAGCCGAAGCATCACGATTTCAGCCGCGATACACCAGCATCACCGCGTAATCCGTCATGATCTTTTGCGACCCGATGTCGAGATGCTGGTACACGAGGGAATGGACGCTGATGACGTTGGCCTCGCCGACCCTCTGGAGAAAATTCGTGACCACTTCGTCGAACTTGTCGTGGCCCACCTCGATGCAATCAGTGTGGCGGATGGTTTTGACCCGGATCTTGCGGTCGCTCTCCTTCGCGGCGACTTCCAGCGGCGCTTTCGGCTTCTCGATGAGCACCGCGCTGGGACCTTTGTGAACGGGCACCTTCAAGTGCATTTCCACCTTCGCGGCGGCGGAGGTGGACATGACGCTGAGCGGATGCGCCGGGTCACGGGCTTGCGGCGCGGCGGGCGCCGGGCCCGCCGGACGCGTGGCCGACGACGCCGGGATCACGATTTTTTCGCCGCAGGACGGGCAGTTGATTTCCGAGCCGGAGCCGGCGCTGTCCACGGCGAGTTCCTGGTCGCATTTCGGGCAATCGAAGATGATGTCCATAGGCTTGAAGGTGTTGGGTTCGACTACCCGCGGAGATTAGGTCGGCGCCGAAATCAATGCGAGGAAAAAATCTCCGGGCGCAGCCCGCGCGCGAAGCTCATTGGCCGACCGGAAAAATCAGCGCCGGCCCGTTCAACCCATCCCGGTGATCGGACGATGGTGAACCTTCACGGCGCGATGGACCATCTGACCGGTCGTCGGATTGGCGCCCAACGGCGCCTGGACTCCGCCGCCGGACCACGAGAGACCGGCGGACAGATCCAAAACTTCCCACCCGACCGATTTGCCGACGCCGACGCAGTCGTTCTTGTTGCCGGCGGCACGTCCGCCGCCGATGGAGATCATCGCATGAATCGGTACCGGGATACCGTTCTTGGTTTCGTAAAACACGAGGGCATGGCCGGCGGGCAAGTTGGCCATCGCACCGGCGTCGGTCACCTGGATATCGGCGGAGTTCGCGAGCGTGTCGGGCCGGCCCTTGCTCGATTTGTATTTGGCGTCATCAATCACTCCCGCGAGCAGGGCGACGTGCATGACGGCGTCCCAGCACATCAGGCTCGACAACATCAGGTATTCCTGTGTCGTCATTGGCGGTGGCTTCGGCGACTTTGGCGGCATCATTGCAACTTCCGGGCATGGTGATTCCTTTCCTTTACAGCGGTGATGGATTCGTCTTCGGCTCGCCCTTCGGGCTGAAGCGAGTCTTGTTGACGCGAGGTGAGCGACTTTGCGTCGGCGCGCACGGGATCATGCGCGCAGTCTATTCAGCGACCGCGCAGCGTCAAGCTGTGAACGTTGAACGTGGATTGAAAACTTTCACGCGAGGGTGCGCGCGGGACGCCAACCTGTCACTCGTACGATTTCTCAAGCTGCTTGAGCCGCGGCTGGATCGGCGAGGTCGCCGGCGTGCGGTCTTTCACCCCTTTGAAAATCTGTTTCGCCTCGGCGGGCGATTCACGGGTGACCGCCACGCAGAAATCCAGTTCGATCCACGCCTTGCGCGGGTCTTGCAACGACGGGCCGTAATTTTTGAGCCAGACGCGCATCGCCGCGTTGCCCTGTTGCTGCGCGCGTTGGTAGCTCGGTTCCAGTTGATTTGACATGCCCGGCAGGTACGCGGGATTCAACACCTTCGCCGCTTCCTTCCGCTGCGTTTCCTCCTCGTGGTTGACCTTGTCCCAGTAAAGAAAAAGCTGATAGCCGCAGAACACGACCACGATCACGATGAACGCGCCGATGAGCTTGCTCATGATTCTTCGACGCGTTGGATCCGCGCGCCCAACGCGCGCAGTTTGACATCCATGTTTTCGTAACCGCGGTCCAGATGATAAATGCGATTCACTTTCGTCGTGCCTTTCGCGGTCAGGCCCGCGATGACGAGCGCGGCGGAGGCGCGCAGATCGCTCGCCATCACCGGCGCGCCGCTCATCGGCTTCCCGCCCTTCACGATCGCACTCGGCCCTTCGATCTCAATGTCCGCGCCCAGTCGCGAGAGTTCGCTCACGTGCATGAAGCGCGATTCAAAAATCCGTTCCGTGATGATGCTGATGCCCGGCGCCTGCGTCATCAACGCCATCATCTGCGCCTGCACGTCCGTCGGGAAACCGGCGTACGGTAGCGTCGTCACATCCGACGACTTCAACCGCCCGTTGCGGCGCACGAGCAGGTTCGGACCTTTGCGTTCGACGACAACGCCCGCCTCGCGCAGCTTGTCAATCACCGCGTGCAGATGCTCGGCGCGCGCGCCCTTGATCGTCACCTCGCCGTTCGTCGCGGCGGCGGCGATGGCGTAAGTCGCGGCTTCGATGCGATCGGGAATCACTTCATGCTCCGCGCCGTGCAGTTCCTTCACGCCCGTGATCGTCATCGTCGGGCTGCCGACGCCGGAAATCTTCGCGCCCATCGCGCTTAGGAATTTTGCGAGGTCTATCACCTCCGGCTCGCACGCGGCGCTCTCGATCACCGTCACGCCTTCGGCGAGCACGGCGGCCATCATCACGTTCGCCGTGCCGAGCACCGTCGAACCCGCGCGCCCGCCGAGAAACATCGCCGAGCCGACCAGCCGTTTCGCGGTCGCTTCCACGTAGCCGCTCTCGATCTTGATCTTCGCGCCGAGCGCCGCGAAACCTTTCAAGTGAAGATTGATCGGGCGCGCGCCGATGACGCAGCCGCCGGGCAGCGATACGCGCGCCGTCTTCAACCGCCCGAGCAACGGCCCCATGATACAGATCGAGCCGCGCATCTTGCGCACGAGATCGTAATCGCCCTGGCCTTTGATTTTTTTGGCCTGCGTGCGCACTGTCCCGCCGTGCACGTCCACCTTCGCGCCGAGCCACGTCAGGATTTGCGCCATGAATTTCACGTCGCTCAAATCCGGCACGCCGCGGATGACGCAGGGTTCGGCGGTGAGCAGCGTCGCCGCCATGATCGGCAGTACCGCGTTTTTCGCGCCGGAGATCTGCACCTCGCCGTGCAACGGCACGCCGCCTTTGATGAGAAAACTTTCCATAAAAAATCAAAACCGAGTTAAACCACGGATGAACACTGATGGGCACGGATGTCGCACAAAGCCAAAGGAGCGCGGCCTTCAGGCCGCTTCAACGAGCGATGTCGTGAAGCGGTCGGACGTTGATGCGGGCTAAAGCCCGCGCCCCGTTCCCATCCGTGTTTATCCGTGTCCATCCGTGGTTAAAAATTCTTCAGCGCCGCGCGATCAAAATTCTCTGCCGCTGACTGTAGTCATCGCGCACAGCTTCGACAATCCACTTTTGCGATTCGAAGATTTTTTTTATTTCGTCCGCCTGCCCGTCGCCGAACTCAATCATGAGTTTGCCGCCGGGTTTCAGGAATTCCCCCGCCTCCGCCGCCAGCCGCCGGTAAAAATCCAGCCCGTCCTCCCCGCCGTCCAGTGCCACGCGCGGGTCGAAATCCCGCACTTCCGGCTGTAACGACGCGATTTCGCCGCTGGGAATGTACGGCGGATTGCTCACGATCAGGTCAAACCGCGTTCCCGCCGACAACGCGCCCAAGCCATCGCCCGGAAGAAACTCGATGCGCTCCCCGACGCCATTGCGCGCCGCGTTTTCCCGCGCCAGCGCCAGCGCGTCCGCCGAAACGTCCACCGCCGTGACCCGCGCGCCCGGACATTTCGCCGCCAGCGCGATGGCGATGCACCCGCTCCCCGTGCCGAAGTCCAGAACGGACGGAGCGCCGAGCACCGCCTCGGCCAGTTTCGGTTCGTTCGCCTCATCAACGGGCCGAGACGGTGCTCGGCGCTCCGATACCGCGGTGCGTTGATCATTCGATGTTGGATGTTTCCCAAGGAATTCCCACCCCGCTTCCGCCAGCAATTCCGTTTCCGGCCGCGGCACGAGCACGTGGCGGTTCACGGCGATCTCGAAACCGCAGAAAGAAGTCGCGCCGGTGATGTGCTGCAACGGTTCGCGCTGGCCGCGACGTTTGACGAGTTCGCGCGTGGCGTCCGCCTCGGTGTCGTTGAGGAGCCGCTCGAAGTTCAGATACAACTTCATGCGCGGCAGCTTGAGCACGTGCGCGAGCAGCAGCTCCGCCTGCAAGCGCGGCGAGTCCACGCCCTTCTTCGTCAGGAAATCCGTGCTCTTCTGAATGACCTCAAGCACCGTCACGCGCGCAGTCTAGGCGCGCCGCGTGATGTTCAAAGCGGAAAAGACGGCAGCAACG
The DNA here is from genome assembly GCA_009695195.1 of Pedosphaera sp. Taxonomy (GTDB): domain Bacteria; phylum Verrucomicrobiota; class Verrucomicrobiia; order Limisphaerales; family JADLHS01; genus CAIKLQ01. The sequence goes on from SIBJ01000020.1 coordinate 55,838, forward strand.
AAAAGCTTGAGAGTGCGATTTCCGCCTATCACGGTTAGGTGTCGTCATTGTGTCTGCAATTTCCGCCAAACGGCCTCGATGATGACCATCGAAGCGTCGTCAGGATCACGGGCATGACAATCGGTCAGCAACGAGTAATTGTAGCTCCACAGGCCGAAAGCATTCCGAATTCCCATGCCCCAAGTAAAATGATAGTCAATCAACTCGTCCTTCTTCTTGGCTCTGACTGCCGCTTTGTCTGGCTCGCTCATCTTTGCCAAAATATTCGTAACGGCATCATCCACAGTGAGCGGCCACTCTGGATGCATCGCCCTGTTATGTGCGCTGGTTGTGCGTGGTGTCCGAAAACAAACGACTCCCACCAGCAGTGCGGCGACAACAATTATGGCGATGAACAGTTTTTTGCGCACGAAGACACCAAACTTTTAATACACGGATAGCTATTCGGCCGGGTGTGATTAGAAACGGGTGAGGGGAATGGCGCTTAGTTAAGGGCATGTGTCGTTGATTTTTTCTGGGTGGCTTCGGCAATGATTTCCTGCCGGGGGCGCATCAACAAGGGAAAGTTTTTCGGCCTCCGTTTCCTCATGCGCGGTTCGGATCGCTCAGGG
>SIBJ01000105.1 GCA_009695195.1 Pedosphaera sp.
GCGGTGGCAAGTCGGACGCGACACCGCTTTGGCCCCGACGACGGCGAGGGCAATGAGCCACCCGCCCCGTGCGCTCGAAAGCGGTGTCGCGTCCGACTTGCCACCGCAGTCCAAAAATACCGCCAGCACCCGCTCACCCTCACCCGCCTGTAATCGCACCCCTTGGGTTTGCGGCGCAACGCGGAGCCGCCCCGTTTGGAGTTCCGCCTTCAGGCGGCCCAGCGCCGAACCGCCTGAAGGCGGAACTCCGAAGGTAACGCCGCTTTCGTTTGGGCGGTCTCGAGGTTGTGCGCTTGGGTTTACGGTGGGCGTTGGCTAAACTGCGCTCGTGACTGAGAATGTGGAAAAGCCGCTGTTGAACTTGCTCGCGACGGCGGAACACGCCGCGCTCGGGCCGGGGCCGCGGGCCGGTGTGAAGTCCGAGGCCGAACTGGCGCGAGACCTGAAACCCATCCTTGCCGAGGCGTCGCTGTCCACGGACGAGCGCGAACTCATTCGCGCGCTGGTTTTACTTTGGCACGACCACCTCGACGCGGCGCACACGATTTCACAGGCCATTGAGAATCCCGGCGGCAGTCTCGTCCACGCGATCATGCACCGGCGCGAACCGGATTTCTGGAACTCAAAATACTGGTGGCGGCGCGTGGGCAAACATCCGTGCTTTCCCGAACTGGCGCGGCGCGTGACCGCTCTCCTCGACTCGCGGAATGAATCGGCCTTGCTGGCAAAGCTCGCACCGCGCGGCGAGTGGGATGCGTGCGCGTTCGTGGACGCGTGTGAACGCGCGGGTGATCGGGATGATTTGCTGCGGGAGATTCAGCGAATTGAATTCTTCGTGGCGTTGGAACATTTCGCCGGTCACTGAATCACGGGCGCTTTGCAGTACTGGCACTAAGCGTTGTGGAGTTCGGGTGGTCTTTCTTAAAAGCAGAGGACACAACGCGCCGGAGCCGCAACCACATTGAACGGGCTGATTCAACGCAGAGGACGCAGAGATTTGCGCAAAGGCCGCAAGGAAAAATCCCCTCCGCGTTCCTCTGCGCCAACCTCTGCGTCCTCTGCGTTAAAATCCGGCTGTACGGAATTTCATTTGCGGCTTCCCCGCTGCGAGTCTTTGAACAATGCCGCCAGCAAGCCGTCGGTTGTGTGTTCCTTCGCCTCCAACTCTGGTTTCAATCCCAGCGACGCGATGGCCTTGCTCGTTTCCGGGCCGATGGATGCAAGTTTTGTTTTTGGAAATTTCTTCAGCAGCGTCTGCAGATTGAAGCGCCCGTGGAAATGTTCGACCGTTGAAGCGCTCGTGAAGGTGATCCAGTCCGCGCCGTCGGCGAGCAACTTCGCGCCCGCACCCGTCACGTCTTCCGTCTCCGCCACCGTCTGGTAAACCGCGATGTCATCCACGATGGCGCCGAGCGTTTCGAGCGCCATCGGGAGTTCGGTGTTGGCGACCTCGGCGCGGAGCAGGCACATTTTCAAATTCGCGATGGTCTCGAACTTCTTGAACGCCGCCGCGATCTTCACCGCGGTGGCTTCGGCCGGCATGAGGTCCACCTGCAAGTGCAACTCGCGCAGTTTCGCCGCCGTCGCCGGCCCGACCGCCGCGATGCGCGCGCCGCCGATGTCGCGCATGTCCTGGTGCGCCTTGAAAAAATAATCGAAGAACGTCGCGACGCCATTCGCGCTGGTGAAGACCAGCCAGTTGTAGGAATTCAATTCCAACATCGCGTCGGCAACATCGCCCAGGCGCGTGGGCGGGGCGGTCTTGATGCACGGAAGCTCCAAAACGTCCGCGCCGAGTTCGCTCAGGCGATGCGCGAAATCTCCCGCCTGTTCGCGCGCGCGTGTGATGACGATGCGCTCTCCAAACAGCGGTCGCTGCTCGAACCAGTTCAAATGTTTTCGAAGATTGACCACGTCACCGATGATCGTGATGGCGGGCGGTGCAATTTTTTCCTTCCCCGCCAGCTTCTCGATGGTTGCGAGCGTGCCGACGACGGATTTTTGCCGACCCGTCGTGCCGCGCTCCACGATGGCGACCGGCGTGGTCGCGCTCACGCCGCGTGCGGCCAGCGCCAGCGTCAACTCGCGCAGATGCGTCACACCCATCAAAATGACTTTCGTGCCCGAGATGCGCGCGATCTGATCGAAGTCGAGACTGCTCGCCGTCTTGCCTTCGCCTTCGTGTCCGATGAAGACGGTGAAATTGGACGTGTGATCGCGATGCGTGAGCGGGATGCCGGCGTAATTCGGCGCGGCGGAAATGGACGAGACGCCGGGCACAACCTCGAACGGAATCCCGGCGGCGGCCAGCTCCCCGGCTTCCTCAGCGCCACGACCAAAGATATATGGGTCGCCCCCCTTGAGCCGCACGACGCATTTGCCTTCGCGCGCCTTGGCGATCATCAGGGCGTTTAGTTTTTCCTGCGAGACATCAGTTCGCTTGCCACGCGAAATCAATTCCGCCGTGCGCGGCGCATGGCGCAGCAACTCCGCGTTGACGAGCAGATCGTAAATGACCACGTCCGTGCGCCGGAGCAACTCCGCGCCGCGCAACGTCAGCAAACCCGCGTCACCCGGCCCCGCGCCGACGAGATAGACTGTGCCCGTTTTTTTCATCCGCCGGAATGTTAGCGAGCGGGACGGCGCGGGAAAAGGAAAGACCGCGATTTGAACAGGAGGAAACAGAGAGAACGCAGACGGAAAGGAAGCTGGCGGAGAGAGTGGGATTTGAACCCACGGTGGGGATTAGCCACGCACGCTTTCCAGGCGTGTGCCTTAAACCACTCAGCCATCTCTCCGCCGATGGCGGTCAATGTGACTTTGGCCCGCGCCGCAGGCAATCCTTTTTCGCAGGTGCTGGTGTGCGGCCTTGCTCCGCTCGTTCGCGGCGTCGAGGTGGTTAATCCTCTTCCACCGCGCCGGTCTCACCAAAGGCCAAGGCGTCCGTCGCCTCGTTGTTGGCGGTGCGGAGGTCGGTTTCGGTGGCGCTGACCGCGCCGGTTACGACCATTATTTCCGGCGGGACTTCGAGGAAAGTGGTGAGAAGTGAAAGCGTCGCGGATTGTCCGCCGGCGAGCGAACCCACGGACCAGTTCACCATGCCCGCGCCAGCAGTGTAGCTGCCCTGACTGGCTGAGCCGGCGAGCAGTGAGATTTCTTCGGGCAACGCGACCGTCACTTGCACATTGCTGGCTGTGTTGGTGCCGTCATTGCTCACCACGCAGGTGAAGGTGATATTCGTGCCGACTTCCACATGGACCGGGTAATCGTTCGTGATGACAAGTTCCAGGTCCACTTCCGAACCGAAGCCCACCGCGACCAGATGATCAGCGCCGACATTGGTGAGCACGAAGCTCGCGCCGCCAATCTGCGCCACTTCGCCATCCACAAACCAGCCGGTCACCGCGCCGCCGGGCGTGGCGGAGAAGGCCGGACTGTCGCCCTCGAACGCTGTCGTGACACCCGCGGGCGAAATCGTTCCGCCGGGTCCGTTCGTCGCCGTGATCCGATATTGCGCCGCGACGGTGAGCGTGGCGGGATCGGCGTAGGTGGAACCGGCGTCGTTGCTCACAAACACCGTGTACGTGCCGCCTTGTTCCGGCACCACGTTGGTCAACGTGAGGGTGGCATTCGTCTCGCCGGTCAACTCCACGACGTCGTCGAACACCCATTGATAGCGCAACGGCGCGGTTCCGCCCGCCATGACGTTGAAGAGAACCGTCGCGCCCTCATTCACGGTTTGTGAGACCGGCGGCGTGATGATGTACGGAGGCGATAAGGCCGCCACGACGAGCGTGTCCGAGTTGTCGGCGGGGTTCGTGTCCACGGTCGGGCTGGCGACGGTGATTTGGTCGGTGATGTCGCCGTCGGCGAGCGGCGTCACGATGATCGTCAGGGTGGCCGAGCCGGCGGCGGGCAGATCGCCGAGACTGCAAACGACGGAGTTCGGGAGAATCGAACAGCTTCCCTGGCTCGACACGGCGGAGAGAATGTTGACCGATGGGGTGAAGACATTCGTGACCGAGGCGTTGGTGGCGGTGCCCGGGCCGAGGTTCGTGATGGTGATGGAGTACGTGAAGTTGCTGCCGACGAGCACCGGGTCCGGCGCGGCGGCGGCCCGCAGACTCAAGTCCGCCGTGTTGTCGCTGGCGCGGAAGGTGACGGCGACGATGTGGTCGGCCTGGATGCCCGTCAGGTTGAACGCATTTCCGCCGGCCTGCGCCAGGTCTCCGTCCACGAGCCATTGGTCCACCTGCCGCTGCGCGTCCGGCGTGGCGATGAAGCTGACGGCGCTGCCCGGAGTGACGTTGGTGACGTCGGCGGGATTGATCGTTCCGCCGTCGCCGGCGAAGGACGCGATGAGAAAACTCGTGCCGAGCGAATTGGTGATCGAGTTCGTCGGCGTCCCGGTCCAGAAGCCCGGGCTGTCGGGTATGGTCACGCTGAAGACGGCCGCGCCCCACGTCAGGCAATCGGGTGTGAGGGCCGGGAGGCGCACGGTAGTGGTGGCGACGGCGTCGCCGGGATTGACGCGCGCGCTGACGTCAAAGGTCGGGTTGTCCCAGCGCGTGCCTTGCGCGCCGTTGAAGGCGCTGTTGGTCGTGGGGTCAACGCGGAGGTTATTGAAGAATAAAAGATCACCGGCGGGTGCGCTGCCATTGGCCACGACGTGGGTCAAGCGCGCCTGCACGTTCGAGTAAGCCGCGACGCCAAAGTTTTGCATCACCAGATTGAAAACATTTCCCGCGACGTTCATCGAGACGGCGCCGTCGTAAAGTGAAACCGCCTTCAACGGCAGTGACGCGTCCTCGTAAATGATCACGGCGCTCACGCCCTCGGTCGAGGGCGCGGTGTTGATGTCTCCGCTGTCGGGCACGGAAACGAAATATGTCCCGTTGGCGACCTGATTGGTGCCGCTCACCGGGAGGAACGGCAGGATGTCCGCGCGATAGACGGTGATGTTGGTCAGCGTCGAGCACGGGGAAAGATTGGTGCCGAGCGGCGTGCCGAGGAGCGCGACGTTGGTCGGGCCGAGCGTGAACGACGCACTGGTGCCATTGCCGCGTGTGGCCCAGTAAAGATAGGCGGCGGCGATCCGCGCGCCGGGCGGCACATCCGAGATTGTGAACGAGGCCGTCGCCGTGCCGCCGCTGCCGGTGCCGCGCACGCCGGCGCCGGCCACGGTGTAATCGCCGTGGAGGAATTCGATTTGTTGCAGTTCGATGCTCGAAGGCAGGCCGCTTAACCGGAAGTAACGCTCGGTCCCGGTGAGCGGCACCGTCGCGCGATATTCGCTGCCCGCGAGGACGACCTGCTGGGTCACCTGGCTCCAGACACTGGTGGATAGCGAGGACGACTGCTGCAATCCCAGCCCGAGCGCACTCGCGCCGTTTGTCGCCGTCGGCCAGCTCAAGCGGACGTTAGGTCCCGCCAGTTTGGTGATCGCGAGCGTGGTCGAACCCACTGGCGGCGGCAACGTCCCGCCATCGGGCAACGCGCCGGAGTCGGGCAACTGATCCGATGGGATCAGCGAATTGTCGTAGTCCACTTCCAAACCGGGATCGGAGATGATGGTGTAAGTACACTCGTTCATGAAGATCGCGTTGGGCTGAATCGGCGGAATGAATCCCGCCGTCGTCACCCAGGCCGTGAAAAGATAGCCGCCGGGCACGGGTGTGAAAATGGGGTTTTGTCCCGCGGTGCCGCGGACAAAGCCGAAGGGCACGGGACCAGTGGCATTCACGGCGATGACCGCCGGTGGAATGCGATTCGGGTTGCCGTTGACGCTGATGCGCACGCCGATCGAGCCTTGCGCGCCAAAGGGAATGAACCCGCGGATGCCCATGCCGCCGCTCATCGCGACGCGCGCGAAAGGCAGAATGTTGCGGAAGATGCCCACGCCGCGCGAGAGGTTGATGTTGGCGATGCCGTCAATCGCGCGGTCCTGCATGAAGGTGGGCCGACCCCAGTTGATGCCGCCGAGGACATTCGCTCCAAAGGTGGTCTGCGCGAACCCGAACGGCGGACGCCCCAGCCACGACGCGCGGCCGGGGAACGGGAAGATCGGACCCGCCGCGCGAAAGATGGTGACGCCCGGACCGAGATTGCGCATCCCGCCGCCGGGGCCGATCAACACCTGCCGGTTGGCGATGAAATTGCCGTTGCCCCAGACCGGAAGGCCGGCGTTGACGAAACCGAGCGGTGCCCAAGCGTACTCGACCTGCCCGAGCGTGGCGAGTACCGGCGGCATGACGGGCGCGACCGGCGCCGCGGGCGCGGGCGTGTTGCCGCTCACGTCCAGTTCGGTTTTTCCGAGAACCGCGTTGTCGCCGTTGTGAGTAATGGAAATCTTGGCGTTCTTCAAGCCGAGGCCGGTGGGGGCGTAGCGGATGGTGACGTTGAAGCTCTTGTCTTTTTTCAGCACGCGCGGCAAGAAGACGGGCAACACCTGAAAATCCGCCTTGTCGGATTCTATTTTACGCACGCGCAGATCGCACGGGCCGGTGTTCTTAAGGGTAAGAATGCGGTTCACGCCCGCGCCGACGTTGACGTTGCCGAAGGCGTTGCCGCCGGCGATGGTCGCTTCGAGCCGCGGCGCGCCCAGGGTGTAGTTGTAGATGATGTCCGCCGCCGGGAGGTCCGGGTCGTTGCTCGTGATGCGAATGGTGGCGTTGTCCGCCACCGCGCCCTCGGGCGCGAGACAGCGCACGCGAAAGTCCTTGCTCGTTCCCGGCGCGATGGTCACGGGGAAAACCGGGCCGGGCACGACCGAAATGTTCGCGCTGCCGGCGTTGCGCACGATGTTGTTGATCGTGAGATCGGTCGCGCCCGCGTTGTAGATGCGCAGTTGTTTCTCGAACACGAGGCCGGCGCACACCTGGCCGAAATCGCGCGGCGCTTCCACGAGCAGCTTCGAGCCGCCCATCGAGACGCGGAAAAAGACCGGGTCATGGTTTTGGATCGGTTCCCCCATGACTTTGGGCCGGCCCAAGGTGGCGCCGTTCGCGGTGAACGCGCCATAGAAAGTCCGGCCGACCGCCTTGAGTTGCATGTAATCTCCCAAAACGCGCTGGTCAGGAGCGCCATTGTCTTCCGCCGCCGACCGGAATTTGCACAGCGGAATGTCGGTGAACGTGCCGCCTTGATTCCGGCTGAACGCCAGGTGCGCGGTAAAAATGGGATAAGTTTTCCCCGCCTTCACCTCCGTGCCTTCCAGCGTGTAGTAGAGTACTCCCACCGTCCCTTCGGTCGTCACGGCCACCGATGGAATCGCGGCATCCACAAATCCGGTGACAAAAGATTCCGCGCCGATATCCAGGCCGCCGGCCACGTTGGCGGTCAACCGCCGGATGGCGAGCCGCTCGAACGGCATCGAACCGAACCACGGCAGCACCAGATTGAAGCGCCGTCCGTAAACGTAATAAACGTCGCCGTTGGCCGGGTTCACTGCCGCATGCAGGGCGCCGCCGAGCAGCGCGTTCACGTCGCCGAACTTGTTTGGCTGGGTGGAGTTCGCGTTGGCCACGATGATTCCGGTCGCGTTGCCGTTGAGCGTCCAGGTCGTTCCACCGTCCGTGCTACGGTTGAGTTTGAAATCAATATTCTTTGATCCACCCGCGCCCGGGCCGACGCCCGCGCCGAGTGTGCTCTGCCACAGATCATACACTGTGCCGTTGCGCGGATCGGTCGCCAGCCGATGTCCGGGATTGATGCCGAACCGGTTCCCGTTGCCGGTCAACTTGTCGCCGGCCACCAGAAAATTCGGCGGCGTCACCCCGAGGGAAACGCTCACCCTCATGTCCGGTCCGGGCGCGCCCAGGAAATCATCGTAGGCCACAAAGACGTTGTCTTGCGCGGCGACGGTCGGGTCACGATTGACCAGCAGCCACGGCTGGTCGGTCAACACGCGGGTGAAAGTTGTTGGCGGCGCGGGCGGAAGTGGCTGGACAGGCGTGCGAACCCCGGGCGTCACGGTGGCACCGGGTTGCGTCGTGACGGCTTTGCCCGCGCCGTCGGTCTTCCACGTCCAGGTGGTAAGATCGAGCAGATTGTTCCAACTCGCCGTGAAGACGTAATTGTTACCGACGGGTCTTCCGCCCACGGTGAGTACCGGCGCGCCCAGGTTGTCCACGGCGGGCAGCACGCCGAGAAACGCGCCCACGAGCGAACCGTCCCGCCGGAAATCAATCGCCTGGTCCGCCGGGCCGAGCAGACCGGGCCACATGTCCGGCGGCGAGATGACGAAATCTTTGGTCCAGGTGATGCCGCCATCCTGCGAATGCCACAGCGGAGCATCCCCTTGATTCCAGCGCTCCGCAAATCCGCTTACGACCACTTCAAACTGATTCGCCGGATTCACGGCGATGCTCAATTCGGTGTCGCCCTCGTCATCGTCCTTGTTCAGGTTCGCGTCGGTGTTATGCACCACGGTGTCGCGAATCAGAATCTTGGCGGGAATCCCGGCTGGCTGGGCGGCGGCAGGCAACAGCAGCCCGCCGAACAACGCGGCGGTCCACAGGATTGTCTTCGCAATGGAAGCCGCGTGGAAGTTTCTGGACGAGGTGTTTGCTTTTGCATTCATGGTCTGGTCAGGTTGACGGCCCGAAGCGCATGGCCGTGGTGACGGATCCCGTAATGGCTGATGTGCAACTCTGGCACCGGCACAAAAACAAATCAATCTAAAAATCCCGGCGCCGGCGGTTCAGTTTCCCGGCGAAATGTCGAAGCACGCCATCTCGGCGAGGTTGCGGACAAGTAATTTCCCCCCGGCGATCGCGGGATAATTCCACGTCTTGCCGTTGATGGCATGAAATCGTGCGAGTTCCACCAGCCGCTCGGGCGAAGGCCTGACGAGCGCCAGGTCGCCGTTGCCACAGAGCACGACCAGATGCCCGCTCGCCAGCACCACCTCGCCGTAACCGTAGCGGCCGTCCTTCCATTTTTGTTCACCCGTCGCAGCGTCGAGGCAGGTGAGTATGTCCTCGTCGAGACCGTAGATGAAACCGTCGTGCAAAACCGAGGCGGCAAATTTATTTTTCAACTTGCGGCTCTTCCAGATTTCCTTCGCGGCAAACGTGTCGCCCGTACGGTTGATCTCGAACAATGTCGCGCCCGTCAAGTAGGCGGCGGAAAATAAAATCCGGTTCGTGCCCACCAGCACCGGCTGCGCGATGGGCCGCTCGTTGTTGAGAATCGGCCACGGCACGGTCCAGCGCATCACACCGTCGTCGAGCCGCAGGGCGAACACGTCGGGCCGGCCGCCGAAGATCACCTGCCGCTCGCCGCCGAACGTTGCGAGCGTGGGCGAGACGTAGCCCAATGTGATGGTCGGCGTGCGCCAGAGAATCCGTCCATCCGCGCGGTTGAAGCAAAGCACCTCGCCGCGCCCGGTCGTGTACGTCTCGACAATGACCTTGTCATCCACGACGAGCGGCGACCCGGCATGACCGTAAGCCGGCGGGCCGGTGTTGTTGAGTTCGCAGATGTTTGTGCGCCAGATCGTTTCACCGCCGGCGCTCGCGATGCAGCGCAACTCGCCAGTCGCGCCGAGGACGTAGATTTTTCCGTCGCGATATTCCGGCGTCGTGCGCGGGCCTTCGTCGCTGTGCATCTCGGTGAAGCGCGCCGTCCAGCCGTTCGTCCACAACTCGCGCCCCGTCTCCACGTCGTAAGCCACCGCCACCTCGATCTCGCGCCGCTGTTCGAGCGTGAACGCCCGGCCCTCCGCGATGGCGAACGACGAATAACCGCCGCCGCAGGGCTGTTTCCACAACAACTTCAATCCGCCCGCCGGCCAGTTTGTGCGGATCGGTTGTTCGTCGTAATGCCCGTCGCGGTTCGGCCCGCGGAAACCCGTCCAATACGGCGGCGCGATGGCGCGGGGCGATTCCTTCGGCGCGAGCTTCGCTTGTTCAGCGCGGCTGCGTTCGAGCGCCGCGAGATCGGTGTAAGTCTTGTGCCAGGTGAGCCGCGGGATGTAACCGCCGCGCCATTCGACCTGCGCGCCGCCGTAGCGCAACAACAACAGCACCACGAACGCCGCGTAAAGAATCCCGTAAAAAAAAAGTCCGAACGTGCCGAGCAACTTGACCCAGACCCGGCGCGAACTGCGCCACAGCATCACGAATCCAAAGAACGGAATCAGCAGTACCGCCAGCCAGCGACCAAACGACCAGCGGGGTTTGGAATCGTTCTCCATGTTTTAATGATGTTCGCTTCGTCTCCGCGCGTTATTTCGCAACGTGCCGCAGACCCATTCCCGGTTTCGCGCCGGTGTGCTCGTTGTCTTTGATCACGGGAACGCCGTTCACGAGCACGTGCGGGATGCCGGTCGCGTAATGATGCGGGTCGTTGTAGGTCGCCGGGTCGGTGATCTTTTCCGGATCGAACACGACGATGTCGGCCCAGTTGCCGTCGCGCAATTCGCCGCGTTGTTTCAGTTGAAAGGTGTTCGCCGGGAGACTGGTCATTTTGCGGATGGCGTCTTCGAGGCGGAGCACCTTGAGTTCGCGCACGTAACGGCCGAGCACGCGGGCGTTGTTGCCGTAGCCGCGAGGGTGGGGGACGCTCTCGCCGAATTTCCGCAGGCCGCTGTCGCACGCGATCATCGTGTTCGGATGGCGCATGAACGTGGCGAGGTCTTCCTCGTTCATGCCGTGGAAGACGCCGGACGCGCTGCCGTTCTTCTCCATTTCCAAAATGAATTCGATCTGATCGGCGAGCGAATCCGAGCCGCGAACTTTCTTCGTTGCCTCGACGATGTTCAAGCCGTTCAGCGATTTGTCGTGCCGGTAGGAGGCGATGACGGCATAGGCATAATCCTCGCGACCGCGCGCATGAATCTTTTGCTTCATCTCGGCGACGAGCTTCGCCTTCTTGTCCGGGTCGGCGATGATTTCGAGAAATTTCTTCTTCCCGCCGTCGAAGGCTTCGTCGGGGATCAACTGGCGCATGGTCGTGCTCGAAGCGGTGTAGGCGTATTGATCCTCGGTGATGTCGAGGCCGCTCGCGCGGGCCTTTTCGATATAGGCGAGGACCTTGTCGGCCTGATGCCACGAGCGTTCGCCGGCGAGTTTGATGTGCGAAACCTCCGCGCGGATGTGCGCGCCGCGCGCGACGGCGATCACTTCATCGAGCGCTTCGTAAATGCACGAGTCCTCGTGCCGCATGTGGCTCGCGTAAATCCCGCCGTAAGCCGAAGCGACCTTCGCCAGTTCCACGATCTCATCGGTCTTGGAAAAAACTCCCGGCAAATAGATCAATCCCGTGGACAATCCCACCGCGCCGTCCTTCATCGCCGCGTCCACGTAGGATTTCATCTTGGCCAGTTCCGCGGGCGTCGGCGGGCGATCAAAACTTCCTCCCATGGCTTTCTCGCGAACAGTGTTGTGGCCGATGAGCGTGGCGGTGTTGATCGAGATCTGGTTGCGCTTCACGTTGTCAAAGAACTTGCCGACATCGAGCGTCGAGCCGCCGCAATTGCCGACGACGACGGAAGTGACGCCCATGCGCAGAAAGTTTTCCGCGCGCGGCTGCCAGCTCTCGAAAACGGACTCGTTGTTCGTATTCGCCCGCGCGCGGCGGGATGCTCCCAATTCATCCGCGTGCGTGTGAACGTCAATGAAACCCGGCGCGACAATCAGGCCCGTGGCATCTATCTCGGTCTTCGCCTTGCCGTCCACGCGACCAATGGCGGTGATGCGTCCCTTCTTTACGCCCACATCGGCGAAGAACGCGGGATTGCCCGAGCCATCCACCACGCGTCCGTGACGGATGATGACATCGAAATCTTCCGAACGTGTGGTGACGACCGATGAGATTATCGCGGCGGCAATGAGGACTGATTTCATGGGCGCGATTGATAGCATTCAGGCCGGGGCATGGCCAGAGGGAAACGGAGCGCGGCGATTCAGATCACGCGCCGGAGGAACGCGAAGCGTCTTGGAGTGCGGTGGCTGGCGGAGAACGGGGCTGACACCGCTTTCCGTCCGAACGTATTCATTATCGGCCACGCCCACGCCGCCGAAAGCGGTGTGTGCCCTCACCTCTCACCCACCGTACTCCAAGACGATTCGCGTTTGTTCGTACGCATTCTTGTCCCTCACGCCGCCGGCATCCCGATGTCCGCGCTCAGCTTGCCGGCCGCGCCGCTGTCCACCCATTTGATCAGCGCCAGGAAGTTCACGAGCGTCGGGCTTTGGGCATTGGCCTTGAACATGTTTTTGAGACTGTTCACCACCTTCGTGTAAACGGCGGCGTACTTCTCGTGCGTCAGGCGCGTGACGTAAGATTCCATCACCGCGCGCGCCATCGTGTCGGTGCGGCCGTCGGCGAGATACGGCAACTGGCAGAACGTGCGGATGAACGTCATCACGTCCGCCTCGACGAGCGTGAGCCAGCTTTGCTTCACTTCGTCGGCGTCGTACTTCGCGTGCAGGCGGTCACGGATGGCGTTGGCGATGGCGCCCGGTTCGGCGCGGCGCGCGATCAATTCCTTCACGGCGTCCCAAGCGAGTTGCCGCTCGATCTCCGCCGCGAGGCCGGCGGGCACTTTGATTTCGTCCTCGACGTTCTTCAAGTTCAGTTCCTTCGCCAGCGCGCGGCCGTAAACTTCCGCGTCGGCCTTGGCCAGCCGGTCGGTGTGGATGATCGTGCGCACGGTGAGCCGTTGCACTTCGGGATGGATCAAGCGCAACACCGCGAGCATCGCGGCGGGTGGCGGGGCTTGCTGGGGCGCGATGAGATGTTTCACAAAATCCGAAATCGTCTGATCCTGGTCCGGACATTTCTCCGGGCGCAACTTCAGCACGAACTTCAGCGTCTTGCCCCCTTCGCCGGACTTGCCGACGTTGTTCGCGATCATCAGGCGATGGTCCGGGTTGATGACGTGCGACATCAAGCCCTCGGCCTGCACGATCAGTTTTTCATCGAGCGGCTCCTGCGGATTCGCGATGACGAGTTGTTCGACGAGCGCCGGCAACCGCTGCGCGAACACCACGTCGAGCGATTCCGTCGCCTGATTTTCGTAATAGTGCAGCAGTTCCAGAATGAACGAGAGCTTCGTGAAGGCGATGCGCTGCTGGCGCGCCTCGGGCGTCGTGGCCTTGCTCCGCTGGATTTTCTGGAACAACGCCAGCAAGTCCGGCCGTTTCTCCGGGAGCAACGCGGGGTTCTGCGCGAACCACGCCTCGAAGTCCGGCTTGAAGCCCAGCACGATCTCATCGGGCTTGGGACGCGGATTCAACTTCGCGTCCGTGGTCAGGTCGTTGAAGAAGACGAGCGCCGCTTCGCCGAACTCGCGCAACACGCGCTCCTTCGGCAACTGGCCCTTGATGAAACACCGGTTCGCGCGCTGCATCCGCGGCGCAAAAAAAGATTCCGGCCTCTCGATCAGCGCGAGCAACGTGTCTTTTTCCAGCGGCACTTCAAGTTGGATCAATTCGTCCACCGCCGGTTTCAAGAGCGCGAGCAATTCCCGTTTGGTCTGATCCAGTTCCTTGAGCACCATCGGCTGCGCCGCGACGTGATCCATCGTGCCTTTCGCCAACGCCGCGCACATCTCACTCACGTTGGCGTTGTGCTGGACCAGTTTGGACACCACCACGCCCACGTCATTGATCGGCAGTTTCGTCACGAGGCCCGTGAGCAACAAGACCAGTTCGCCGTGGGATTTCTGGCGATGCTCGACGACGCGTTCGAGCAGGGAGCGCAGCGACTTGTTTTCCTTTTCGAGCGCGTTGCGTTCGACTTCCAACTGCCCGACGCGCAACTTCAATTCGTTCCAGCCCTGTTGAATCTCTTCCACAGTGGCCGGCGGGCGGGTGAAGATCACGGTGTTCGCGGAGTCGGTCATGAGTCC
>SIBJ01000002.1 GCA_009695195.1 Pedosphaera sp.
GGGGGTGTAAAATTGATTCGCGCTGTCCGACGCGCTCACCCTTCGGGCAACCATGTGAATCCGGCGCAGCGTGGCCACGTTCTCTTCGGGATGCGCGAAGTCCTGGACATTGGTCGAGAAGATGACGCAATCGCGCGGCTCGGCGGCGCCGAGGCTGGTCGCGAAGGCGAGCGCGATGCAGCCGACGGCGAGAAGCGTGCGGAGGTTAATCGGCATTATGGATTGGCGCGGTTGGCGGGTTGGAGTTGGGCGGGCATCCATTCGTCACGCGATAGCTGGCCATCCTTGTTGCGGTCGAGTTTCTTCAACGATTCGGTGGCGCGGTTGATTTCGTCGGCGGACAGCTCGCCATCGCCATCCAGGTCGAGCGCAGTCATGAGCGGACTCCTGAACCCTGCGCCGCCAGCACCGTCCGCGCTCCGCGATCGCGCCGCACTTCCCGACGTTGCTCGCAGACGCGACTCACCCGTGATGACGACGAGCAATCCTCCATCGCGTGTCTGCACCGCGCCGGGGTCGCCGCCACCGATGGGCGGGTTGGCCACCAGTTTCCAGCTCCGGCCGTCTTCGCTCGTAGCCATCCAGAGCCCGCCGCGTGGACGACCCCCCGTATTGGCACCGCTGCTCAGGCCTTCGCCCGTTCCGTAGAAGGTGATGAGCTTGCCGTCGGACTCCGCGTTGCCGAGCCAGCGACGGTGGCCTTCGATCTGCACGTCGTCCACGCGCGTGAAGTTCAACCCGTCTTTGCTCGTGGCGTGATAGCCGACACCTTCGCGCGGACGGTCGGCTGTGGGTTCATCACCGGGCCGCTGGCCGGGACTCAAACCAACGCCATTGTCCGGCACGAAGAGATGGAACACGCCTTGGTGCAGCACGGCCGCGCAATCAATGATCATGCGACCTTCGACATTGAAACGCACGCCCGGTTCGTAGGTGTAGTTCACCCCGTTGGTCGAGATGGCCGAGTGAATCGCGGGCGTGCTGCGCTGGAAGGTGAGGCCCAGGTTGCCGGTGAAATAAAGCCGCACGCGCCCGTCCGGCAGCGGCACGAGCGTCGGGTCGAAGGGGAAACGCATTCCTTCTGGCAGGTCTGCCACTTGGATGACTTGCGGCGCCGTCCACGTCTGGCCGTCGTCGCTGGAAAAATGCACGGCCACCTTGTCGAAGTTCTCGCGGTCGTTGTCGGGAAAGTGCTGGTGCGCGACGATGAGGCGTCCGTCCTTGAGCCGCGCAATGGTCGGCACGCCCGCGCGTTCAAAGGTCGTGGCCTTCTCGACCGAGCCGCCCGCACTCACTCGATACGCTATGACGTCGCGGTTCCATGGGCCGTCGGCGTTGAAGTTCTGTGGGGGCGGTTGGGGATTGAAGTTGTTGGGCGCTTGGAGCGCGGGTGGTCCGCCCGCATTGTCGAATCGTTGCTGAGGTTGGGAATTCTGTCCGCGCCGTTCTTCCCTACTCCGGCCCTCTCCCGTCGGGAGCGGGGAGCGCGAATTGGATTGCGCCAAAGCGGGCAAATTGGCGACGAGCAGCGTCAGGCAGGTGAGGAGGATGGTTTTAGCGTTCATAAATAAAAGGATGCCCTTGGCGTGAGAGGTGGCGGGTTCATCCAGCCGGGAACTGCGTCGAGGCGACGCAGCCACCTTGTCCAGCTTGGCGCGCTGGGCGGCGAAGCGGACTTCGGCGAAGCGCAGGAAGATGAGGCCGAGGAGTCCTTGCGGACGGCCACCATTGAAATCCGTTTCGGCAAAATGGGGTGCAGGCACTGCCTGCTCGGCGGCGTCACAGAGGCGCTTTTCGAGCGCGGCGTTGTCGGTGTCTTTTTCTGATGGGGCGATCCAGATCATGAATATATTTTTTCCCGGGATGAATCCTGCGCGCATCCTAGGCCGGAAAAGGGGTTAAGCAAGTGAGAATGGAAAGTCAGAAACAGGCAGGGAAAGGAGGCTTAAAGATGGTCGGCCTTGGGGGATTATTGAAATGACAAATCAACGTCCGATCGCCGAAAACCGCGCGGGGCTGGTCTCAATTTCCCCGGCCAAAGCTTTGAAGAAAATCGAAGCACTCCGCATCACCGCTGCCGCCAGCGCGAGGTCATGCCCCTGCGGTGTGATCGGAATGGGCGGGAAAAGCGTTGGCATCCGAAGAAAAGCTGGAATCCGGGCACAAATCATCTGTTTCCAAGGCCGAAATGCCGCTTTGACTACTTGAGCCGCAGCTTCCATTGCTTGAACCAACGTTTCATTTACTTGCGTCACGAATTTGCAGACGTGAGAACGTGACGCCGCGCGTCTGGTCGCAGAAAGCGGTGGCCCCCAAATCCCGGGCCACGATCACCGGTTGCACGCCCGGCGCGCTGTGCGTGTTTCGCGTGGCGGCCATCGGCAGCGCGGGTCAAGGCCCGTGGAGCGATGAATCGGTGAAGATGTCGCCGTGAACCAAAGATGTGCCAGCGGTCAGGTGTGAGGTGTCAGGCTTAGGACCCCAGGATTTTTCACCGGACACCTGACACTTCGCACCTCGAACTTTATTTATGCCTTACGATCCCACATTACCGGCGAACAATTCACCGGTTTCCAGCGCTGAGTTGCGCGAACAATTAACCAACCTGCGGGCGTTGCTCGACAACAAGGCGGACACGGTTTACGTGGATGCGCTGATCAACGAGCAAACCGCCGGGAACGTCGTCGGCTACGCCAACCTGGAACTGACGGTTTCCAACCCACCCACGCAAGCGGAGGTTCAAGCCGTCGTGGACAAGTTGTATGAATTGATGAACGCGTTGAAGCGGATTTGAAGAGGCCGGGCCTTAATCTTAATCTTCATCGTAATCTTAATCTCCCCAAGCCAGGAAAAGAGGGGATTAAGATGAAGCGTAAGATTACGATTAAGACGGGCGAAGAAGGAAACCGTCCGCTCACACCGTCATGATTTCTTTTTCCTTGTGGGCCAGATGCTTTTCGATCTTCGCCACGAAATCATCCGTGAGCTTCTGCAAATCTTTCTCGCACTGCTTCTCCTGGTCTTCGGTCACGCCGCTGTCGTGCGCGTGTTTTTTGAGCAGGTCCATGGCGTCGCGGCGCACGTGGCGGATGGCCACGCGGCCGTCCTCGGCCATCTTCTTGAGGATCTTGGTGAATTCGACGCGCCGTTCCTGGCTGAGTTCGGGAAAGAAAATGCGGATGACCTTGCCCTGCGTCGCGGGATTGAGGCCGAGGTTGGCCTTTTGGATCGCCTTCTCGATGTGAACGATGGTGCTGGCGTCCCACGGCTGGATGGAAAGCGTGCGCGGCTCGGGCGCGGTGATGCCGGCGAGTTCGCGGATGCGCATGTTCGAGCCGTAAACGTCCACCATGATGTTCTCGACCAGCGCCGCCGACGCCTTGCCCGTGCGCACGCCGGCGAATTCGTTGACGACGACCTGTTCGGTCTTCTCCATCTTCTCCTCAGCCTCCAGCAAAATGTCATCGAATGTCATAAGTGCGGTGAGTTTAGCAAAACGTTCCGGGGCTGTATAGGGCCAACTCAGCCGCGGCGCGAGACACACTGGCGGGCGAGAAGTTGCCACGCCAACGGCCGGCGTCACTTGGTTGCCCCGGGCGCCATGAACTGCCGGACCTGTTCCTCATACTTTGCCGCGTCCGCCGCCCGGCCAAGTTTTTGCGCGAGGGCAGCGAGCTTGCGATAGACCGGCAGCTTGTCGGGATAGGCCGCATTTTCGTCGAGAAATTTTCGATAGTTCACGAACGCGTCTTCGTCGCGAGTGAGCGACATCAGTTTTTCCCCGAGCGCGAGCCGCAGCCGGAGCCGTTGTTGCGGCGAAGGCGCGAGCTTGAGCGCCTGTTCGTAAAGCTGCGCCGACGACGAGGGCTTGCCTTGCGCCGAGTAAAGGTCCGCGAGTTTTTCGGAAAGCACGGGACTGGATTTGGTTTCCGCGGCTTCTTCGAGATAGCCGCACATTTCGGAGATCGTTCCGCCGCGCGCGAGGTTGAGGTTCACCACGCGCAGGTGCGACCACTCGACGAGCGAACTGTGGCGGGCCACGAGTTCCTCGTGCTGTTGGCGCGGCGGTTTGTTGAACGGCCGGTAAAGCGGATCGCCGACGACGGTGGTCTGCCACGAAAGCGCATTTTGACTGGCGCACGCCGCTTCGCCGAACGTCATGCCGAGAATCAAGAACCGCGCGGCGAACGTCCCGATGTCCGGCGTGCCGCCGAGATACGGTTCGTCCACGCAACCCATCGTGCAGGTCGCGCCGCGGTCGAGCAGCGGCCCGACCCAATGTTGATTCGTCTTCCGCAACGTGCCCGCGCTAAAGGAATGAAGGTGATACGCGAACGCGCCGGGCAGGAACTCGACGGTCGGCGACGCGAACGGGCCGTTCACACTCTCGGTGTACCAACCGGCGTAGAACGCAACGTGGCTCAACGGGAAACTGGCGGGAAAAGTTCCCCCGTTCTCGTCCACCACGGTTTCGAGGCCGACGTGTTTGCAAAATTTCCCGGCGGCGCGGATCCAATCGTCGCCGATTTTCATGCCCGGCTCGGTCGTGTTGCGCAGGTCAATGTAGGCGCGGCCCCAAAGTCCGTCGCGTTCCGCCTCCAATGCCTTGTCCACAAGCCGGCGCGCGATCTCCGGCGTGGGGCCGTCGAGCCGCGCGACGAGGAGCACACCGTTGGTGGGATGCAACAGCGCGATGTTGGTCGTGGTGTAGGCGGGATTGTGCAGCGGCCCGGCGAGCGGCAGGTCTTGCTTCAGCATCGGGAGGCAGGCGAGTTCGGAATCCACGCAGGCTTCGTTGCGGCGCAGTTCGGGCCGCATTTTTTCCTCGCCGGCCTCCTTCAAACTTGCCTCGCGCGCGATCTTCAGCGGCACGCCATAGCACAGGACGAGGTAACGGATTTTGGATTCCACCACGCGTTGCTCGGTGTGCGCCGGCGTGCCGTTTGCGGCGGGAACCTCCACCGCGCCGAAGCGCCACAACTTCGCAGCCTCGAGTTTTCGCGCGAGCGGCTTTTGCAAATCGTCGCGGAACGCGGCGCGCGGCATGTCCTCGGCGGTCGTCAGTTCAAATCCAAAAATCTGCGCCTTCGGCACCGCCCGTCTCGCCGCGTAATGCTCGGCGACGGCTTTCGATTCCGGCACGCGAGTGTTGTAGATGACGACGACTTCGTCGCCGCCGGCGTGAAGAAAAGTCCTCGATGCAATCAGCGTGAACGCGACCGCAACTGGAAACGGGAATTTCATCCGGCGAAGCATATCACGCATTACGCATCACGCATCAAACTTTACTTTCAATCCGTCGTAGGCGAGCCAGACGCCGGCAGGAAGTTCGGCCTGTGAGAGGTCGTGGTCGTAGTCGTGTGTCAGGTGTGTGAGATAAGTCCGCCCCGCGCCGATGCGCCGCGCCGCGGTGAGCGCCTCGTCGAGACACATGTGCGTGCGATGCGGTTCGCGCCGCAACGCATCGAGCACCACCACCTCGCAGCCGCGCACGCGTTCGATGACTTCGAGCGGGACTTCCTTGCAATCGTTCAGATACGCGAGGCGTTTCTTTCCGGCTTGAACAAAAAGAAATCCCAGCGTCGTGAACCGTCCGTGCGGCAGGGGCAGCGGCGTGATTTCCAGATCGCCGAGCGTGAACGGGCCGGTGATCAATTTCTCCTCGGGAATGAAATAGCCTTTCGGCCACGGGCCGGAGTGGAAGGCGTATTGGAACACGCGGCGCAGGTCCACCATCGTTTCTTCGTTCGCGTAAATCGGCAGCGCGTTGCCGCCGCGCAAATCGCAGAAGCGACGGCAATCGTCCAGGCCCATGATGTGATCGGCATGGGCGTGCGTGAAGATCACGGCGTCCAGCCAGCGGATGTTCTCTCGCAGGATTTGCGTCCGGAAATCCGGCGTGGTGTCCACGACGAACTTCACGGCCTCGGTGGCGACGTAGATCGAAGGCCGTGTGCGCCAGTTCTTCGGGTTGGCGAGATATTCCGGCGGATATTCCTTGCCGATGATGGGCACGCCCTGCGACGTGCCGCTGCCGAGAAATGTGAATTCGAACGCCATGTCAAAGGCGGCGTAGCTGCACGCCGTTCGGAGGTCGGAAAACGTCGGGCGCGATTGGCGCAGTGAACGATTCTCCCTCTCCCCGGGGGAGAGGGCCGGGGTGAGGGCGAGCGTGCAACCAACTTTTAGTTTTGCTCAATGGATTCATTCCGATCAAATTGCGCGCGCACTTTAGCCATGTTGACGACGCTGCGCATCAAAAACCTCGCCCTCGTGGCCGACCTCACGCTGGAACTCCAGCCGGGTTGCAACGTCGTCACCGGCGAGACGGGCGCGGGCAAGTCCATCATCATCGGCGCGCTGAACCTTGTCCTCGGCGAACGCGCCGACCGCACGCTCATCCGCAGCGGCAGCGATGCGTGCTCGGTGGAAGCCGTGTTCGATGTGTGTGCGTTGCTCGCCCGCAAACCGGAGCGCCGAGCACCGTCTCGGCACGTTTCAGCCGACGACGACCAACTGGCCGAGACGGTGCTCGGCGCTCCGGCGCTGAAAACTTACCTCGACGAGAATGGCCTTGAACCGTGCAACGACAACCAGCTCGTCCTCAAACGCACCTTCACCAGCGCGGGAACGAACCTCCAGTTCGTTAACGGCTCGCCCACCACGCTCAATGTTCTCGCCACCATCGGCGAATGGCTCGTGGACATTCACGGGCCGCACGATCATCAATCGCTCCTGCATCCCGCGAAACAACTCGCGATTCTCGACGCCTTTGGCGGATTGGAAAACGAGCGCGGGGCGTTCGGAGATTTGGTTCACCGCCGCGCCGTGCTCGAAACCGAAAAGTCCGCCCTGATCGTGGACGAGAAATCCTACGCGCAACAACTCGACCTGCTCCGCTTCCAAGTGAAGGAGATCGAGTCGGCGCGATTGCATCCGGACGAGGAAGAGCAGGTGACACAGGAGCACAATCGCGCGAGCAACGCCGCGAAGCTTTTACAATTGAGCCAGGCCGCGCTGGATTTATTGAGCGAGAACGAGAACTCATTGCTGACGCAGGCCGGGGTGATGGGCCGCACGCTTCAAGAGTTGCAGCGCGTGGACGCGGGAGCGTCGGCGCTGACGGAACTTCACTCGCAAGCGGCGGCATCGTTCGGCGAGCTGCAAGCCGAACTCTCGCGCTACGCCGACAAAGTGGACGTTGACCCCGCACGGCTCGCTGAGTTGGAGGAACGGCTCAATCTCATCCAATCGCTCAAGCGCAAATATGGCGCAACGCTGGCCGAGATCATCGCATTCGGCGAAGACGCTGGGGAAAAATTGCAATCGCTCGAATCCCGCGACGCCGAGCTGGCGCGCATCAACGCTGCGTTGGCGAAGTTGGACGGAGAATTATCCCGCGCCGGGAAAAATCTTTCCGCCGCCCGGCGCAAAGTGATCCCGCAACTTGCCAAAGCCGCCGCCAAGCAACTCGCCGATCTGGGCTTCAAGCAAAGTAAGTTTGACGTGGAGATCACCACGCCGTTTGTAGGAGACGAGGTAACGAGTCTCAAACCAAACGAAAGTCATCCCGACGGGTCGGGACTCACGTCGTCTCCTACAATTCGGTCAACGGGTTTCGATGAGATTGAATTCCAATTCTCCCCCAACCTCGGCGAGCCGCCGAAGCCGCTGCGCGCCATCGCGTCCTCCGGCGAAATGGCCCGCGTGATGTTGGCATTGAAAACCGTGCTCGCCGCGCAGGACGAAATTCCCGTGCTCATCTTCGACGAGGTTGATGCGAACATTGGCGGCGAGACCGCCAACGCCGTCGGCGAGAAAATGAAACAGATCGCGGCCAAACGACAGGTCTTGTGCATCACGCACCTCCCGCAAGTCGCCGCGCCGGCGGACGCGCATTACGTCGTCACGAAGCAGGTGAAGGACGGCCGCACGATTTCGGAGATCACCTTGCTCGACCGGAAGTCCCGCGTGACCGAACTCGCCCGGATGCTCGGCGGCCAGAGCGATGCGGCGCGGAAACATGCGGAAGCCATGTTGAAATGAATTCCATTTTTTGAAGGCCGTCGTAACTTGGCGCAGAGTTTCCCGTATGATTCGTTCGCGAACACAATTAGGAATGGCGGTCGGGATGTTGGCGGTGTCTTCCGGCTTCGTGGCCGTCGCCGCGCCGGCTGGCAAGATTGACTTCAATTCGCAAGTCCGCCCGGTCCTTTCGGCGAAATGTTTTCCCTGCCACGGCCCGGACGACAAATCGCGCAAGGCCAAGCTCCGGCTCGACCTCCGCAGCGAAGCCACGCGCGAGCGCGAAGGAATCATTCCCATCAGGCCCGGCGATTTGAAGAACAGCGAAATGATCCGCCGCATCACGGCGGGTGCAGATTCCGACGATCTCATGCCGCCGACGAAAGCCGGCCATCCGTTGAACGCGCGCGAAATTGAGTTGCTTAAAAAATGGGTTCTCCAAGGCGCGCCGTATTCGACGCACTGGTCGTTCACCAAACCCGTGCGGCCCACGCCGCCGAAAGTTTCACAACGCTCGTGGCCAAAGAACGCGATTGACGCTTTCATCCTGGCGAAACTTGACGCGAACAAACTCAAGCCCGCTCCGCCGGCGGATCGCCACGCGCTCATTCGCCGCGCGTCGCTCGATCTGATCGGTTTGCCGCCAACGCCCGCGGAAGTTGGCGCCTTCGTAAACGACAAATCGCCGGACGCCTTCGAGCGTGTCGTTGATCGTTTGCTTTCGTCGCCCGCTTACGGCGAGAAATGGGCGCGGATGTGGATGGACATCGCGCGCTATGCCGACTCGACCGGTTACGGACAGGACTCCATGCGGCAGAGCAATCCATGGCCGTATCGCGACTGGGTCATCGCCGCGTTCAATCGCAATCTCCCGCTCCACCAGTTCACGATTGAACAACTCGCCGGCGACCTGCTCGACAATCCGACCGAGGAGCAACTCGTGGCGACGGCGTTTCATCGGAACACCATGACGAATCTCGAAGGCGGCACGGACGATGAGGAATGGCGCGTGGCCGCCGTGAAAGATCGCGCGAACGTGACCGC
The DNA here is from genome assembly GCA_009695195.1 of Pedosphaera sp. Taxonomy (GTDB): domain Bacteria; phylum Verrucomicrobiota; class Verrucomicrobiia; order Limisphaerales; family JADLHS01; genus CAIKLQ01. The sequence continues at coordinate 9,070 of SIBJ01000002.1, forward strand.
GCAGGCCTGGATGGGGCTGACGATGGGTTGCGCGCAGTGCCACACGCACAAGTTCGATCCCATTTCACAGACGGAATATTACCAGTTCTACGCCTTCTTCAATCAGACTGAGGACAACGATCAACCCGACGAGCGACCGACGATGCCGTTGCTCAACGCCGAGCAACGCAAGCAGACGGCGGATTTGAAAGCCCAGATCGCCGCGCTGGAGAAAACAATTTCCACCAACAATCCGGAACTGGAGCGCGAGTTCGCAAAGTGGGAGCAGGCGGCCCAAGGCCCCGAGCTTTGGCGCGTGGCGGACTTGAAGGAATTTAAGTCGCTGCGCGGAACGGGGTTTCGGAAACTGGACGACGGCTCATTGCTGGCGGACACGAATTCGCCGGACAAGGAGATTTACACCTTGAAGTTCGATTCCTCCATGACGAACGCCACGGCGCTGCGGCTGGAAGTTTTGCCCGACGATTCGCTGCCGGCGCACGGCCCGGGCCGCGACGTGAGCGGCAATTTCGTTTTGACCGAACTGCAACTCACCGTGAAGTCGTCCGCCGCCGTGGCCCAGCGCTCGCGGTTCGTGCGTATCGAATTGCCGGGAGATAAGCGCATTCTGTCGCTGGCCGAGGTGCAAGTTTACTCCGGCGGGGAAAACGTCGCGACGAACGGCAAGGCGTCGCAGTCGAGTGTGGATTACGACGGGCCGGCGGAGCGCGCGATTGATGGCAAGACGGATGGCGAATTTGAAAAGGCGAAATCCACCACGCACACGCGCGAGGAGGCGAACCCGTGGTGGGAGGTGGATTTGGGCGCGGAACAGACTCTGGATTCGGTCGTGGTGTGGAATCGCACCGACGGCGGCGCGGGCGTCAGCGCGCGGCTGGCGAACTTCCGACTCGTGGCGCTCGACGCCGCGCGCCAGCCGGTGTGGACGACGCAGGTGGCGACCGCCCCGAAGAAGAACGTGAAGCTGAACGCGCAGGAGCGGACGGCCGTGTTCCACCGCGCGACGGCGACGTTCGAACAGAAAGATCTTGAAGCCGCGCATTTGACGAGCGGCGAAGCCGACCCGAAACGCGGCTGGGCCGTTGGCGGCGCGCAAGGCAAGGCGCACGCCGCGGTCATCGAGTTTTCCGAGCCGTTGCCCGCCGGCGAAGTCACCGTCAAGCTCACGCAAAATTTTGGGAAGCAACATTCCCTCGGCCGCTTTCGGCTGGCGCTGACCGATGCGATGGTACCGCGCATCGCGGTGCCGGAAAATCTTCAGCCCTCGCTCGCCCTCGCGGCGGACCAGCGCTCGCCCGCCCAGCGGCAGGAATTGTTGCAATGGTTTCAACAGTTCGCCGCCGCCACCGCCGAGATTCGCCGGCAGATCGAGCCGTTGCAGAAGGAGCTCGACGTCATCAAGCCGCTGCAGTTGCCGGTGATGCGCGACTTCGCCGCCGACAAGCGCCGCGTCACGCGCCTGATGAACAAAGGCAACTATCTTGAGCCGGTGGATGAAGTCACCGCCGCTGTGCCCGCGTCATTCAATGCGTGGCCCGCCGATGCGCCGACGAACCGGCTCGGCCTGGCGAAGTGGCTGATGAGTCCCGAGAATCCGCTCACGGCGCGCGTGATGGCAAATCGTTTCTGGGCACAGTTGTTCGGGGTCGGCTTGGTGGAGACCGAGGAAGACTTCGGCACGCAAGGTTCGCTGCCCACGCATCCCGAGTTGCTCGACTGGCTCGCGATTGAATTGCGCGAAGGCGGCTGGGACGTGAAAAAGTTTTTGAAGACCATCGTGATGAGTTCGACGTATCAACAATCATCGCGCGTCACGCCGGAACTGCTCGCAAAGGATCCGCGCAATCGCCTGCTCTCGCGTTCCCCACGGCGACGACTGGAGGCGGAAGTGATCCGCGATCAGGCACTGGCGCTCGGTGGATTGCTCAGCCCAAAAATCGGCGGGCCGAGCGTCTATCCCCCGCAGCCGGACGGGCTGTGGCGCGTGGCGTTTGATGGGATGCGCGCATATCCGACCAGCACGGGTGAGGATCGTTATCGTCGCGGGCTCTACACGGTCTGGCGGCGCACCGTTCCGTATCCGAGCATGACGACCTTCGACGCTCCGAGCCGCGAGAGCTGCACGTTCCGCCGGCTGCCCACGAACACGCCCTTGCAAGCTTACGTGACGTTAAACGATCCGGTTTATCTCGAAGCGGCGCAGGCGCTGGGCCGGCGATTGGTGCGCGAAGGCGGTGCGACGGTCGAGGAACGGATTCGCTTTGGGGTGAATCTGGTTTTGTCCCGACCCGCCACGAAAGATCAAATCACCGCGCTGACAAAACTCTTTGAATCTGAACTGGCGCATTATCGCAGCGCGGAGAAGGATGCCTTAAAGCTCGCGACCGAACCGCTCGGCGCTTTGCCGAAGGACCTGAGCTCCGCCGAAGCTGCGGCGTGGACGGTGATCGCGAATGTGTTGTTGAATCTGGATGGAGTTTTGACGGAAGGCTGAAACCCGGGAGCGCCGGCGTCTTCGCCGGCGCGGACGCCGGCGCTCCCAGGCGCAGTTGGCCGATCGGTTTGTGAAAAACTGTGATTGCTATGAAATTGTTTGATGTGAATCTCGCCCATACCCGCGCGCTCACGCGGCGCCACTTCTTCGCGCGGGCCGGCTTGAGCCTCGGCGGGATCGCGCTCAGCGGTTTGTGCGTGCGCGATGGCTTCGCGGCTCTAGCCAAAGCCAAGTCGCCCGGCGCCGGGCCGATGGTCGTCAAGCCGCCGATGATTCCGGCCCGGGCAAAATCCATCATCTACCTGCACATGGCGGGCGCGCCGCCGTCGCTGGATTTGTTCGATTACAAGCCCAAGCTGAACGAACTGAACATGCAGCCGTGTCCGGAGTCGTTGTTTCAGGGCAAGCGCTTCGCATTCATCAAGGGCGTGCCGAAGATGCTCGGCTCGCCGCACAAGTTCGCGCGCCACGGCAAGAGCGGCGCGTGGGTGAGCGATGTGCTGCCGCACGTGGCGAAAATCGTGGACGACATTTGCATAATCAAATCTTGCTCAACGGATCAGTTCAACCACGCGCCGGCTGAGTTGTTTCTGTTCACCGGTCTGCAACGTCCTGGCAATGCGTCGCTCGGTTCGTGGGTTACTTACGGTTTGGGCAGTGAGAATCAAAACCTGCCAGGCTTCATCGTGCTGTCGAGCGGCGGTTCGGATCCGAGCGGCGGGAAAAACCTTTGGAGCAGCGGCTATTTGCCGGGCGTTTATCAAGGCGTGCAATGCCGCACGTCCGGCGAACCGATTCTTTACGCAAACAACCCGCCGGGGATGGACCGCGACAGTCGCCGCCGCAGCCTCGATGCATTGCGCCAGTTGAACGAAGCCGAGGCGAAACAGTTTGGCGATCCCGAAACCGTCACGCGCATCGAGCAGTACGAACTCGCCTATCGGATGCAGATCAGCGTGCCGGAGGTGTTCGATATTTCCAAAGAGCCGGCGGCCACGCGCGAGATGTACGGCGCGAAACCCGGCGAAGGCGGCTTCGCCAACAACTGCCTGCTCGCGCGCCGGCTCGTCGAGAAGGGCGTGCGCTACGTGCAACTATTCGATTGGGGCTGGGACATGCACGGCACGTCGAACGACAACGACCTCGTCACCGGACTGCCGAAAAAATGCAAGGACGTGGACCAGGCCTGCGCCGCGCTCATCACGGATTTGAAACAACGCGGGCTGCTCGACGAAACGCTCGTGATCTGGGGCGGCGAATTCGGGCGCACGCCGATGAACGAGGCGCGTAACGGTTCCACCTTCCTTGGCCGCGATCATCATCCGAATTGTTTCACCATGGTCATGGCAGGTGGCGGCATTAAACCCGGAATTTCTTACGGCGAGACGGATGAGTTCGGCTACAGCGTGGCGAGCGACAAGGTGGGCGTGCGTGATTTGCAGCAAACGATTTTGCATCAACTCGGCCTCGACGCGCACCGTTTTGGCTTCCCGTATCTCGGCTTGAACCAACGCCTGATCGGCCCGACGGAGGAGGCGCAGTTGATCAAGAGGATTTTGAGCTGACCGTTCGTTGGCAGCAGCCTTTTCCTAAGACGACACTTGCATGGTTAATTGAAATGACGTATCAAAACGCCATGGACACGCACATCTACGACCTTCAAATCCGTGTATTGATTTACCGGGAGGACGGGGAATTTGTGGCGCGGGCTTTGGAAATGGACTTGCTCGGATTTGGTAAAACCGAACGCGAGGCGGTCGAATCGTTGAAACAGACCACCGAGGCGCAAATTTCCTTTGCCCATCAAATGAACGACGCCGGCCTTATCAGTTTCCCGGCGGAAGCCGAGTATTTCAAACGCTGGGATGACGCTCAGAAAAAAGCGTTGCGCGCCGAGATTCTCGGTGATCGGTCGGTGAAGCTGGCCGCGCGTGCATATGTGATTTCATTCACGACCGCAGAATTGAAGGCGCTGCGCACCCGGCGGTTCAAGCAGACAGGATTGGTCTGTGCCTAGACCGCACAAGCCCGATGATGTCTTTCGCATCTTGCGCGAATACGATTCCCGGTTTGTCGTGTTGGTGAATCGTGGCAAAGGTTCTCACCGGATGATTTTTCACCCGAACATCAAAGGGCAGAAGCGTTCGTTCCCGATCCCGTATCATCGTGGCAAAGAAATTCAGCGGGGTTTGCTGAAGGCGTTGATCCGGCGTTTTAACCTGCCCAATAATCTGTTCGGTTGATTGACCCGACGGAGGCGGCGCAGTTGATCAAGGGGATTTTGGTGTGAGGCAGGTCGCTCGCTCGCAAAGAATCGGCTTCATCCCGTTCGCCAACTGCCGCCCATCTTCACGTTCGGTGGCTCTTTCGTATGTCTGGAAATCACCTGTTTGCCTTGTCCTTGAAGTCTGGCAAAAACCGCAGGATGGTCAGAAACTGTTTTTGGTCTTGGAGGCGGATGCGATAACGGACTGCCTCTCCTATGACAGCATCATCCAAAATGGCGGGCGCTTCGTTCTTGCAATACTTCGTCTCTGGCGCGAGATGGAATGACTTGGCCTTGACCTGATTCACCAGGAACGGGGGGCCAGGGCAATGGAGACGGTTTGCTGTTGTTTGTCGATTGAAAGCAGTGTGCCAATGAATTCGTCGAGATGTGCCGCTGCTCTGACGTCGTTAGTGCCGACCCGGGTTTGCCCGTTCGTGGCGGAAATGCCCGGTCGCTCAATAATGGTTTGCGGTCTGGCGTTTCGTGGGGTGGTATTTGTTGATTGAGCCGGGACCGAACAAACTGTGAGAGCCATAAGGAGGGTCAGGTGCGGTAGCAGTTTCATAATGTTTGTCGTTGTGTTGTAAGCGTGCCGCGTAACTCTTAAATGGACAGGCAGACTTCCGCCGATCTCGTTTCATTGGGCGACACTATTCCGGGTGCAGCAACAAGTCCAGTATGGCCTTGCCTTCAAACGAACGCGGAACGTCCATCAGGAAAACCCGAGGTTGACCGTCACGACTTATGCCGAAGCGTGCGCGTCAATCGCGCCAACATCGCGACCGCAACGGTCGCAATGCACCCCCACCCAAACCAATCGCCGTGCCGATTGTAAAAAGTCGGCTCGCGCTTTTCGCCGGGCGCGAGCAGGGGGATTTGCGCCGTCATCACGCCCGCGCCATGCACGCTGCCGTTCGCGTCGCGAAAGACCTGTCGCACCACGCCGCGCGCATCAATCCAGCAGGTCACGCCGTTGTTGCAGCAGCGGAGCAAGGGCACGCCGTTCTCCACCGCGCGGAAGACGGCGCTCGCCGCGTGCTGCCATTGCTCGCCGCCTTCGCCGAACCAGCCGTCGTTGGTGAGGTTCACGAGAAAGTCCGTGTCGTCGCTCATGTAATCGCGCACGTGGTGCGGGAACACATCCTCAAAACAGATCAGCGTGGTGGTGTGGATGGGAGCGCCGAGCACCGCCTCGGCTCGTTGCGAATTGTCGCTCGAATCGGGCCGAGACGGTGCTCGGCGCTCCAGCACGAACGGCGTGACGCGGTCGCCGGGCGTGAAACCAACCGAATCGGCGCTGCCGGGAACAAACCATTTCAGGAAGGGCAGCCAGCGCACCAGCGGAATGTATTCGCCGAACATCACGAGCTGGCGTTTGCAGTAGCGCGAAACCAGTTCGCCATCAGGACTGATTAGGAAACTGGCGTTGAAATAATCGGCGGCGTTGGTGTCGCGCGAATTTCTCACCGGCTCGGCGTCATCGCTGCCGACGATGAACCAGAGTTTGTTGGAGCGCGCGAGTGCGGTGATCGGATCGAGCATGTCCTCGTTGTAACGTATTTTTTCCGGCACGGCGGCTTCGGGCCAGAGGAGCAGGTCGGTTTCATTCGTCAATGCGCGCCGGGTGAGTTCAAGCAATTGATTGAAGCGCCGGTCGTTCTCCGCTTCGTTCCAGATGACGGTTTGCGGAATGCTCGGCTGGACGAAAGTGACGCGGAAAGTTGGACGGACGTCATCTCCGTTCGGTCGGACTTGCCGGACGCCGAACGCGCACAGCCCGAGCACCGCGAACAACGGAAGTATGATTTCGCCAAGCCACGCGTAACGGGCGGTTGGTTTTTCCAGCAACGCGCGCACGGCGGCGAACAACGAGAGCGATGCCCAGACGACCACGAACGAGACGCCGTAAACACCGGTCACGGACGCGATCTGGATGAGCGGGATGAGTTTGAATTGCGAGGCGCCGACGAAATTCCACGGAAAACCGGAGAGCAGCCGGGCTTGGATCATTTCCAGCGTGACCCACGCCGCCGCACCGAGCAAAGCCCAACCAGTGCGCGCGAGCCAACTTTGGACTCTGGACTCTGGACTCTGGACTGAGGTCATCCACACCCACGCCGCTTGATACAACGCGAGGTAGGCGCTCAATGCGATCCAACCGATGATTTGAAATCCCGACCCGGGAATCAGCAGCAGCCACCAAAGCGCGGTCAAATGGAACGCCAATCCGGCGATGTAACCGATGCGAAACGCCGCGCGACCGTGCGTGCCGTTCGCGCCGGTGAGCATCAGCGCGGGAGCGATCCACGCGAAACCGGCGATGCCGATATTCGGGAACGCCGCCGCGAGGGAAAGACCGGCGACCACCGCGATGACCAGGCGGCTGCGAGTGGAAGGTTGGCCGGTGAGCAGATTCAACCGCGCGAGGTTGGCGGAAAAGTGGAGAGATTCAAGCATCCAAGTACCTAAACCCGAGTCGGAGTCACCGCGCGTTTTGGGTAATTGGTTATTTGGGTCCTTGGGTATTTCACCCCTCGTTCACGAAAACTTCTTGAGCAACCCTAGCAACCGTTGTTTCACCACGCTGCGATGTGGCGACGAAGCGGCTTCGGCGGCGAGACGGTCTTTGTTCTGCACGAACCAATCCCAGCTCTCGCGGAACATCTCGTCGTTGGAATAGCGCGGTTTCCAGCCGAGCGCGAGCAGCGGCGAGACGTCGAAGTGAAACGGCTTGTGATACGTGAGATAGTGCCACGGCGCGAGCGGGCTGAGGCGCAACCAGTCGAGCACGCGCAGCGTGTTGATGGTGAGTCCGGCGGGCAGGCTCGCAACGCGCGAGGTCGAGTGCGCGTGGGCGATGACGTGGTCGAGCGCCTCGCGCAATGTGCCGAAGCGATCCGTGCCGACGTTGTAAACGCCCGGTTTGCCAACATCCATCGCGAGCAGATAGGCGTCCATCAGGTCGTGCGCGTGGACGAACTGGAATTTCTGGTTGCCGTCGCCGATGACATAGATTTTCCGGTTCTCGGAAATCCATTGGAAGAGAATTTGGAAAATGCCGAGCCGGCCTTCGCCGAGAATAGTGCGTGGGCGGATGACGACGAGCGGCATCTTACCCTTTTCCGAAATCTCCCGCACGGCGAGTTCGCCGGCGAGTTTGGCGCGGCCGTAAATTTCCACCGGGCGAAACGGTGAATCATTTGTGACGGGACATTCCGGCGCGCCGAAGATGGCGCTGGAACTCATGTGGATGAACGTCTTCACGCCGGCCTTCACCGCTTGCTCGGCGGCGATGCGTGAACCTTCGACGTTCACGGACCAGAATTCCGTTCCGGCTTTCGTGAGCGGCACGAGCGCGACGTTGTGATGGACGACGTCCACGCCTTGCATCGCGCGCGCCACGCCTGCGCCGTCGCGGATGTCGCACTTCACGAACTCAATTTCCTTCGGATGCGAAGCGTCTTCCCAAACGTCGAGGATGCGAACGGTTTCGCCGCGGGCGTGGAGCCGTCGCGCGATGAGATTGCCAAGAAAGCCCGAGCCGCCGGTGATGAGGTGTTTCATGAAAAGTTAATGCGAAGAGTGTTGACGCTCGCCCTCACCCTTGCCCTCTCCCCCGAGGAGAGGGAACAGCCGTCGGGCGCTCGCCGGTTTGCTGGAGGCCGTCGCGCCAACCTAGCCTCACCTCCATCATCGAGACGGCGAAGGATTCTCCCTCTCCCTGGGGGAGAGGGGCGGGGTGAGGGCGAGCTTTCCATTCTACTGTTGATGCCCGGTTTCACTCCTCAGAAGGTCTGCCCATTCTCCGCGCACCATTTGAGCGACCGTCTCATGCCTTCTTCCAGTGCGATGGTGGGTTGGTAGCCGAGTTCACGTTCCGCGCGCGCCACGGAGCAAGCGATGGTTTTGTTCATCTCGGAGAGCACGTGAATCTTCTGATGATAAATCCCGAGCGCCTGGAGAGTCTTGTCCGCGAGCCACGCTACTTCGCTGGCAAGGCCCGGCAACCGCATTCGTTTATGAGCGCAGTTGTGGCCGAACTCAGTTTCAAGCAGGCGTTCGATGGTATTGATGATCTCGTTCATCGAGTAGGGCTGGCGGTCGGCGATCCAATAAACCTGTCCGTTCGCCCGCTCGCTGGTCGCCGCGAGCAGCAGGCCCTGGCAAAGATTGTCCACGTAAGCCATCGAGCGAAGATTTTCGCCGCCGCCAACGATCGGCGCTTTGCCGTCGCGAACCATTTTGAAAAACAGCGTCTGCCGCGGCGGCTGGTTCGGCCCGTAAAACCACGGCGCGCGGATGATGACGGTCTCAATCTTGTCGGCGCGGTCGCGCACGGCGAGTTCCATCGCCAGCTTCGAGCGACCGTAATTCAGGTAGGGATTGAACGGCGACAACTCGTCGAACAAATGGTCGGGATGCGGATTGCAGCCGCAGGGAGAGTTGGAGGAGACAACGACGGCGCGCTTAACGTCGGCGCTAATTGCGGCGTTGAGCAGATTCGCGGCGCCGTCGCGATTGATTTCGTAAAATTCCGAAACGCGACGCGGGTGAATGATCCCGGCGGTGTGGAAGAGAACCGCGCCTTTTGCGTCCGCGCAAAACCTCCCGCAATCGCCGGCGTTCCGAAGGTCGCCGGTGACGATTTCGATGCGCTCGCAAAGTTTCTTGAGCGAAGTGGCGTCCTGGCCGGGAAGCAGCAGAACGCGAAGGCGCAAATCTTTTTGCGGTTCGCGCAACGCTTCATGTTCCGGCAGGCCGCGCACGAGCGAATGGAACAACCGTGAGCCGAGCCAACCGGCGGCGCCGGTGACGAGAACGAGTTTGGTGTTGAGATTCATCCGTCAGAGCTGGCCGAGCAATTTCAGCGCGTTGCGCCGGGCGATGGCCATGATCGAGCCTTGCGGGTTCACGCCGGGCGCGGTGCAAAGCAGGCTGGCGTCGCTCACGAAAAGATTTTTGAAACCGTGAACGCGACCGAATGAATCCGTGGCGCATCGGTTGCGGTCTTCGCCCATCGGGCACGAACTGAAAAGATGGATCGTCATCAAGTTGGCCAGACCGTCTGGCAGGATTTCGGGAAGCTTGCCGAGCGAGATGTCATCGCGCAACACCGGGCCGCGCGTCAGGCTCGGATAAAGTTCCGTTGCACCGGACGCGAAAAGAATTTGCGCAAGCTTGCGCAGGCCATCGCCGAGATTACGCCGGTCGGTGGCGGTCAATCCGTAACGCACCAGCGGATCGCGAAAGCCGGGCAGCGCGCGAACTGTGCCGTGGCCTTCGCTGGTGATCATCGCGTAGTAGATCGCCGTGCGCTCCCAGGTCTGTGCGGTTTCACGCGCGGCCTCCGGGTGGTCAATCAATCCCAACGCGACGTACGCGGGCGAACTGATCGAGCAGCCAAAGCTGAGGCGCGGTGAGAATTCTTTCACTTGATGAACGGGCACGCCAATGCCGGCCGAGTTCACTGCCTCCGGGAAGCGCGCGACAATCTTTGCCGTCGGATGGACTTGCAGTGAGTCGCCGATGTTGCGCGAGATGCCGCTGCGACGGAGCAAGGCGGGCGTGTGAACGGCGCCGGCGCAGAGGAACAGGTTCTCCGCAGTGATCTCGACCAGACTGGTGGCTTGGTGCTGCGCCTCGATGAGCCAGCCATTGCCGGCTTGGCGAAAATGGTGCGCGCGCGTTTGGGAGAGCAATCGCCCACCAGCTTTCAGGAAGCGCGGGATGAAGGTCTCGGTCATGGACTGGCGCTGGCCGGGTGCGGAGCGCGGAGCGCGGAGTGCGGAACCCTCGTAACGAAACCAGCGGGGAATTTCGAGCGATTTCCAGCCGAGCTTCGTCGCGCCGTCGTGCAACTTCAGCGATGCGAGCGGCGCTGTTCCGGGCAGCAACGAAACCGACACATCCCGCTCACAGGCTTCGAAGTGTGGCGACAAATCATTTTCGGAAAGAGCTTCGACGCGGAATTCCTTCCGCCAGCGTTCAAGAATCTCCGGCGGTGTGCGATGGTAAAGTCCGCTGTTGATTTCACTACCGCCGCCGACGCAACGGCCTTCGACGTAGGCGATCTTATTTTTTCCCAGCGCGACGGTTTGCCCGCCGTTGCGATATTTCTGGAGCATCTCATCCTGCGAGAATGGTGCGCAGGAAGTCAGCGGCAGGTGCGCGCCTTCTTCAAGCAGCAGAACATCGCGCCCGGCTTCGGCGAGCAGGCAGGCGGTGATCGCGCCGCCTGGGCCGGAGCCGATGACGACGATTTCGGCGCGGAGGTTTTGCGGGGCGCGGAGTTCCAGCTCGGCGCGTTGGCGATCACTTTCATTTTCGCGCAGAGCTGGAGCTCTGCGCTCCGCTTCGCGGCTGTAAAGCGCAAGCGTGGCGAGGCTCTCGAAATAGCGGATCAGATCGCGTTGGAATCCAACGCCGGAATTCTTCCACGCGGCGATCGGTCGCGCGCGTTTCTCCGGTGCTTGCCGGTGAAATGCTTTTCCGCCTTTCAACACGCCGAGCGAATCGAAACCCAGCGTCGCGAGTCGCATCGGTGTGCGCAGGTAATCCGGCATTTGCGCGTGCTGCGTGAGGATGAATCGTGTGAGGTCGTTGTGCGGGGGCGAGAGTTCCGGCGCGGTTTCGTGCGGGTGCGCGAGCGAGTAAGCGAGCGCGGAAACCGCGTCGTGAAACCACTGGTGGCCCGGCGTGTTCATCGTGCGCTCAATGTCCGGTCGCCAGCCACATCACGAGGAAAGTCGCCGCGCCGACGGCGTAGCCCACCCAATCGCGCACCGCGAACGCCACGGGATCATCCGGCATCTGGCCGCGATGCGCGATGAACCAGACGCGGCTTACCCAGAACAACAGCAACGGGCAAACGAGCAGCAACCGTAGCGGATGAGTGTAAAGCGAGCGGACTTGCTCACTGTTGACGTAGAGCGCCATCACGAGCACGGCGAGATAACCGCTCACAAGGCCGAGCGTGGTGACGAGTTCGAGGTCGGCGGCGGTATAGCCGCGGCCTTTCGCTTCGTGACGATTTTGTTGACGGAGCGATTGTAATTCGAGAAAGCGTTTCAACAACGCAAGACTCAGAAAGACGAACATGGAAAAAACCAGCAGCCACGGCGAATAGACGATCCGCGTCGCGACGTGGCCCGCGATGAGGCGAAGGGTGTAAAGCCCCGCCAGCACGAACACGTCAAGCAGAGCGATTTGTTTAAGCCGCAGTGAATAGCCGCCCGCTAGAACGAAATACAAAAGCAGGATGGCGACGAACTCCGCGGACAACAGACAGCCGATGCCCACGGCGCAGATCAAAAAAAATGGAGCGGCGATCAATCCGAATTGCAAAGGGAGCGCGCCGGAAGCGAACGGGCGGGTGCGCTTCGTGGCGTGATGGCGATCCGCGTCCAGATCGAGGAGGTCGTTGAAGAGATAAACCGCGCAGGCGCAGAGACAGAACGCGGCGATGGCGATGGCGGCGTGCGTGATGGCGTCGCGGTCGCCGAGCTTGTGCGCGGTGAGCACGGGCACGAACACGATCAGGTTCTTCAGCCATTGATGCGGGCGCAGGCAGCGCAGGATCGCGGCGATTGGCGAATCGTCGTCGGTAAAAGTGTTCCCAACTTTGGTCTGCTGCGCCGCGCGCACCGCCAAACCTTTGCTGGCGTTCACGACAATGGCTTCGCGCGCGCCCTTCCACACGGCGAGGTCCACGGCCGAGTTGCCGGCGTAATCGAAGCCGCGTTCGCCGAATTTTCTTGTGAGCGCGGCAAGTTTTGCGTTGTCACGCAGATTGGTCTTGCCATCGCTGGCGAGAACTTCGTCGAACAGGCCAAGGTGACGTGCGACGGGTTCGGCCATCTTCACGTCGGAGGCCGTGGCGAGAATCAGTTTCCGTCCGGCTTGTTTCTGTGCGCGCAACCAGGCGAGGAATTCTTCGTGGTAAGGCAGCGAGCTGACATCCACCTGAACGTGCGCGGCGAGCTTTTGTTTGAGGAAGGCGCGACCGCGCAGCAGCCAGAACGGTGCGGCGAGGGCCGTGAGCGGTTTCTCGCGCAGCAACCGCACAAGCGATTCCCACATCAGGTCGCTGCGGATGAGCGTGCCATCCAGGTCCACGGCGAGGGGCACTTGACCGGCTGGCGGAGTCACGGTGGCAGTTATCATCGCGGGCAAAAGTTAGCTGGATACCGGGCGTCCTTGCAACCTTTGCAGCGATTGCTCACCGGACTGGTTCTCACACTTTGCAAAGTGTGAGCAAAGGTTCTTTTCATCCGCCCCAGGCCATCCGGCCGAGCACACGGCCCAACGACTCCAGGGGTTCGACCGCCACAAAGTTTCCATCCCGTTGCGCAACAAAACCTCGTGATTCGAGTTTATGAAGATGCCGAATCATGGCCGGATAAGAAATTCCGGTGGCGACTTGCATTTGCAAGACGGTGCGCGGCTCAGTCTGTAATAATCGAACGATTTCAACCCTCCGCGGATGGGTAAATGCGGTCGCCAGCCTGAAAATCATCGCTGCAGATACCGATCCGCGGTGGAGCGCCGTGCGCAGTTGCGCGGCTAGGGGATTGGCCGCTGATTCTGATGTTCGGTTGAAGCCGTAGAGCACGCGCCGGCCGTCGCGACGAACGGACAATAACCCGCGAGATTCCAGAGCGCGCAAAGACTGGCTCGCTACGGCAAGCGTCAGATCCAGATTCTCGGCAACGGCGGAAACCGTCAACCATTGGCTTCGAGCCAGAAGCGCCAGAATCTTGAGTCGTGTTTGATTCGCGAGAACGCGACAGGTGCGCCAAAGTGTCGGTTGGAGAATCGGCGGATTGGGCATTTCTCACACTTTGCAAAGTGTGAGAATCCTTGTCCATCCAAGATTTAGTTCTCGTTCCAGAAATGATTGCCTGCCGCGCTCCCCTGGCGTTGACAAGCGGCGGCGATTTGGAAAGCTGCGCGCGTGATTCGCCGTCTGGCCGAGCTTCCGGGACTCGTGTTCGCCGTTGTCTTCGCGTGGAAAGTCGCGTTGTTCGGCCTCACGCTGCAACCCGTGCCCGCGAACGACTCGTATTTTTATGACGGCGCAGTAGTGAACGCGCTCAACGGCGGCGCGTATTGCAATCCTTCGCTGGCGCTCGCGCTCAAGATTTCCGGCAAGGAAGTGTTCAGCGCCTACCCGCCGCTTTATCAAGGCGTGTTGTGGTGTTGGATGCGTGTGCTGGGCACAAGTGAAGTCGCAGCCATGGCACTGCACATCGTTTTGTTCGGGTTTTATCTGCTCGTGCTCCACGGAATTTTTCGGCGGCTCAAGACACCGGCGATCTGGGGGAATCTTGCGGGGCTGTTTTTGTTCGTCATCACGTTTCAAGACCGGCCGGACAGTCTGGCGCAATTGCTCGGCGTAGCGGCGATCTATTGCTGGGTGCGGGCGTACCAGAAGCCGGGATTGCTTTGGGCGTGGCTCACAACGGCGTGCGTGACGCTCGCGTTGTCCACGAGCTTGCAATTGGGCGGCGTATATTTTTGCCTCGTGTGGCTGATGACGGTTGGTGCTTTCACTTTGCGGAAAGACAAATTCCCCGTGCAGCCGCTCGTCGGGACGATTCTGATTCCGCTGGGCCTGGTTGCGTTGGTGAAGTTTGGATTCCCGCGCCTGTGGGAAGGTTTTCAGGAGCACGCTGCCCAGACACCAGCGGTTGCGGGTCTGCGCGTGCCGGGTGTGGACGATTGGCTGAAGGTTTCGCGTACCGTGCCCGGCGTGTTTGCGGCGGCGCTGCTGGCGCTGGCGTTGTGGCTGAAGAATCGCGGCGCGGCGGTCGAAAAGTTTTCGTCCCGCCCGTCGCTCGTGGCGTTGGGTTGCCTGGCGGCGGTATTGGGAATTTCCTTCGTGGCGTTGACTTATCTGTCCACAAACTTCGCCCTGCCCGCGGCCTACCTTCAACCGCTCGTGGTCGGCGGGTTGCTCACGGCGTGTGGTGAGGAAAGTTTTTTTCGGCTGCGAAAAACTTTTTGGGTCGCAACGTTTCTCGCGCTGGCCGCGTTGGGAGCGGTGCGCGCGGTCGGGATGAGCACGTGGGGCGTCGCGTGTGCGGCGGACGTGGGACACACCGAGGCGATCCGAATGGTGCAGGACTCGTTGAATCACACGCCGTCCGGTTCGGCTGTTGCGGTTTCGGCGGGGTATCTTTACGAAGCGGCGCGCCACAAAAACCTCCGCGCGATCCATTCCGACTGGCTCGCGCCGGGCCGGCATTCGGAACATCTCGTCGAACTGGTCGTCCGCGAAAAGCCGGTGAAACTCATCCTCACGCAGTTCGATTACTACCGCCATTTCGTCGGGCCGGTGAAGCAGATGCGGGATTGGCCGCACGTGGTCACGGTCAAAGTCACCGACGCCGCGCACACGCCTGTGCCGGATGCCTCGCGCCGCTGGCAGAAAGTCGTCCAACACATTTCATGGGCGCCGGTCATCGTTGAGCTAGACTGGCGTTGAAACAGAAAACGTTTTTTGCGAATGAAAACCATCAAGCTCGGGAAAAGTTCGCTCGTCACGAGCCGGCTGGCGTACGGCTGCTGGCGGATTGCGGGCACGCGCGATCAACTGAAGAGCGCGGCCGAAGCCGATGCCGCCGGGCGCGCGGCGGTGCTGGCCGCCTACGAGGCCGGCTACACGCTCTTCGACAACGCGGACATTTACGGCGGCAGTCGCGCCGAGGAAATCTTCGGTCGCGCCGTGCGCGAAGTCTCCGGGATGCGCGAACGCGTCGCCATCGTGACGAAGTGCGGCGTGCGGCACGCCGGAAATCCCAATCCTGACTCGCCGCAGCGCTGGGATTTCTCCGGCGAACACATCGTGAAGTCCTGCGAAGGCTCGCTCAAACGCATGGGCGTGGAGACGATTGATCTTTACCTCCTGCATCGTCCGGATTTTCTTGCCGACCCGCACGAGATCGCCGGGGCGTTCACGCAACTTCTCGATGCGGGAAAGGCGCGATTCTTCGGCGTGAGTAATTTCCGCCCGTCGCTCGTGACCGCGTTGCAGGCGGCGTGTCCGTTTCCGCTCATCGTGAACCAAGTCGAGATCAGTCTGCCGCAACGCGCGGCGTTCGAGGACGGCACGCTCGATCAATGTCTCGAACGCAACCTCACCCCGATGGCGTGGAGTCCGCTGGGCGCGGGGTTGCTCGGTGACGGCGCGAAGCGTTTGCTGCCCGCGCAACAATTGTATCGCACGGACGAAGTGGTGAGGGTCCTGGATGAGATCGCACGCGCGCGCGGCGTGAGCCGGACGGTCGTCGCCTTCGCGTGGCTGCTGAAACATCCGAGCGGCATCGTGCCCATCGTCGGCTCGACCGATCCGGGCCGCATTGGCGAGGCGGTGCGCGCGACGGAGCTCGAGTTGACGCGCGAGGAATGGTATCGGCTGCTGCTCGCGGCGCGGGGCGAGATGTTGCCGTGAGCGGGTTCGCCGCTGGCGCGACGGCGAGTGAATCGGGGGCGAATCCCGGTGATGGGCCGAAAGGCTCCCGGTCGAAATTTTTTCTTGCGCTGCCTCGCCGGTAACGCAATCTCACGCGCGGCAATCACCAGTTTGCCGCCAAACAAGCACGCATGAGCCACATTTCAAACCAACGTTCACAGGAATTTCTCGGGATCGCCGACCAGTTCAAACTGGGCGCGTTGACCACCGAATCATCGCATCCGGTGACGGCAAACTTGAGCGAGGTCGCGCGCAATGATATTTCCGCCGGCCTCAAACTGCTTTTCGACGTGGATGACGACGTGGTGCGGAAGTATCGCGAGTTCGCCGAATCCGGTCGCGCGCGGCAAATCGCGGACACGCTGCTGGCTGCACTCAAGAACGGCGGGAAAGTTTTTTTCACGGGCTGTGGCTCGACGGGACGGCTGAGTATTCAACTGGTTTCCATCTGGCGGGATTTCTGGCAGCAGCAAAGCAGGAGACAAGGTAACGAGTCTCCAACTAACACAAAAATAGAGACTCCTCACGTCGTCTCCTACAGTCCAGAGGATTGGGAAAACCGCGCGTTCCCGGTCATGGCCGGCGGCGACTTCGCGCTCATCAAGGCCGTGGAAGGCTTCGAGGACTTCACGGCGTTCGGCAAGAAACAGATCGGCGACCTTGGCGTTGGCGACAAGGACGTCGTGTTCGCCATCACGGAGGGCGGCGAGACTTCCTTCGTCATCGGCACGGCGTGGCAGGGCGTGGAAGTCGGCGCGAAGGTTTATTTCGTTTACAACAATCCTGACGACATCCTTTGCCAGCACGTGCAGCGCAGTCGCGAAGTGATCCAGGATGGGCGCATCGAGAAGATCAACCTCACCACCGGCCCGATGGGCATCACCGGCTCGACGCGGATGCAGGCGACGAGCATCCAGCTCGCGGTGATGGTGACGGTGCTCGAAATGGTCGTGCGCGATTTGCTTTTGGAGTGCGGCGGGAAGCGAAGCGCCATGCCGCTTTCGGGCCCGGATGGTGATTCTAAAAGCGGTGTCGCCGCTGCGCTCTGCCACCGCAGTCCAAATGAAGTCCCTGACCAGTTTCTGGCGAAGCTCACCGAACTTCACGCCACGTTGAAAACTCCGGCTGTCCTCGCACAACTCGCGAAGCTCACGGCGATGGAGGAATCGGTTTATCGCGCCGGGCGGAAGAACAATTATTTCGCCGACCGCGTGGGCATTGACATGCTCACGGACACGACCGAGCGCTCGCCGACGTATTGCACGCCGCCGTTCCGCAAGTTCGACGACACCACGGCGACCGAATCGTGGGCGTTTCTTTACGTGCCGCATCCTGACTCGCCGCGAGCATGGGAGCGCGTGTGCAAGCGCACGCCGCGTTGCGTCGAGTGGCACGCGGAGGACGTGCGCGGCCTCGTGCCCGACGACAAGTACGCGCGCACCGTCGAGATCATCGGCAAGATCAGTTACGCGGAACTGATGCGCTTCCGCATCGGACTGGATGGGATCAAGAACCGCCCGCTCGGCGCCGCCGACAGCGCGGTCGCGCTCGTCGTCGAGAGTGAGAAAGCCGCCCTGCTCTCGCCGGAGGGATTTCAACGGCAACAACTCGACGCAGCGAAACAGGCCGGCGCGAAGACGGGTTTGATTTTTCTCGGCAGTGCGGAGGCGTGTCGCGAGGTCGGCGTGTTCGTGGCGAAGTGGAATCCCGATTGCGTCGCGGTGCTCGTGCCCGTGCCGCCGGCGGATTTATTGCTCGCCGGCGTGATGCGCGTCGGTTTGAAGATGCTGCTGAACACGCTCTCGACCTGCACGATGGTTCGCCTCGGGCGCGTGATGGGCAACTACATGATCTGGGTCGTGCCGAGCAACCTGAAGTTGATTGACCGCTCGACACGTTACATTCAACGGCTGACGAATCTGGGTTACGAGGATGCGAACCGTTTGCTCTTCGAGGTCATCGAATACGTCGAGCCGCGCATGAAAGCAGACCAGGCGTATCCGCCGGTGGTCGGTGTGAGTGTGATGCGCCAGCGTCATGGGTTGAGCAACGAGGAAGCCGAGCGACGCCTGCGAGAAGAACTGGCTTGAGCGTAGAAAATCGCCGAGATCTGGCCCGAACTCGTCCGAACAAAAGCCGGCTTGCTCCGCCGAAGACTTTCCAAAGATTCGCGACGGTGGCCTACGCCCCCATCCCTTCCTCAAACGACCCCGCCGCCAGCGGGAAGCAGAGGTTGTCGCGCACGAACGCGATGCCGTTGGCGCTCGTCGCGTCGAGATCGCGATACGCGCTCTCGGCTTCGACCACCAGCGGCGCGCTCGCCGTCCCCATCACCGCGCAATAACGTTGCGGGTAACCGACGTTGATGAGCATCTCGACGTAGCGCGCCATGTTCAGGTCGCCGCTCGGGATGTCCACGAACTGCATCGCGCGGTCCGGCCAGTTCGGCGCCATCGAGCGCAACGGCAGGCCGCAGCGGATGACAAAGTTCTTCACGTGACACGCGTAGATGCGCGAGCCGACTTTGCGGAAACGCGTCTCCCAACTCTCGCCCTCCCAGCAGTGCGACGGGTCGGCGTTCACGGTGAGACATTTGTCGTTGCGGCAAATCTCGACGAGCAGATTGAAATCGTCCGCGCACATCGCCGCCGTGCCGGGATGGATTTCGTGCGCGAGATAAATCCCGAGCGACCGGGCGTGCTTGCGAAGTTTCGCGGTCTTCTTCACGAAGCGCTCCGAGCCTTCCTTGACGAGATCGTAATCGCCGCCTTTCCAGAAACCCCACGGATAACCGGTCGCGAGTTCCCAGCCGAACGCCACGCCCCAGAACATCGGCACGATCTTCACGCCGAGTTCGGCGCAGAGATCGAGCAGCCGCAGCAGATAATCCTCCGCCCATTTCTCGATCTCGGCGGGCGATTGCTTCGCGACATCGGGCGGCAGGAACGGGCGCACCGTCGGACTGCCGGTCCACGCGGTGGTGTGAACCCAGAACGGGCAGTGCGCGGAGATTCCATCGAGACTCAGCTTCGCCTTCGCGAACGTGTCCCTGATTTCCTTCGCGGACTTGAGGCCCGTCGCTCCGGTGAGCATGTAATTCGACGGTTGCGCGCCGGTCGCGCCGGATTTTTTGGCGTAGTCGAGAAACTGGGCGAGGTCCTTCGCGCCGTGTTGCGCGCCTTCAATGCTGGGATGATAAATCGTTTGTGCCATAGGTTTTGGTGGGTTAGTTCGCTGGCAGAGAAATAGCGGCGCGACCGGAAGAAATCAACGGGAAATCTTTTGCAAGGCCCGCGCCCGTTTTGGTCGTGGCACGTTTCACAATTCCTCGCTTGTAGGCGACGACGTGAGGAGTCGTTCCGCAAAGGCGAGAGCTTCAACCTTTCGACTCCTCACATCGTCGCCTACAAAAACGTGCCCGCCCGCCCTTTTTGCTTCATTTTTCCCGGCGACACGTTAACGTCGTCGCGGTGACAATCGAAACCTTTCGCAAAGAAATCTCGGCGGCGGTCAAATCCTTTGACCGGCACGTGGTCTGCCTGGAGAAAGCGCCGGACGATTTCGAGGCGGCGATGACCTCGCTGATGAAGAAGGCGATCAAGGCGTACGACGGCCGCGGCGCGGGCATGCGCCACGGCATCGCGCTCGATAAACACGTCACGATCATCCTGAGCCAGGGCGACGGCCCGCGGCCGTTGTGCGGGATTTATTTCAACCTCCATTCCCCTTACCAGAAGAACGCCCTGCCCTCGACCGTCAAATCCGTCAGCGAAGGTTCCGCCAAGGACGAGGAATAGTTGCGGTTTCGCGAAGCGTTGGCCGGCGGAGAAAATTATTTGTCCCGGACTTCATCCCCAAGCTGCGCATCGCCCGTCGTGAGATCGGCCACTGTGTGATCGTCCTTCTGCGGACCGGTGACCTTCAATTCGGCCACCTTCACGCCGTTGCGATAAAGGAAAAGGTTTTGCTCCGCCGCAGGCATCCGGCCAATCGGAAATTGCAGCACGACGAAGCGTCCGGCGTCATTGACCCGCGCCACCTTGCCGGTCAACGAATTGTCCGCAGTCACGATCGGCGGCGGCGTGGGTTGCGGTTTCGGCGCGGGCGGCGGCGGCGCGGTCTCGCGCGGCGCGGGCTTGGGCTTCGAGGCTTTGATAGGTGGCGGCGCGGTCGGCGCCGGTGGCGGCCCGCCACCAGCGCGAACCATCGGCGGCCACTTCACATCCGAGGTCGCGCCCGGTTGCGCGCAACCAGCCAGAAGCAGGACGGCGACGAAAGAGCACGTCAGCAAAATTTTCATGCGCCAAGTAGAACGCCAGTCCGGCCCGCGGTCAATTCCGAAGCCGCCGACAATTGCGAATGTCCATGCGTCACGGATTCCACCAAAAAACCTCCGGCAACAAAAGCTCCAACCTCCAAGCTCCAACATCCAGGGAAGCACCACCATCCAATATCCAATTTCGCCTTCGTGGTGGTTGGTGCTTGGAGCTTGAAATTTCTCTGGTGCTTGGAGCTTGAGATTTGGTTATTTTATTTGCATGGATCACTCACCGGGTTTTCTCGCCCTCGTCAACGATGCGAAGAAGCGCGTCACTGAAATCAGCGTCGCCGAAGCGCGCGCGCGGCTCGCGGCCAATCCCCAGGCAGTGCTGCTGGACGTGCGCGAGGACAACGAATGGACCGCCGGCCACGCCGCGCAGGCCGTGCATCTCGGCAAAGGGATTCTCGAACGCGACTTGGAAAAACTTTATCCCGACCCGAACGCGGAGATCATCATGTATTGCGGCGGCGGCTTCCGCTCCGCGCTCACGTGCGACGCCGCGCAAAAGATGGGCTACCGCAACGTCAACTCCCTCATCGGCGGCTACAAAGGTCTGGTCGCCGCCGACTGGCCGATGAAGAGCGGGGACTGAAACGGTAAACTCCGACTTGCCTACGACAAACTGCAGCTTACGATGCCCGGCAATCCGCATGGGCACTGAGGCTGATACTGGCCGGGCGTTGAGAACTCCCAATCTGCAAGCTGCGGGCTGGGAAAACGAAGCCATTTCATTGTCATCCTTGGACCGCACCTTCGAGGGAGAATTGTAGAGGTGAATCGCAGCACCCAACTTAAATCCATTGCCAGAGCGGAAATAAAAAAACGATCTGGTTTTGAAGTAGCATCGCATCCGACAATTACTTATCTCCGCGAAGGATTCTTCTGTAAAATACATCGTACGGTTTCCGGCGATGCGCCCAAGGACTTCATAGCGGTTTACGACTTTGGCCGAGGTCGCAAAGCACAAATGTCTGACTGGCCCGCTTACATCGCCAAAGTCGGGCACAAATTCTACCCGAACGAAAGTATTACGGAATACCTGCTGACGCGTGTTGGCGAACTTATGGGACTCAAAATGGCGTCTTCGCGCTTAATGTGGGTCCGCGGACAGCTTCGTTTCTTGAGCGAGTATTTTTTACGGCCCGACGAGAGCTTGGTGCACGGCGCCGAAATTTTTGCGGGGCATTTGGGTGACGAATTGTTTGTTGAGCAAGTGGGACAACAGAAAATGGAGCGAGATATTTTTACATTCCAAGTGGTTGAAGAAGCCGTCATCAGTCGTTTCGACCAACCAGATCCGATTATGCGCGATTTTGTGAGTTTACTTGGGTTCGACACGATTGTGGGGGAATAATGATCGCCATCATTTTAATTGGGGAGTCATCACGCAAGTTGAGGGAAAACGTTCGCCTCGATTTTCACCCATTTTCGATTCGGCGCGCGGGCTTTTCTGGAACACAGACGAGGAAGGCTTGCGTAAACAGGAAGGGAGAATGAATGAATATTTGGATCGCTACACGCGGGAGTGCTACCCGATGATTGGTTGGGATGGATTGGATAATCCCAATCATTTTGAGGTGATTCGAAAAATCATTGAGCACTTCCCGTCATACCAGCCCACGTTACACAAGTTGGCTCTGCTGGATTTACCCAAAAACGTAGAGAAACTACTAGCGGCTGAATTTGAAGGTCTTTTTAGTTCACGCAGGAAGAAATTTATTGTAAGTTGTCTGCGCAAACGGTTAGAGCAATACGCCGATGTGGTAACGAAATAACATGCTTAGAAAACTTTATAATTGGTTGTCCGGAGTTGAGCCATTGCCAGTCGAGGAAAAAATCGCGTTCAAGGTGATGCTGCAAACTCGCGAAGTTGGGACGCTTCTCGCCGATAGGGGCGAGTGGGTGTTCACGTATTCGGATGAGTTTCGCAACCAAACAGAGCTTTGCCCCATCGTGGATTTTCCCGATGTGAAAAAGCAATATCGCAGCCGAAATCTCTGGCCGTTTTTTGCGCTTCGCATTCCCAGCCCCGAACAGCCAGCTGTGCGCGAGTTTATCCGCAGCCAGCCTCAAGAGAAAGCGGACGAGGGGATTCTTCTGAAAGAATTCGGGGAGCGAAGCATCGCCAACCCGTTTCGTCTGGTTCCGGTATAGCACAAATGCCGCACGACACAGATTGCACGATGGATTTGCGGCCTAAGACGAAGGAATAAAAGTTTTATCGGGGAGATGCCGGCCGAGCAAAAACGGCGAGGCTGCTGCCCACCGAACGGCCGCGCGGGTTGTCGCCGGAGACGGTCAGCAGGCGGTTGGTTTTCGTTTCCGGATCGGCGAAGGCCATCGTCGTCGAGCCGCCGCCGTCGAGATTCAGCGCGTCGTGGACGTGATAGTCGCGGATCAAAACGTCCGCCACTTCGCCGGGCGTCATGCCTTTGCTTTGGTCGTCGCCACCCACGGTGAACAGCACGAGCGTGCGGCGGTCCTGCGTCAGGCCGATGACCGTCCGCGCCCGCGGCACGGCATACCACGAGTTCGTTTCTGAAAATCCGTGCAGCCGGTTGAGTCCGTTCGCGGATTTCGTGTAGGTCGGAATCGTTTTCCGCCCATCGGTGACGATCTGCGCGCTGCCGGAAACGGTGTTCCACAACGTCACGCGCTCGCGCACGTGTTTGCGGTCGCGATACCAGACGGAGCGATGGACGATGCGCGCGCGGTTCGCGGCATCAAGGTTCAGCGCCGGCGCGAGGGGAACGATGGCAAAGCTCTGGTCGGCTTCGCCCGGCGCGACGGGTTGCGGCTCGAACGGCGAATACACGACGCCTTCCGACGCCGCGAGGCCGACGAGGTTCGCATCGTGGTTCGTGGAGGGAAACGGAACGAAGAAATGCGCGTTGATGGCGAGTTGCGCGTGTTCCTGTTCCAGAAATTCCAGCGTGGTCTGGCGCACCGTGTCGCGCGTGCCGCCGGGCGGTGTGAGTTTGAAACGGATGCCCGGCGCGGTGAGATCAATCAGCGCGAGGTGCATCGCCAGCGGACGCGGGGAAGTTTCTGAGCGAGCAATGATGGTCACGCCGAGATATGGATGCGTGACGGTTTCCGCCGCGCGCAGAACTCCGACCGCGAGCAGCAGACAGAAAATCAAAACCAGTCTCACAAATTCATTTCGCGTTCGTTCGTGGCGGTCATCTTTTCCCGGGCGGTTCGCTCGCCACACTGCTCGGGCTGGCGCTGAGTTGACGCACACCATCCCAGACGTAAAGCAGCCCGGAGAATCCCGTGCAGACCGCCGCCATCACGGTCCAGACGACAATCCAGTATTTTCCCTGCGCCGGGTCGCCCAAGCCGTCATCCCACTTCAGCAGAATCCAAAGGATGCAGATCATTTGCAGCACCGTCGCGCACTTGCCGAGGAGGCGCGGGCGCACTTTCACTTTGCCGACGGTCAAATGAATCACCGCCATGCCAATCAAGATCAGGAGATCGCGCCCGATGATCGTGCCGGTGAGCCAGAAGGGAAATTGCCCGAGCCGTGCGCCATGATCGAAACTCAGGAGCACGACGCCGGAGACGAGCAGCAACTTGTCCGCGAGCGGATCGAGGATGGTGCCGAGTTCGCTCCATTGGTTGTAATGTCGCGCGATGTATCCGTCCACGCCGTCGAGGATCGCCGCGACCGCAAAGCACAAGATGGCGGCGAGGCGGTGCGCCTCATTGCCCGACTTGACGTAGTAGAGCACTTCGACGACGAAGAACGGAATCAACAGAATCCGCAGGATGGTTATCTTGTTGGCCGTCGTCATGGCGAATCAATCTTGGTGAACGTCGGCCAAATGCAAAGCTCCAAATCCCAACCTCCAAGCACCAGAGAAACTCCAAATCTCAAACTTCAAAATCTGCCCGAGGTGAAATGGCCTGAAGATTGAAGCTTGGAGCTTCTCTGGATGTTGGAGCTTGGAGCTTGGAATTTCATCTGGCAGTCGCGTCCCTCCCGCGTCTGATGACAAACCACCAGAACCAAACCGTCCCCAACCCGCCGCACACCGCCGCGCCGATGAAATTCGCCCGCGGACTGATCCACCACAACCACGCGCCGAGGAACGACCCGCTCGTCACCACGCAATCGCGGATGAGATAATACGCGCCGTACGTTCGCGCGCGGAGTTCGGGCGCAGCCTCGCCGATGATGAGCGCCTTGCGCGCCGGCTCGCCGAATTCCTTCAGCCCGCGCACGATGAACGCCAGCGCCAGCCAGCCAAAGTTGTGCGCCCAGATCAGCGAGAGCGGAAACAGGGTGAAGAAAACAAACGTCGCCAGCACGAACGGTCGCCGGCCATATTTGTCCGCGAGGTGCGCGACGGGGATGTAGCAAACCATCGCGGTGATCATCTCGAAGGCGACGAGATAGCTGAATTGTTGCGCGCTGAGTCCGCCGTGATCAATCGCCCACAACACGACGAACGCGTACTGGATGCGCTCGCAGAAACGGATGAGGATGTCGCTGACGAGCAGTTCGCGCAGCGCGGGCGTGAAGGAGCGGACGACGGTGAAGAACGTTGGCGACACCGTCTCCGTTTGAAGGAGACGACGTAAGGAGTCTCGAATTTCTTTTTTACTTCGAGACTCGTCATCTCGTCTCCTACTGGAATCATCCGGTTCAAACATAAACCACTGAAACACCATCGTCAGCGAACTGAGCGCGAGGCAAAGCAACAACGCGAACTTCACTCCGTCCGTCCAGCCGAACTTCGTCACCAGCCAGCCGCCGACGAGCGGCCCGAGCATCATCGGCACGCGGCGCACGAGCGATTGCACGCCGATGCCCATCGTGTGTTGATGCCGTTGCAACGAAGTCGCCACCACGCTGAATGTCGTCGGCAGCGACAACGCGCTCCACGCGAGAAACAGAAACGCGCCAAGCAGCAACGCGATCCAATGTTGCCACAGCAGCACGAGCAGATAACCGCCGAGCGAGATGCCGTTGAACAGGAGCAGCGAGCGCCGTTGCCCCCAGCGGTCTGTCAGCCAGCCGCCGGGATACGCATACACCGCGCCGAGCAACGTTTGCAGCGCGTCAAACAGGCCGATGATGAACACGCCGGCGCCAAGCGTTTCGAGATATTTCGGTGCGAACCCGAGCCACAACCGCTCACCCGTGCCCGCCAGCACGAGCGCGACGAGCAGCAGCGAAGTGTTCCGTCGCAACGCGAGAAATTCAGCGAGCTTCGTCAACCGGTTCATGGCGCAGAAATTTGTTTTCCAAAATGATGCCCATGATTTATATCCACATCCCGATGACGCCGCAAAATTATCCGCAACCAACGCTGCCCGAATTGCACGGGCGCTTCGCCGCCCTCGAGGCCCTGCGCGCGGACGGCCCCGATCCGGAACGCAAGGCGGGCCTGATGCTCTTCGGCCAGTTTGTCGGCGAGTGGCTGATGGATGTTTCCTTCTTCCAACCCGACGGCAAATTGATCAGGAACTTCCAGGCGGACTGGGTTTTCTCCTGGATTCTGCAAGGCCGCGCGATCCAGGACGTGCTCATGCATCCCTGCCGCGAAGAGCGCGCGCAGAATCCGAACGCGCCGCTGAAATCCGGCAGCACGATCCGCTATTACGATCACGAGCAAGACCTCTGGCCCGTTGTGTGGATCGGCCCGGAGAGCAATACGTACGTCTCGCTGATCGGACGGAAAAACGGCGACGGCATCCTGGTGGAAGGCCCGGACACCGACGGCAGCCCGATGCAATGGATTTTTTCAGACATCACACCGAAAACCTTTCGCTGGCGCGGAATGACTTCCAAGGACGGCGGAAAAACCTGGTTCATGGAGCAGGAAATGTTCGCCACGCGCCGGATGAAATGACACGCTGAACCCACTGACATGGCAAACGATTCAACCAAACCTCTGGTCGGCATTTTGATGGGCAGCGATTCCGACTGGCCGGTGATGAAAGCCGCCGCGGACGCGTTGAAAGATTTCGGCATCGCGACCGAAGCGAAGGTCATCTCCGCGCACCGCACGCCGCGCGATCTCGACCAATACGCCACACACGCTCGCGAACGCGGCCTGCGCGTGCTGATTTGCGGTGCGGGCGGCTCGGCGCATTTGCCGGGCGTGACAGCGGCGTTCACCACGTTGCCCGTCATCGGCGTGCCGATTCAGGGCAAGGCGCTGGACGGGATGGATTCCTTGCTCTCCATTGTGCAAATGCCGCCGGGCGTGCCGGTGGCAACGGTCGGCATCAACGCCGCGCGCAATGCCGGACTGCTTGCCGCGCAAATCCTCGGCGTGGGCGACGTGGCGATGCAACAGAAGCTCGACCAGTTCAAGCTCAAGCTCGCGGAGGAATCGCGGGCGAAGAACAAAACGCTCAACGCCTGACCCCGCGCCATGCAACGACTCATTGCCGGCGCCCACAAGTTTCGCAAGGACGAGTTCGGCCGCTATCGCGCGCTGTTCCGCCGGCTCTCGCAGGAAGGCCAGAATCCGCACACGCTGTTCATCACCTGCTCGGATTCGCGCGTGCTGGCGGAATTGATCACCCAGAGCAAGCCGGGCGATTTGTTCGTCGTGAAAAACGTCGGCAACATTGTTCCGCCTGCGTCCGCCATCGGCAGTACCAACTCCACCGCCGCCGCCATCGAGTTCGCGGTCGAAGTGCTGCGCGTTCACGACCTCGTGGTTTGCGGCCACTCGCAATGCGGCGCGATGGAGGCGTTGTTGCGTCCCCGCGCCACCGGCCCCGCGCTCCCGCATCTGGACGAATGGTTGCGCCTCGCCGAACCGGTGCGGCGAATTTTGCAAACGGAGTATCGCCATCTTACCGATGAAAACGAGCGCAGCATTGCGGCGGCGCAGGAGAACGTGCTCTTCGCGCTGGAGAATCTTCACTCGTATCCTTGCGTGCAGGAGCGGTTGGCCGACGGCTCGCTCCACATTCACGGCTGGTTCTTCAAAATCGCCACCGCGGAACTCTTCGCCTACGATCCGGAGACAAATCAATTTGCACCGCTGGCGGATGGCGAAACGGCCAAAGGCTGATTCAAGTCCGCAGCAGTTCAACAATCCGCCCGCGAGCCGTCGCCAGGTTTTTGTACCGCGCCATTTCCTCCGGCATCGTTTCCAGCGCGTGAGCCAGTCGCTTTGTCGCGAGTGCATCGGTCTTGATTTCCGCCAGCGGATGCACGGCGATGCGGATGCCGAAAAGAATTCCGCCGGACTTCGGCAAAGCGATCAGCGCCTGATGTTCGATGCGTAACCAGACTTCCTCCGCGCTCACGGTCGCATCGAGATGCGGCAGCGCGCGATCCGGGTGCTGATTCAATCCCGCGCTCCGTGACAAGCCCCAGTTGTGACGCAGCCACGCGACGCCAGGCTTGAGGCCCGCTAGAAACTTGTGAATCGCCGGGCCGATGCTTGCGGTCAGTCCGGGCACCGGGCCGTGAATGAATTCAATTGGCTCTCCAATCTTCTCGCTTAATTGCCATGATGACGGAAAGCAAATGCAACCGCCATGAAGCCGCACCTCACCGTCCGCATCACACTTTAGCAGCAGGAAGTCCGGCTCCCAGAATTCTCCGAGCGCTAGCAGTTTTTCCCCCGGCGATTTGGCGGCGTCCGGCAGCGCGAAGCCGTTCCACGTCCGTGCCTGTTGAATGGTTTCGTCCAGCAACGCTTCGCCCGCCGGTAAGAGCGCGGCGTGAATTTGCGGCGCGCTGCGCAGCCAATGTTTCCGCTCGGCCAGCACTTCCGCGTTCCGCGCCGTCGGCTTGAAGAATTCCGCCGGCTCGCCGCGACCGAAGCGCAGGGAAAACTTGTAATCCTCGTCCGGGAAAATTTCAGCGAGTGTCATCGTTCGGGGAAACATCTTTGCCTAGTCACCGCCGGTTCACAATGCTACTTTCGCCGCCGTTTGAACATGAGCAATCCGACCAACGACAACGCAAACGCCGCCGCGCCCGCGCCATCTGATTTCATCCGCGACATCGTGGCGAAACATGTCGCCGAAAAAAAATATCCGCGCATCCACACGCGCTTTCCGCCGGAGCCGAACGGCTACCTGCACATCGGCCATGCCAAGAGCATCTGTCTGAACTTCGGCATCGCGCGCGAGTTCGGCGGCGTCTGCAATCTGCGGATGGACGACACCAATCCGACCAAGGAAGACATTGAGTACGTCGAGTCCATTCAGGCCGACGTGAACTGGCTAATTGCAGGCTGGGCGGAAAAGGAGCTTGGTTTGAATTCCCAATCGGCAATCGGCAATCGGCAATCGGCAATTCCCCAGCCGTTCTACGCGAGCGATTACTTCGACCAGATTCATGATTTTGCCGTTGCGCTCATCAAGAAAGGCAAAGCGTTCGTCTGCGATCTGACGCCGGACGAGACGGACGAGTATCGCCGCAACGCGAAGGAATCTCCGTTCCGCAACCGCAGCGTCGCGGAAAATCTGGATTGGTTCACGCGCATGAAGGCCGGTGAGTTTTCCGACGGCGCGCGCGTGCTGCGCGCGAAGATTGATGTCGCGTCGCCGAACATCTGGCTGCGCGATCCCCTGCTCTACCGCATCAAGCACGCCGAGCATCACCAGACCGGCGGCAAATGGTGCATCTACCCGATGTACGACTTCGCGCATTGCCTGAGCGATTATATCGAAGGCATCACGCACAGCATCTGCACGCTGGAGTTCGAGGTGCATCGCCCGCTGTACGATTGGATTTTGGAGAACCTCGATCTGCCGCGCGCCCTGCCCCATCAATACGAGTTCGCGCGCCTGAGCGTCGGTTACACCGTGATGAGCAAACGCAAACTCATGGAACTCGTGACGGAAAAACTCGTCACGGGTTGGGACGATCCGCGGATGCCGACCATCAGCGGGATCCGCCGCCGCGGCGTCACGCCGGAAGCGTTACGCAACTTCGCCTACAACATCGGCATCACGAAATACAACGGCCTCACCGACGTGGCCGTGCTGGAATTCGCCATCCGCGAGGACTTGAACAAGAACGCGCTCCGCCGCCTCGCTGTGTTGCGACCGATCAAAGTTGTTCTCACCAACGTCCCCGCCGGCAAAACCGAAGAACTCGACGCCGTCAACAATCCCGGCGATGAGAGCGCGGGCAAACGCCAGATCACATTCAGCCGCGAACTCTACATCGAGCGCGATGACTTTGCCGAAGTTCCCCCGCCGAAATTTTTCCGGCTTAAGCCCGGCGGCGAAGTGCGCTTGAAATACGCCTACATCATCAAGTGCGACGAAGTCGTGAAGGACGCCGCCGGCAACGTCACCGAGTTACACTGCACCGCCGACCTCGACAGCAAAACCGGCGGCGCCACCGCGGGCCGCAAAGTCAAAGGCACGATCCATTGGGTGAGCGCCGCGCACGCCATTGACGCCGAAGTGCGCCTCTACGACCGCCTCTTCACCGAAGCCGAGCCGGACAAGGACGGACGCGATTTCAAATCCGTCCTGAACGCGAAGAGCCTCGAAGTCCTCACTGCCAAATGCGAGCCGAGCCTGAAAGACGCGAAGCCGGAGTTACGCTACCAATTCGAGCGCCTCGCCTACTTCGCGCTCGATAAAGACAGCGCTCCCGGCAAATTGGTTTTCAATCGCACCATCACGTTGAAAGACGCTTGGGCGAAGGAAGCGCAGAAAAGTTAGCGGATTGGGTCTCACACATTCTTAATGCTTCATTGGTCGCCGCGCATTTCGCGCAAGCCGGCCCCGGGCTGTAGGCCGGACGCTGACAACAACGGCCTCTCTCGAAGCATTCGGCGCGCGCTTCGTGCGTGTCCCGCGAATTGTCTGCAGGACAGTGAACGGCTTTTGGACAAGTGCGACTGGCCGCGAGGCATTTCTTTCCGACATTTCTCGCCCGGCGCACGCGCGCGGCCACCCACGGCGGTTCACGTCTCCGCCGAGTTCATGGCTTTGTCGTTGAACCTGGTGGCATCTTGGGTGCTCCCTAATCGGCGACGGTTGCGTGAACGCTTGATGATTTTGAAAAATTCCTCCCATCCGCGCCTGAGTTTTTTTCTCCTGGGCGTCGTATCGAACTTCGTCGCCTTCGCGCTCGCGTTCATCTTCATCAATCACAAGCTCGCGGTTCGCGCGCGCATGCACGCGGATCCACAAATCGCCGGCCTGTGGGGCGTCATCGAGGTGCATCAGCTTCCGCTCGCCAATCCCGATGGCGTCCTGCCAGATCAAACCGACCGCCTGCAGAAGCCGCGCTGGTATTTTGAGAACTTCACCGAATTGCAACTGGTCCAACTGTTGCGCCGCTGCGAACTGCGCCCGATCCAAAAAAGCATCCTGCTCGACAAAAGATTTTGGACCGTCACCTCCAACGCCTGCATCCTCCTGCCGCCCGAACCGGTGATCTGGTCCCTGGCCCCGCGCGCGCGCGGCCTCATTTACTTGGCGCTGGCGAACTGTCCTTCGAATTATTCCCAGTGCTTCCCCTTCCGCTTCCCGCCGGAAATGTTCCGGGAACATCTCAAAGACTCCGGTCTCCAACCGGGCGACATCGAAAAAGTCAAACGCCTCGCCTACACCAACGCCGGTGCCGTCTGCTTCACCGACCTGAATCCGCTGCACGACGTCCTCAAGCCTGCCGAGTTCGAGAACCTCGTCGCCGCGCTCTACAATGTCCCCGCCTATACCCTCCGCCTCGTCGTCCCGCCCGACGCCGACCTCGACCAGCTCATCAAGTATTGGGGCCGGGGCGGACGCGAGAAAATCGTCTCGCCCTTGATCAAAGGTCTTGCCCGTGTGCCGGGTGGCGGCGCCATCAACATCGCCCAACTCCTCCCGCCCTTCCCCCGCTCGCGCCTCTACACCTACCCCGAAGCCTGGGACGATCCCAACGCCGCGCGCGAAGATTGCTTCTTTACCTCGATGAATTTTTTCAACGAAACCGCCAACACGAGTTTTTTCGCGCGCGACTTCACCCGCAAAACCCTCGCCGACGAGTTTGAAGTCGTCGAAGGCAGCCCGACCTTTGGCGACCGCGTGCTCTTTCTCGACGCGAAAGGCTCGGGCATCCACATGTGCACCTACGTCGCGGGCGATTTTGTGTTCACCAAGAACGGCATCAACCGCGCCGAGCCGTGGGTGCTCATGCGGATGTCCGACGTGCTCGCAATCTATTTCGGCCAGCACCCCGGCGATGGCCGCACGGTGATCTATCGGCACAAAGACAAGGCGGCCCTCGCAGCCTCAACCGCGCAACTTCCGGCGGAATGACTCCGCGGCAATGGTGCTCATCTGGCGGTCAAATTGCTCGACCTTCGCGCGCGGCAAAACTCGTTTTCAACGCAAAGACGCGGAGGCGCGGCGATATTAATTTGGACGTTGAAGCGGCGTGAACACCGCGCGCCACGGAGCGGAGCGCGGGTCTGTGACCCGCAGCGGTTTGGTTAGCAGACGGCGGGCTGCGGCCTCACAGAGCCGCGCTCCGGTTCAACGAGTGCCGTGCAAGGCCGCCGCTTGTAAATCTCCAGTCCGCAATTGCGACCCGGCGACATGAGCAGGAACGCCGTGAAGTTTGAGCATGTTCCGAACTTCATCGCGAAAGCCAAATGGACTTGCAGGATGAATCACGACTTTCCGAATGAGTTGCTTCCGATCAACTGGAATCAATTTGTATTCGGCCTCTGGTTGATCGTGGCCGTCCATGGTCAAAACCCGCAATTCGGATTCACGAATATGTGCATCTCTATCTTTTGCAGCGAATGGCGCGGTATAAGACCAATCAGGGCGTGGTTGTCCAGCGGGGTAATAAAACATCCGGAGAATCTCAACAGGCTGCCCGGTTAAAGCCGCCTGTAAAGACCCAACAGTGCTGCGCACGGCAACCGAACGAGGCTCACCGCTAACAAATGAATTCCACATCCACGCCGATTCTTTTTTGCGAATACTCCAACAATGAATGAATGCTCGTTGACGAAATATCTGATTGTTCCATTGAAACTGTGACCACTCATTTTTTTCTGACTGGACTGTGAACCCAGCGTGCTCAAGTAAATTCTGAACAACTGGCGTCCATTTGTGGGCATTCGTATCTGAATACATCCCATCATTCTTATCAGTTTGTTTGTCGAGCCGAGTTAGCCAAAGAGCTTTGTTTTGTAGAAGGAACTGAAAGTAATCAAAGCGGACGTAATGCCAAATGAAAGCATCTGAAGGCGGAAGAATATGGGGATTCTGTGAATCTTCAACGGGCACGCTGGACACCACGCTGTTGTTTCGCCTGTCTATGATTCCCAGACTCATTGAGCTTTGAGGCCGGGCTTTCGTCAATTTACTTTTCATTGTCCGAAGGCCACAAGCGCCCTCTCAATCCTCCACAGCGCCTTCTCTTTCCCGATCACTTCCAGCAAATGATACAGGCTCGGGCCGGACGGATTTCCGGTGCAGGCGAGGCGGACGGGATGCACGAGCACGCCGGCTTTCACGCCGAGTTCGCCGGCGACGGCTTTGAGCGCGGCTTCCAGTGACGCGGCGTCGAAGGTGGTGAGTTTGCCGAAGGCGTCGCGCAGTTTTTCCACGCGTGGTTTGTTTTCGGGCACGAAACTTTTCTTCGCGGCTTCGGGGTCGTAGGTGATTTCGTCGCGGAAATAGAATCCGGCGTAACCCGGCAGTTCGGAGAAAGTTTTTATTTTGCCGCGGCATGTATCGAGCGCGGCTTTGACATAGCTCGTGTCGAACTTATTGGTGTCAACGCCCGCCTTGGCAAAAGCATGAACGCCGAGTTCATAGAAGCGGTCGGGGGCGAGTTCGCGGCAGTATTCGCCTTGCAGCCAGAGGAGTTTCTCGAAGTCGAACTTGGCGTTGTGCCGGAGAATTTGCGGCAGGTCAAAGCGCTCGACGACTTCGGCGAGGGAACGTTTTTCGGTGTTGTCCTTGGGCGACCAGCCGAGGAGGCAGAGGTAATTGTTCACGGCTTCGGGCAGAAAACCTTCGTCGAGATAGGTCGTGAGGGACGCGCCGCGGTCGCGTTTGCTCATCTTGCTGCCGTCGGCGTTCAGGATGAGCGGGATGTGCGCATACTTCGGCGGCTCAACACCGAACGCGCGGAAGAGCGCGATGTGCTTGGCGGTGTTGCTCAGGTGGTCCTCGCCGCGAATGACGTGGGTGATGCCCATCTCCAGATCGTCCACGACGTTGACGAAATGAAACACGGGCTGGCCGTCGCTGCGCACGAGCACCCAATCCGGGTCTTGCACTTCGCGGTCGGTGAGTGGTCGCACCACATCGCCGACGACCAGATCGGGAATCGTGATCGGCTCGCGGGTCATCTTGAATTTGATCGCGCCCTCGTGTTCGTAGGCGAGGCCGTGCGAGAGCAACGCCTCGACGCGGCGCTGGTAATTCTCTTTCCGCTGCGATTGGAAATACGGCCCGCGATCTCCTTTGCACGGTCCGGTGGCGGCGGCGGTGAGCGGGCCTTCATCCCAGTTCAGACCAAGCCAGCGCAAGCCGTTCAAGATGACGTCCGCGGCTTCCTGCGTGTTGCGCGCGGCGTCGGTGTCCTCGATGCGGAGGATGAATGTGCCGCCAGTGTGCCGCGCGTATAGCCAGTTGAACAAAGCCGTGCGCGCGCCGCCGATGTGGAGGTAACCGGTCGGCGAAGGGGCGAATCGAACGCGGGTTTTCATGGTTGCCATTGAGTTGATTTCACTTCCATCACCCAACGATACCCGCGCCAGCCGCCCCGTGACAAGGTTTCTGCGGGCGCGCCGGGAAATGAATTTCTTGCGGGCGCGCCCCGTCGGCTTTATCTGTCATCAACCGCGGAACGCGCCTAATCAGAAATGATTTCTCAACCACCCCACCGATGAAATTTCCAACCACCCAACGATTCTTCCTCGCGCTCGTGATGGGGACGACGGCCTATGGCCAAGGCAGTCTCACACCGCCGGGCGCGCCCGCGCCGACGATGAAATCCCTCGCGCAAATCGAACCGCGCACGGTGATCACCGCCCTGCCCTTCACGGTCACGAACGCCGGCGCGTACTATCTCGCCGGCAATCTCACGGGCATCGCCGGCACGAACGGCATCACCATCGCGGCCAACAACGTGAGCCTCGACCTCGGTGGTTTCGAACTCGTCGGCGTGGCGGGTTCGAGCAACGGCATCGCCGAGTCCGGCGCGCGGACCAATCTCGTCATCGGCAACGGCACCATTCGCAACTGGCCGCTCGCCGGCGTCGGCGCGGGAAATCTTTTTCGCGCCCGGTTCGAACGCCTCCAGGTTCTCGACAACAACGGCGGCGGCCTCGGCGCAGCGGACAATTCGTCGGTGGCGGATTGCACTGTTCAGCGCAGCCCGGCGCCCGGCGGCACTTCGCCCGCGATCAGTCTGGGCGCCGGTTCATCGGCGCGGAATTGTCTGGTGACCGGCAGCGGTCAGATCGGCATCCGCATCGGCCCCGCGGGCACCGTGAGCGAATGCTCCGTTCAAGCGAGCAGTGGAAACGGAATTGAAGCCGGCAGCGCGAGCACGCTCAGTCGTTGCACCACGCTGGCGAACGGCGGCGCGGGCTTCAACGTGCTGGACGACGGCAGCCTCCAGCACTGCACGGCACGGTTGAACTCGACCAACGGTTTCAACCTCGGCAACAATGCGACGGCGGCGAATTGCGTGGCCATTTCGAACACCGCTTCCGGGTTCGTGCTCGGTCACGGCACGACGTTGTCCGCTTGCACCGCGCGCGGCAACTCGCGCGATGGCATCGTCGGCGGCACCGGCGACGCGCTCAATCAGTGCGTGGTTTCCTTGAACCGGACGAATGGCATCAATCTCGATTTCGGTGGGCGCGTGAATGGTTGCACGGTCACCTCGAACTCGGCGGATGGCATCCGCGTGACGGGCCGTTGCCTCGTGACCCAAAACAATTGCGATGGGAACGGTACCACCGCCGGCCACGCCGGAATTCACGTCACGATCAGCGACAATCGCATCGAAGACAACAACCTGACCGGGAATCAAGTCGGGCTGCTGGTGGACGGGAATTTCAACCTCATCATTCGCAACAAGGCCTCGTTCAACGGCAGCGATTTTTCGATCGCCGGCGGCAATGTCAGCGGCCCGATCAGCGCGGTCGCCACCACCAACGCGCCATGGGCGAATTTCAGCTACTGAAGCACGGCGGTCACCGATGC
This sequence comes from Pedosphaera sp., assembly GCA_009695195.1. GTDB lineage: Bacteria > Verrucomicrobiota > Verrucomicrobiia > Limisphaerales > JADLHS01 > CAIKLQ01. The sequence continues at coordinate 44,801 of SIBJ01000002.1, forward strand.
GCGCCGGGCTTCGAGTTGTTTCAACACTGCGCAGACAGCCGCCAGTCGCGGCGTCGCCACGCCCGCGCGCTGCGCCCGGCGCAAGGGTTCGAGGAACACGCTCTCCAATTCCAGCGGGCGGCCCTGCTCGAAATCGAGGAGCGTCGAGGCTTTGTAAGCGCCCATCGGTCGCGTCCGCGCAATGTGCCGCTCCGCCAGCGATTCGGGAATTTCCAGACCTTGAGCGCGCGCCGCAGTGATGACTTCAAGCATCAATTCGCGCACGAGCTTCTCCCATCGCGGATCGCCGAGCAATTTGTCGGTGGTCAGGCATAGGCCGGGCGTTGGTTGAGGGTTGAAGGTTGAGGGTTGAGAGACGAGCGCGTCGTAACCCTGCGCGCCCGCGACACCGAGCCCGTTGAACGGGATGTTCCAGACGAGTTTCTCCCAGCGCGAACGCGCGAGATTGTCGGTGACCTTGCTCGGCACGCCGGCGTGGCGAAACATCGTGGCGAAATCCTGCGTGCGCGGCTCGGGCCAGCCACCGAACTCGCCGAGCATGATCGTTCCCTCGGCGATGTGCTCAATCACACCGGGCGCAACGCGGTTCAAACATACAAAACAAATTCCGCCCACGACCTGCCCCGCCGGGAACAGCCGCGCGAGGTGCTCCTCATTCCCCAAACCGTTCTGCAAAGTCATCACGGCGGTATGCGGCCCGACCAGCGGCGGAAGCAATTTCGAGAACTGATCGTTCGCGGTCGCCTTCAACGCCACGAGCACCAGGTCGCACAGGCCGATTTCCGCCGGCGTCCGGGCACAGCGAGGACGCGCGTTGAAATCTCCGGCCGCGCTGCGAATGAAAACGCCGTGGCGCCTCACCGCTTCATAATCCGAGCGCAACAGGAAGTGAACGTCCAGTCCGTCGCGGCACAACATCGCGCCGTAATAGCTACCCACGGCCCCGCAGCCGACCACGGCGACTTTCACAGTTCTCCTCTTTCTTTCTTCATGTCTATCTTCCCGCCCCTCGTACAGCCGCGAGGCACAAGGGATTAAGATGAAGATGACGATTAAGAGCAAGCGCGCGAAGCAAACCGGCGGCGCCCGCAAACTGGCCGGCACCCGCGCCAGTCGCACATCGTCAATCGCCAATAAAAAAGCACTCCGGCTCGCGCCGGAGTGCTAGTGAGAAATCGTGCGACTTAGACCTTCGCACCGAGGATCGCGTCCTTGGCGGCCTTCGCGACGCGGAATTTCACGACACGCTTGGCCGGGATCTGGATCTGTTCACCGGTCGCCGGGTTACGGCCGATGCGGGCCTTGCGGTTGACCAGCACCAGCTTACCGAGGCCAGGCAGGGTGAAGGTGTTCTTCGCGTTTTTGTAAGCCAACTGCGCGATGATCTCGAGGATTTCGGTGGCTTGCTTCTTTTTGAGGCCGGCCTTTTCAGCGACCGCGGCCGCGACCTGTGATTTCGACATTGCGTTTGCCATAATGTGTTCCGTTGTTTTTTGGTTGTGTTCTACGTTGACCGATTTGCTAAAAGTCACTCGACTTGCCCGAATAAAAAGCTTTTCCCGAAACGCGTGCAAGCAAAAATGTAAAATAATTCCAGCAAAATCAGGGCTTCCCTCACCAGTCCCGCACGCCGGACTTGACTTGGCTTTCCGTTCCACCAAACATCGCGCGTGGCTCTCTTCACAATCCAGAACGAGTTTCGCTACGACATTGTCCGCAAAATCTTCGAGGGCGGCATGGGCGTGGTGTATGAAGCCGAGCAGCGTGGCACCCGCGACTTCGTCAAACGCGTCGCCATCAAAGTCGTCCGGCCCAACTACGCCAGCCAGAAAACTTTCATAGATAATTTCATCGGCGAAGCCAAGCTCGTCGCGGATTTGATCCACACCAACATCGTCCAGACCTACCATTTGGGCGAAGCCAACGGCGTCTATTTCATCAGCATGGAACTGATCCGCGGCGTCAATTTGGAGCAATTTGGCCAGCAATTGAGCGATAAACGCCGCCTGCTCCCGCGCGAACTCGCCATCTTCATTACCAGCCGCGTCGCCCGCGGCCTCGCCTACGCGCACGCCAAGACCGACAAGGATGGCAAGCCGATGGGCATCGTGCATCGCGACGTGAGCTTCAAGAACGTCATGATCGCCTTCGAGGGCGACGTGAAGCTCACCGACTTCGGCATCGCGAAGGCGAAAGGCTTTTTGACCGATCAGGAAGGCGAAGTCGTCGCCGGCAAGGCCGACTACATGAGCCCCGAACAGGCGAACTTTCAGATCACGGACAAACGGTCGGACATTTTTTCCGCCGGCGTGGTGCTCGGCCATCTGCTCCTCGGCAAGAATATTTTCAAAGGCCAGACCGCCGATGAATCGCGCCAGCGTGTGATGAACATGGAGATTCCCGACTTCCGCAAACTGGACGAGCGCATTGACGACCCGCTCAATGAAATCCTCCAACGCTGCCTCACACGCGATCTCAACCAACGTTACAGTTGCGCCGACGAGTTGATGACCGCGCTCGAGTATTACATTTACAAAGGCGGCTACGGCCCGACCAACGAGACCCTGGGCAAATTCATCCGCGAACTGTTCGGGCAGATGGTTCCGGCCGCCGCACTCGGACCGGTGCGCGGCGGAACGGAACTCATCGAAACGACCGCCCGCGTCGCCGCCCGCGCCTGAGCCATGAAACGTCCCGCGGCCGGACCGGTCGTCAAACTCGGCCTCCTCCAATCCGACGCCTCCGCCGACCCGAAAGCCAACCTCAAAAAAACTCTGGCCCTCGCCGAACGCGCGGCGAAATCCGGCGCTCAGATCATCTGCACCCAGGAATTATTTCGCTCGCAGTATTTTTGCCAGAGCGAGGACTACGAGAATTTCAAACTCGCGGAAAAAATCCCCGGCCCGAGCACCGACGCATTTCAAACACTCGCCCGCAAACATCGCGTCGTCATCATCGCCTCGCTGTTCGAAAAGCGCGCAGCGGGCGTCTATCACAACACCGCCGCCATCATTGACGCCGACGGCTCGCTGCTCGGCACCTATCGGAAGATGCACATCCCGGACGACCCGCTCTTCTACGAGAAGTTTTATTTCACGCCCGGCGATCTCGGCTTCCGCGCGTGGCAGACGCGCTACGGAAAAATCGGCGTGTTGATTTGCTGGGACCAATGGTATCCCGAAGCCGCGCGGCTCACGGCGTTGCAAGGCGCGCAGATTCTTTTTTACCCGACCGCCATCGGCTGGCATCCCGCCGAGAAAAAGCAACACGGCGCAAACCAACACGGCGCGTGGGAACTCATCCAGCGCAGCCACGCCGTCGCGAACGGTTGCTACGTCGCGGTGACGAATCGCATCGGATTGGAGCGCCCCGTCGGCGGCGATGGCATCGAGTTTTGGGGACAAAGCTTCGTGGCCGGAACGTCGGGACAAATCCTCGCGCAGGCCTCCACGAACCAGGAAGAAATTCTCATCGTGCCCGTGGACCTCGCGCACGTGGATACCACGCGCACGCACTGGCCATTCCTGCGCGACCGGCGGATTGATGCCTACGGCGGTATGACGAAGCGGTTGATTGACTGAAGTGCTGATTGACCCCCTTGGCACGCAGGCGTAATTTCGTCGTGTCAAACTTATGCCAGTGACGTTGGAACAAGTCGTGAAGGACGCGCGCAACCTGCCGTTGGCGGAGCTGGAGCGTTTGGTGGCGGAACTCATCCGCGATCTCGAACCGGGTGACAGCGCGTCGCCGGAGGAAATCGAAACCGCGTGGGACGCCGAGATTGCCCGCCGGCTTGAGGAAATTAACTCCGGCAAGGTGAAGGGGATTCCGGCGGAAGAAGTTTTCGCCCGGCTGCGAGCCAAGCGCGATGAAACCCGTTGAGTTTCATCCCGAAGCCAGGCGCGAATTCGATCAGGACATAGATTTTTACAACCTTCGCGTTCCGGGTTTGGGCGACGAGTTCGGCGAAGCGGTGCGAGCAGCATCCCGGAAAAATTCAAGCCGATCCGATCCGCTTTCCGCCGCGCAAATACCACACGCGCCGTGCGTTGTTGTGGCGCTCTCCTTACGCGATCGTTTACCGCGAAGACCCCGCGCGAATTCTCATCGTGGCCGTTGCCCACGGCGCGCGACGTCCCGGTTACTGGCATGAGCGCATTTGACCTCGCAGCCGCGCGCCAATCTATCGGCTGGGTTACCGGCGCCGGCGGACTCATCGGCCATCACCTCGTCCAAACCGCGCCGCGCTTTGCGCCCGCGTGGAATGTATGCGGGTTGACGCGCGTGCAACTCGACCTGCTGGATTTCGCGCGCGTTCGTCAGGAGTTCCAGGAGCAGCGGCCGCAATTGATCATCCACTGCGCCGCGATGAGTCGCAGCCCGGAATGTCAGGCCAAGCCCGAACTCGCCCGCCAAATCAATGTGGACGTCACCGCGCTGCTCGCCGAACTTGCGGCGGACATCCCGTTAGTTTTCTTTTCGACCGACCTGGTCTTCGATGGCAAGAGCGGTGGCTATCACGAACCTTCGCCCGTCAACCCGCTCAGCGTTTACGCCGAAACCAAAGTCGCCGCCGAGAAGATCGTGCTCGCGAACCCGCGCCACCTCGTTATCCGCACTTCGTTGAACGCGGGCACGTCGCCCACCGGTGACCGCGCCTTCAACGAGCAGATGCGACTCGCGTGGCAACGCGGCGAACGCCTGCGCTTGTTCACCGACGAATTCCGCTCCCCGATTCCTGCCGCCGTCACCGCGCGCGCGACTTGGGAACTCATCAACGAAAAAGAGACCGGCTTGTTCCACGTCGCCGGGCGCGAGCGGTCGTCACGTTACGAAATCGGCAAGCGCATCGCCGTGCGCCGGCCAGAACTGCTCCCGCAAATTGAACCCGCGTCGTGCAAGGATTTTCAAAATCCCCCGCGCCCGCCGGACACAACGCTGAATTGCATGAAGGCGCAAAGTGTTTTGTCCTTTCAACTCCCCGCGTTCAGCGAATGGCTGCGCGATCATCCGAACGAATTGATTTGAATCCGCAATCCGCAATCCGCAATCCGCAATACCGTGGCCGCCTCGCGCCCTCGCCGACGGGCTATCTCCATCTCGGCCACGCGCGGACGTTCTGGACCGCACAGGAACGCGCCCGCGCGAACGGCGGCGTGCTGCTGTTGCGTAACGAAGACATGGACGCCAAGCGCTTCAAACTGGAATTCGTCGAAGCAATGATCGAAGACCTGCGCTGGTTTGGTTTCGAGTGGCAGGAAGGGCCGGATGTCGGCGGTGAATTTGGACCGTACAACCAAAGTGAGCGAATAAGTTTCTACCGCGCCGCGTTGGACAAGTTGCGCGCCGGCGGTTTTATCTACCCGTGCGTGTGCTCGCGCAAAGACATCGCCGCCGCCGCCCGCGCCCCGCACGCGGAAGATGATGACGAACCGATTTATCCCGGCACGTGCCGCGCGCGAATAGAGGTCAGAGGACAGAAGTCAGATGTCGGAGTTCTGGTTTCTGACCTCCGGCTTCCGTCCTCCGACCTCCGCTTCAACTGGCGTTTCCGCGTGCCCGATGGCGAAACCATTTGCTTCACCGACGGCCACTTCGGCCCGCAATCATTTGTCGCCGGAAAACATTTCGGCGATTTCGTCGTCTGGCGGCACGACGATGCACCCGCGTATCAACTCGCCTGCGTGGTGGACGATGCCGCGATGCAGATCACCGGGGTCGTGCGAGGCGCGGACTTGCTCAAGTCCACCGCGCGGCAACTGCTGATCTTCCGAGCGCTTGGATTCACGCCGCCTCAATTCTTTCATTGTCCGTTGATGACGGACGCATCCGGCGTGCGCCTCGCCAAACGTCACGACGCACTGAGTTTGCGCGCGCTTCGCGCGCGGGGGGAATCACCGGTTTCGATCCGCCGAAACTGGCCGCCAATCACTTCGACTTCTTCTTTTCCGCCACCCACGCCTTGATCCGTTTCTCCAGCAGATCGAGCGGCAGCGCGCCTTGACCGAGGACTTGATCGTGGAACTGGCGCACGTCGAACTTGTCGCCGAGTTCCTTCGTGGCGTAGTTGCGAAGCTCGCGGATCTTTAGCTGGCCGATCTTGTAGGCGAGCGCCTGCCCGGGCCAGACGATGTAGCGGTCCACTTCCACCGTGATGTCGTGCTCGTTCTTGCTGGCGTTCGCGAGGAAGAAATCAATCGCCTGTTGCCGCGTCATCTGGCCGGTATGCATGCCGGTGTCCACGACGAGCCGGATGGCGCGCCACATTTCATAAACGAGCTGGCCGAATTTCATGTACGGGTCTTTGTAGAAACCCATCTCGTAGCCGAGGCTCTCGGAGTAAAGCCCCCAACCTTCGACGTAAGCGGTGTAGTCGCGGTTCTTGCGGAACTCGGGAACGTTTTCCAATTCCTTCGCGAGCGAGATTTGCAGGTGATGGCCGGGCACGGATTCGTGGAGCGAGAGCGCTTCCATTTCCCACTTCGGGCGCGTGTTCAGATGCGAGGTGTTCGCATAATAATATCCGGGCCGTCCCGCGTCAGGTGCGCCGGGCTGATAGTAAGCGGTTGTCTGCGATTCCTCGGAGTAAGCCGGGACGGACAGGATGCCGTAAGGCAGGCGCGGAAGTTTGCCGAAGAGATGCGCGAGTTCGGGGTCGGCGCGCTTGCAGATGTCGCGGTAGCCGGTGAGAAGTTCTTCCGGTTTGTTGTAATAGAACTGCGGATCTTTGCGCAGGAAAACCAGGAACTCGTCGAAGCTGCCCTTGAAGCCGGAGTCCTTGGCTACCTTTTCCATTTCAGTGCGGATGCGTTTCACTTCGGACAGGCCGAGTGCGTGAATCTGTTCCGGCGTCATCGTGGTCGTCGTGCTCACGTGCGCATTGTAGGCGTACCATTCCCTGCCTTGCGGCACGGAAGTGAAGGCGATGTTCTCGCGCGCCTTGGGGATGTATTCGTTGACGAGATAATCGTGGAGCTTCGCGAAAGCGGGGATGATCTTCTCCTTCAAGGCAGCAGCAGCTTCGGCGCGGAGTTTCGTTTGTTCGGTCGCAGGAATCTCGGGCGGAAATTCTTTGAAGAGGGCGAGGAAAGCGCTTTTGTCCGGGTCTTCGACCATTTGATTTTTCACCTGCTGCGGCACATCACGCAGCGTGATGCGCGGCGGCGTGAGTCCGGCGGCGAGACCTTTGCGCAGAAGCACGAGATTTTGTTCGATGACTTTGTCGGCGGACTTCAGGCGCGCGACCATGTCCCGATAATCCTTGAGCGTGGTGTGCGGCGAGAATTCCAGAACCATCGCGATGCCTTGCTGCACGCCGCCCATCTGGTTGATGGGCATGAGTTCGCCGGGGAACTTCGTGCCGGCGATGGCTTCGTTCAGATTGTATTGGTAGAGATCGAAGTTTAGCTGGTCAGCGGCTGTGAGCCTGGCGCGCTTGATGGATTTGATTACCGCGAGCGGACCTTGCAGTTCGCGTTTGCGGCGCGCGATGGCTTCGAGCGACTCGTCGGACCAACGATCATTCTGTCCGGGGTAGCCGACTTCGGTGGCGAACTCCGGGTTGTCGAGCATCGCGTGCTCCCAATCGAGCTTGAACAACGCGTGCAATCGCAGGGCGTCGGCTTTCTTCGAGGCCGCGAGTTTCGCGCAACCGCGTTCGAAATCAGTTTCCACCGGCGCGGCGCAAAGCCGCCCGGCGACGAGACCGCCGACAACCAGCATCATCAATCGTGAATGGATCATGCCCGGGAAGTAAGCAGATTCCGCCCGCGCGGACAAGCGAACTTTGCCGGGTGAAAATTATTCTTGACGGCGCGCGGTCACTGTCCTAGTGTCCTATGACAGACGACGGCGTTATGATGCTTCAGATCAATTTCAAATCCGGGAAGCCGGTCTATCTCCAGGTGGTGGATCAGATCAAGTCCGCAGCCGCCTCCGGCGCGTTGCGGGTCGGCGAGCCGCTCCCGTCCATCCGCCCGCTCGCCGAGGAATTGCGCGTCAACCGCAACACCATCGCCAAGGCGTACGGTGAACTGGAAAGCCAGGGCGTCATTGAAACCCTGCCGGGCAAGGGTTGTTTCCTCAAAGCGAACCATTCCCCGCTCAAGAAAGACGCGCGACACAAGCTTCTCATCGAGGAGATTGACCAGGCCGTCGTGCAGGCGCACCACTTGCAAGTGCCGCGCGGGGAATTCATCGAACTCGTGCGCGAACGCCTCGACACGCTGGACGACAAGAAACGCGCCCACGACAACCAGAAATCCGATTGACGATTATGAACGCCTCCAACCTCGCCATCGAGATCAACAACCTCAGCTACGCCTACAGCAAAGGCGACGCGGTGCACGACCTGACCATCCAAGTCCCGCGCGGCAAGTGTTACGGCCTCTTTGGCCGCAACGGCGCGGGCAAGACGACCACGATGAAGTGTCTGCTAAACTTGTTGCGCCCGCGTGGCGGGAGCGTCCGGGTTTTTGGACTCGATCCGAACAAGGCAGAGGTCGAAGTGAAAAGCAAACTCGCCTACGTGCCGGACGCCGTGGCGTTTTATCCGTGGATGTCCGTGCGCGAAACGTTGGATTACCTCGCGTCGTTTCGTTCGCACTGGAATCGTGACACCGAGGGCGATCTGCTTAAACGTTTTCGGCTGGATGCCTCGCAAAAGACCGGCGGACTTTCCAAAGGCCAGAAAACTCAAGTCGCCCTCATCGCGGCGATTTGTCCCGAGCCAGAGCTTCTGCTCCTCGACGAGCCGACATCCGGCCTCGATCCCATCGTACGCCGCGAGTTCATCGAAACCGTCATCGGCGCGTATCAAGAAGGTGATCCAGGGAACCGAACCATCTTTGTTTCAACGCACCTCATCACCGAGTTCGAGGGTTTGATTGACGAGTTCACGATCATGGATGCCGGGCGCGCGGTGCTGACGCTTGGCGCCGACCAGGCGCGCGAGCGTTACCAAAAAATCCGCGCCCGTTTCGCACAGGCCGCGCCGGCGAACGAATTCAAAGGCGCCATGCACACCCGCCGCAACGGGCGGGAACTCGAACTCATCGTCAACGGCGAGGGCCCGCGGATTTTAGCGGAATTAAGATCGCTCTCGCCGGAGTCGTTGACCTCCGAAGCGCTCACGCTCGAAGAAGTTTTCGTCGCCACGCTGAAATAAAAAGACGACCGATGCCAATAGAGCTGCGAACCGCCGGCAACTGCTGTTATAGCCGCGAGGTCTTGGAGTGCGGTGGCTGGCGGGGAACGGGGCTGACACCGCTTTCGGATGGGGTTAAGCGCCCGTACCAAAAGCGGCGTGTGCCCTCGCCCCTCACCCGCCGCACTCCAGGACGCTGGCGCGCGTTCCTCAGCGATGCGTGCTTTGTCGCTCCAGTTTTCACAGTCGAGGAAATAGGAAATTCATGATCCCGCGCCTCGCCAAAGAACTGCGCCCGCTGCTGCTGCCGTGGAGCGTCGCCGCGCTGGCTGCCGGCGCGAATCTCGCCGCGCAGGCGAATCCTGTTTTTGCTCACGGCGAGTTCGGCTCGTTTCTCACTGGATTGGCGGGCGTCGCGTTCGTGGTCGGCGTGCTCGTCCTCGCGGCAATGCCGACCGCCGTGGAGTTGCACGAGCGGACGCTGGTGATGCTGTTCAGTCAACCGATGCGCCGCACACAGCTTTGGAAAGAGAAAATGATGGCCGCGACCATTGCCATCATCTCGCTCGGCATCGTCCACGGCCTCGCCAGCGCTGCGACCGGACAACTCACGCCACCACTCGTCATCCTCTACGCGACCTTCGCCGTCACCGCGATTTGTTCGGTCGGTTATCACACGCTCGCGACCGGCTCGATTTTGGTGGGCATCGCCTGCGCCGCCGGATTGCCGTGGGCCATCGCGCTCAGCGTCCACCTGTTTGTTTATTATGCGCTCGGATTTCAGGTTGACCCCAGCGAGCGGGCGACCCTGGCGCTGGTGGGAGGCGCGAGTGCGGTTTACTCCGCGTTCTTCCTTTGGCTCAGCCGCCGGCAATTCGCCCGGTGCGAACTCAGGGACACGGTGGCGACTCACGCCGCACAGATTCCGGCGGCGCTCATTCCCAAAACACTCAGCGAACTCGTCCGCTCACGACCCACCGGCGCGACTGCGAACCTGATCCGCAAGGAAGTCTGTCTGCAAAAACCGATCTTCCTCGTCAGCGCGGTCTTCGCCGTTTGCTGGCTGCTCACTCTCATGTTGATGATTCTCCACCCGGCTTGGCACGAGAACTTGGTATCGGTGTTTGCCGGACTGACCGGAACGCAGATCGTGCTCATGGTGATCATGATTCCGTGCGTTTCGCTCGGCGATGACAAGTCGCTCGGCACGGCCGCGTGGCATCTGACGCTTCCCGTTTCAGCGCGACGGCAATGGTTCATCAAACTGTTCGTCGCCGCCGCGACCGTGTTCGCGATGGCTGTCGTTTTGCCGATGTTCCTCGCCGCGCTCACGTTGTTCAAAGCCGAAGTCGGCCTGCTCGCAATTCAACAACCGGAGGAGGCTTTGGGATTTTTCATCGTCTCAACGATAGTATTCGTAATCAGCTTTTGGTCCGCATCACTCGTCAACAACATCGTGCGCGCGGCCTTGGCAACCATTGTGAGTCTCATCGGCATCGGCACCTGTGCTCTGTTAGGCGGCTGGGTGGGCCTTGAGTATTCCCCCGGACTTCAAACGAACCTCGGCGTCAGAATAGTCGCAGATGAGTCTCTGAATCCCACGATAGTTCCGTATAGCATGGCTCTGGTCGTTCTCGTGGTGACAATCGTCGCGTTGCTTCAGAGTCTGGCGCAATTCCGGCGCACCCGGTCATCAAACGTCATCATGCTCAAGTATTCGCTCATTCTGGCCGCAGTCACTTTCGTCGGTGCGTTCTGGTACGCGGACTTGATAAAATCCTCACAAGACCAAAGATTACTGCTCTCTCCACCTCAACCACACCCACAGAGGAAACCATGAAACGAACACTCAAAATCATCCTCAGCATCGCCGGCGTCCTCGTCGGCATGGGCTCCGTTATGCCCGCCGTCGCGCAATGGCGGCAGGAAGGTGGAATGACAACCTCAAGCGTCGCGCTGTTGCTGCTTGGCGCGGTGTTGACACTCGGCGGTGTAGGCGCGGCAGTTCACGGCGTCGCCAGGCAGAGAGCCTAAGGCAAAGCTCCAAATTCCAAGCACCAAGCTCCAGAGAAATTCCAAACCTCAAGCTCCAAACAAAACGTCCACGCCATCCTGATTGGTTATTGGAGCTTGAAGCTTCTCTGGAGCTTGGGTGTTGGTGCTTGGTGCTTTCCCGGTCATAGCCTCCTTACGCCGTCTCCTACATGTTCGCGATGATGTTGTCGCCGAACGCCGAACACTTGATCTCCGTCGCGCCTTCCATCTGGCGCGCGAAATCGTAGGTGACGCGCTTCGAGCCGATAGCGCCGTTGAGGCCTTTGAGAATCATGTCCGCCGCTTCGGTCCAGCCGAGGTAACGGAACATCATCTCGCCGCTCAACACGACTGAGCCGGGGTTCACCACGTCCTTGTTCGCGTACTTCGGCGCGGTGCCGTGCGTGGCTTCGAAGATCGCGTGGCCGCTGATGTAATTGATGTTGCCGCCGGGCGCGATGCCGATGCCGCCGACCTGCGCCGCGAGCGCGTCGCTCAAATAATCTCCATTCAGGTTCAACGTCGCGATCACGTCGAAATCCGTCGGGCGCGTGAGCACTTGTTGCAACGTGATGTCCGCGATGGCGTCCTTGATGACGAGGCCCGCGCCGGGTTTGCCTTCGGGAATCTTGCACCACGGGCCGCCGTCCATTTCCACCGCGCCAAAAAACTTCTTCGCCGTTTCGTAGCCCCAATCGCGGAACGCGCCTTCGGTGAACTTCATGATGTTCCCCTTGTGAACGATCGTCACGCTCTTGCGCTTGAATTTGATCGCATAGGCAATCGCGCTGTGAATCAACCGCACCGTGCCGCTGTAGCTGACGGCTTTGATGCCCAGCCCGACCTGCACGTCGCACGGAAAATCCTTCGCGCCGACCGCCGACCAGAATTCCTCCGCCTTCTCCTTCGAGTTGAAACGGATCTTCTTGAACGCCGCGGGCAGTTCGCGCTGGATGAAATCCATGATCTTCGCCGCCTCGACCGAGCCGGCCTGATAATCAATCCCCGCGTAAATGTCCTCGGTATTCTCGCGAAAGATGACCATGTCCACCTTCTCCGGATGCTTCACCGGCGACGGCACGCCCGTGAACCATTGCACCGGACGCAGGCAAACGTAGAGATCGAGCATCTGCCGCAACGCCACGTTCAGCGACCGGATGCCGCCGCCGACGGGCGTGGTGAGCGGACCTTTGATGCCGACGAGATATTCCCGGAACGCCTCGACCGTGTCGTCCGGCAGCCAGTTGTCGAATTTATTCTTGGCCAGCTCACCGGCGAAAACTTCAAACCACGAAACCTTGCGCTTGCCGCCGTAAGCCTTCGCGACCGCCGCGTCGAACACGCGCACGCTGGCAGCCCAGATGTCTGGTCCCGTGCCGTCACCGCGGATGAACGGCAGGATTGGATTTTCCGGCACTTCGAGCCGTCCGGCCTTGATGGAGATTTTCCCGCCCACCGGCGGTGTGACGTCTTTGTAGCCCATGATTCAATTTAGTTTTGATTCAACCCGGAAAAGGAATACCGCCTCCCGCCATCCGCCGCAAGCCGATTGAATTCCCGCTCCGGCGAGTTCCCACTGACTTCGTCGCTCCGATTCCTGACTGTGGATTGTTCACATCGGACCTCGGACTTCAGTCAATGCCCGCCAACCACCGTGTAGCCGGCCCGGCGCAAATCCTCGGTCAAATCTTTCTCCATCTGCGCGGCGGCGGCGAAGGGCATCGGGTTCAGGTGCGCGTAGAGTTCCGGCAGCAGCCGGAGGCCAAAGCGTTTGACGAACGATGAGGATTTGATTCCCGCCTGGTGATTCGCGAAGCGCTCCTCCGGTGTCAACCCGGTCATGCCGACGTAAACGCACGGCTTCTTCGGGTCGCGAGCGGGATTGGCCAGACGCACTTTGCGGAGTTTGCCGACGACTTTGTCCAGCAACACCACATAGACGCTGTGATGGTCGGTCGTCTGACCGGAACTGAATTTTCTGAGCGTGCGTCGCTTCAACTCATCGCGAGGGCGCGGGTTTCAGCGGTGGCGCTCGGCGCGACCAGAAGTTCCTTCGCCTTCGCCACCGCGTTCTCGACGGTGAGTCCGTGACGCTTGCGCAATTCGTCCTGGTTGCTGGCGTGTTCGATGAACTGATCCGGCCAGCCGATGCGAACGACGGGCGTGGTGATGCCTTTCTCGCTGAAGAGTTCGAGCACTGCCGAACCGTAACCGCCCATGAGCGCGTGGTCTTCCAGCGTGATGATGACGTCGGCGGAGCGACCGAAGAATTCGTGCGTGCCGGGATCAATCGGCTTGGTGAAGCGCGGGTTGATCACCGCCACGTCAAACCCTTCGGCGGCGAGTTTGGCGGCGGCCTTGCGCGCCAGGGAATTCATGTTGCCCAAGCCGAACAGCGCGATTTTCTTTCCGTCCCGCATCGCGGGATTCGAGAAGTTTTGGATGACTTCGGCCTTGCCGATTTCGAGCAGCGCGGGCTGGTCCTTGATCGGCACGCCTTCCCCCGCGCCACGCGGATAACGGATGAACGTGGGATGCTTTTGCAACGTGGCCGTGAACATCATGTCCTGCAATTCGTCCTCGTCCTTCGGCGCCATCGCGATGACGTTCGGGAAGCAGCGCAGATACGCGATGTCGAACAGGCCGTGATGCGTCGGGCCGTCGTTGGCGGAAAGGCCCGCGCGATCCATGCAGAAAATCACCGGCAGGTCCTGCAAGCAGACGTCGTGGTGAATGCAATCGTAGGCGCGCTGGAGGAACGTGGAATAAATCGCGCACACCGGATGAAAACCCATCGTCGCCATGCCGGCGGCGAACAGGACCGCGTGTTCCTCGGCGATGCCCACGTCGTAATAACGCTCGGGCATTTCCTTTTCCAAATGTTTCAAACCGGTGCCGCTCGGCATGGCGGCGGTGATGCCGATGACGGTGTTGTCCTTTTTGCAAAGCTTCACCATCGTCTTGCCGAACACGTCCTGATAATTCGGCGGCGCACCGGGTTTGACGGGAGATGTCTCGCCGGTCTTGGCGTCGTAAGGTCCGAGGCCATGGAATTTTTCCGGGAACTTCAGCGCCGCCTCGAAGCCTTTGCCCTTCTGCGTCAGCACGTGAATCACGATCGGGTGGTCGCAGGTCTTCGCGAACTCCAGCGTCTGCATCAACAGCGGCAAATCGTGGCCGTCAATCGGTCCGAGGTAACGCAGACCCATTTCCTCGAAGAGAATCGCGCTGCCGAAACCGCCGCGACCGTCCGCGTCGAGCACGCCGCTTTTTTGGTGCAACCCCACCTCGCCGATCGCGCCCTTGAAACCTTCCTCGGCCTTGTGCGCGAGCTTCAACGCCACATTGCCCTTGGGCAGGCGCGTGAGGAAGCGCTCGAATTCCTTCGCCAGCCTGTTATACGACGGATTGGTGATGAGCTTGTTGAGATAACCGGAAACCGCGCCGACGTTTTTGGCGATGCTCCATTCGTTGTCGTTGAGGATCGCGATGAATTTCTTCGTCGTGTGCGAAATGTTGTTGAGAGCCTCGAAGGAAATCCCGTTCGTCAGCGCCGCGTCACCGAAGATGCAGACGACGTTCTCGTCGCTTTTCTTCTGGTCGCGCGCGGCGCACATGCCGAGCGCCGCGGAGAGCGCCGTGCCGGCGTGACCCGCGCCGTAACAATCGTGTTCACTTTCCGTCCGCAACGCGAAGCCGTTCAAGCCGTCGGTCGTACGGATGGTGTGAAAGCGGTCGCGTCGGCCCGTGAGCAGTTTGTGGACGTAAACCTGATGGCTCACGTCCCACACGAACTTGTCCTTCGGCGTGCTGAAGACGCGATGCAGCGCGAGCGTGAGTTCCACCACGCCGAGGTTCGGGCCGAGATGTCCGCCGTTCTTCGCGAGCACGGTGATCAACTCGTGCCGGATTTCGTCGGCGAGGAGATGCAGTTGCTCCATCGTCAACTTCTTGACGTGAACAGGACTCTGGACCATGTCGAGGTATCGGCTCATATTTTTTTGAGTCTAAAGTTTGACGTCTAAAGGCTAAAGTCGGCGGTCGTCAGTCCTCGGTCGGTTCCGGCGACATGGGTTTCAACTTCAATTCGCCCGCCGCGGTTTTTTCCAGTTGTTGAATCTTCAACTCCGCCTCCGCCAGTTTTTCCTGGCAATGCTTCGCCAGCTTCGTGCCTTCTTCGTAGCGCGCCAGCAACGTTTCCAGCGGCAGATCGTCGGACTCCATGGCCTCGACGACGCCTTCGAGCTTCTGCAACGCCTCTTCAAAAGGCATCGCCGGCTTGGCGCTGGGGCTGACTCCACTGGCTTTGGACGGATTCGGCACGGCGAAAAAGTTATGCGAATCGTCCGCACTCGTCCAGTTCGCAATCGGGGCGACCCCGGGAAGGCGACCGGCCAAAACCCAGATTGGGCGGCCCGGCGGATTCCGCTCTATTCCCACGGATGAATCCACCCGTCGCAGCTGCCCGCGACCACCGGTCGCGCGAAGCGTGGGTCGTGTGCGCGCTCGTGCTCGCGGTGTTCGTGGTGAATCTGCTGACCGGAACACGTTTCCCGGCAGTCTGGCTCGACGAGGTGCAATACACCGATCCCGCCGTGAACCTTTACCTCGGCCACGGTTTCACTTCGACCGCGTGGTTCGTGCAGACGGGCGAGAAGTTTTGGGCCGCTTACGTGCCGCTGCATCAATTCGTGCTCTACGGCTGGATGCAGATTTTTGGGTTCAGTCCCCTCGCGGTGCGGTCGCTGAACTACACGCTCGTAACGTTTGCCGTCCTGCTTCTCTGGCACACGGCGCGCAAACAAGCATGGATCCCCACCGCCCGCGCCCGGATCCTCCTCGTGCTGCTTGTGTTGCTCGATTACGGCGTGAGCATCTGCACGCGCTCGGGACGCTACGATGGCGTCGTGATGTTGCTCGCGGCGGCGGCAACCTGGGCCAGTTCTTTCGCGCGTCCGCGAGCACGCCTGCCCGCGATGGCTGCGCTGGCCGCAGGTTTCCCTTTCGCGGGTCTGCAACTCACCACGTTCACAGCCGCGTTCTGCGTCTTGCTCGTGGTCTTCACCGGTTGGCGGCGGATTCGTGAATGTCTCGCGCTCGCCGGCGGCGGCCTCGCTGGAAGTATCGGGCTGCGGCTGCTCTATCAACATCACGGCGTGTGGGATGATTTTCTCGCTTCCATCCGTTACTGCATGACCGTGACGGTGGGCAATCTGCCGAAAGACCCCAGTCTCATCGCACTGTTCGCGGTGGCGCTGCTGCTGGTGGGTTGGCGCTGGCGACGCGGCGAACTGCGATTCAATTCCCCCCTCGTGTTCGGCATCACCGGTGCGGTGTGGATCGGGCTATGGTTTCACCTGCTCGGCCGCTTTCCCACGACGTACACGTGGATGGCTTACGTCCCACTGGCCATCGGCGTTTGCGCGACGCTGCCGGAAGCGTTCCGCGCGGCCGGGCTGCCGTTCAAAATCACGGCCACGACCTTGCTCACGCTGGGATGCGCCGCTGGATTGCCATTGCAACTCGCCTCGACGTTCTATTACTGGCCCGAGCGCGACTACGCGAAGGTCGAAGCCTTCATCGCGCGGCACGTCCACTCGGACGACAGCGTTTACAGCGACCCCGAGGCCTACTACACGGTGAAGAAAACCGCGCGGCACATCGTGTTGCCCTCCTATCTCGCCGCCACGCCCGAGGAGAACGCGCGCCTCAACGTCCTTGTGCTCCGCCCCTATCACGCCGAGAAAGTCATGGCCCGGCTCGGCGGACGTTGGACCCGCGACGGGGAAACTCTCCCCGGCATCACGCGCCCGTTCTTCTTCGCCAAGCCGGACACCGACAGCAAACTCACCTGGGACTACAACCTCGAAATCTGGCGTAAACAACCGGAAGCAGAAACCCACACGGCGCGTTGAACAGATTGCGGCTTGTCTTTCCGATGGAATTAGAGTCTATTCCTCCACATTGTCATGTTGTTTTTTCGCACGAAAATCCTCCCGCCGGTCGTTTTTCTTTTTCTCTACGCCGGGTTCGCGTGCGTTTTGACCCAGGCCCAAACCAGCAACGTCACCGTCCGCGTGATGGCCTCCAACCTGTCCTCGGGCAACAATCAACGTTATGAATCACCCGGGCTTGACATCCTTCAAGGCTTGAAGCCCGACCTCGTCGCGATGCAGGAGTTCAACGTCACCAATCAGTTCGGCTTCAACACCACTGCCGCCATCAGCAACATGGTCGCCACAACTTTTGGCACCAATTTCAGCTACTACCGTGAAACCGGCTACAACATTCCCAACGGCGTCATCAGCCGTTATCCCATCCTGTCGAGCGGCAGTTGGCCCTCTGACGTCGGCGACCGCGGTTACGCCTGGGCGCAGATCGACCTGCCCGGTACCAACAATCTCTACCTCGTGAGCGTCCACCTCAAGGCCAGTAGCGGCTCGGCAACCCAACGGGCCAGTGAGGCAGGAGTCGTCAAATCCAACATCCTGTTTTTCTTTCCCGCCGGCGCGTGGATCATCGTCGCCGGGGACATGAATCTGTATTCCGAAACCGAAGGCGCCATCGTCACCTTCAAAACTTTTCTCAGCGACAGCCCCGTACCCGCCGACCAAAGCGGCGATCAGGATACAAACGCCGGACGCGCCGAACGCTACGACCGCGTGCTCCCGAGTTTTTCCTTCACCAACACGCTCACGCCCGTCGTCCTGCCGTCGCACACCTTCGCCAACGGACTCGTCTTCGACTCGCGCGTTTACACGCCGCTCACTGACGTTCCGCCGGTGGTCTCGGGCGATTCCGGCGCCACCGGAATGCAGCACATGGGCGTGGTGAAGGATTTTCTAATCACCTTCGCCATCACGAACGGCGTCATCGCCCCGGTCATTACCAACCAACCGCAGAGCCTCACCGTCACGCAGAACAACAACGCCAACTTCACCGTCCTCGCCGGCGGCACGGCGCCGCTGAGTTATCAATGGCGCTTCGGCGCGACGAACATCGGCGGCGCGACGGCCAGCAGTTACACCCGCACCGCCGCACAGGCGAACGACACCGGCAATTACACCGTCGTCATCACCAACACCGCCGGCAGCGTGACCAGTTCCGTCGCGACGCTGACCGTTCTCGTTCCGCCGGGCATCGCGACGCCGCCGCAAAGTCTCACCGTCACGCAAAACAACAACGCCACGTTCACCGTCGTTGCCACAGGGAATCCTGCGCCGGCTTACCAATGGCGCTTTGGCACGACCAACATCGCCGGCGCCACCACCAGCGCGTACACCCGCGTCAACGCGCAGACCAACGACGCTGGCAATTACACCGTCGTCCTCACCAACGCCGCCGGTGGCCTCACGAGTGCCGTCGCCACGCTGACGGTTCTCGTTCCGCCGGGCATCGCGACGCAACCGCAAAGCCTGACCGTGACTCAAAACAACAACGCGACCTTCACCGTCGCCGCCACCGGCACCGCCACGCTCGGTTATCAATGGCGTTTCAACGCCGGCAACATCGCCGGCGCGACCGCCAGTTCCTACACCCGCAGCAACGCGCAGACGAACGACGCCGGGAATTACACGGTCGTCATCACCAATTCCGCCGGCGGCCTCACCAGTGCCGTCGCCACGCTGACGGTTCTCGTTCCACCGGGCATCAGCACGCCCCCGCAAAATCAAACCGTCAGCCAGGCTGCCAACGCGACGTTCACCGTCACGGCGAGTGGTTCAGTGCCGCTGGGGTATCAATGGCGTTTCAACTCCGCCAGTATTGCCGGTGCCACCGCCAGCAGCTTCACGCGCGCAAACGCCCAACCCACCGATGTTGGAAACTACACCGTCGTCGTCACCAACGCCGCCGGCGGCGTGACCAGCGCGCCCGCGAGCCTCGCGCTCCAGATTCCCGCGCCGCTGCTCACAATTCTTTCCGCAGACGTGATCCAGTGGCAGGTATTGAGCAATCTGATTTATTCCGTCGAAGGAAAAACGAATGTGGAATCAACCAACTGGACATCGCTCGGCACCGCGTCGTCGCCGTCCAACACTGTCTGGTTTACGTATCCTCCCGCCGGCGAAATCTTGCGGCTCTATCGCGTCGTTTATCCCTGAACGCGGCCGCTCAGTTCTCCACCCGGCTGCGGACCTCGCCGGATTTCAAACGCGTCTTGAGCCGCTGACCCGCCTTCACTTTCGCCGCGTCGCGTAAAACTTTTCCCGTCGCCTCGTCCATCGTGATCGAGTAACCGCGCGCCAGCACCTGCTCCGGTCCGAGCAAACGCAGCCGCGACTCGCCCGCCGTAAAACGATTTTTCAAATCCCGCAACCGCGCCGCGCCCAGTTCGCGCAGTCGTCGCCGTCCAACGTGAAACAATTCGCGCCGCTGCTTCAGCATTTGCGATGGCCGCACGCGCGCCAGCCGGCCCGCCAGATTTTGCCACGCCGCCGCGCGCTCGCGCGTCCCCGACTTCGCGCAACGCACCAGACCGCTCCGCAAATCATCCAGCCGCTGCAACGATTCATTCAGCCGCCGGCGCGGATGCGCGCGCGCCAACCGTCCGACCACATTCTCGAAGTCTTCCCGGCTGCGCGCGAGCCGTTGCCGCGCGCGTTGCCGCATGGCGGACGGCGCGGCGGCCACAAATTCCCGGCTCGCAAAAACTCCCTCGGTGATGATCTCCGCCGCCGCGCTCGGCGTCGCCGCCCGCACGTCCGCCACGAAATCGCTGATCGTGAAGTCAATCTCGTGTCCCACCGCCGACACCACGGGAATCGCCGACTCAAAGATCGCGCGGGCAACCGCCTCCTCGTTGAACGCCCTCAAATCTTCCAGCGAACCACCACCACGGGTGACGAGGATCAAGTCGAGTGCGGAGTGCGGAGTGCGGAGTGCGGAATTAAACTCATTGAGTGATCGAATGGCTTCGGCAATTTCCGCCGCCGCGCCCTCGCCTTGCACGCGACACGAGGCAAGAATGATTTCCAACCCCGGATGCCGCCGCTGCACGACGTGGAACACATCGCGAATCGCCGCGCCCGTCGGCGAAGTCACGAGGCCGATTCGCTGCGGATAATTTGGCAGCGGACGTTTGCGCTCCGGCGCGAACAGTCCTTCCGCCGCCAGTTTTTGTTTGAGTTTCTCGAAGGCGATCTGCAGCGCACCCACGCCTTGCAACTCCACGGCGTGAACGATGAGTTGATATTGCCCGCGCGCTTCGTAAACCGTCACGTCGCCTTGCAGCAGGACTTTCTGCCCGTCCTTCAAGAACTCGCGCTGGCCGGCGGCCTCACCGCGAAACAAAACGCAACTGAGCTGCGACGCCACGTCCTTGAGCGTGAAATAAACGTGCCCGGAACTCTGCCCGCGGAGATTCGTGACCTCGCCCGTCACCCAAATCTGGCCGACCTGTTTCTCCAGCAGCCGCTTGACCTGCGCCGTCAGTTCCGAGACGGACAAAACTTTGCGCGTCGCTTCCGTCGGAAACAGCTCGCCGAAGTCCCATTGCGATTTGGCCGCCTTGCTCACGAGCTTCAGCTACTTCAATTCCTTGATCCGGATATTGCGGAACCAGACCGTCCCGTGATCGCCTTGCAGAAAAATCGGACCCGGCTCATCAATCTTGTTGTCAATCTCACTGCCGGTCGCCTTCTTGCACTCGACGTTGTCATGAATCTTCACGCCGTTCTGCACCACCGTGATCTTGTTGCCGATCATCGTCGCCTCGACCGTCTGCCATTCGCCGCCGGGCTTGGAAACGAATTTGTCCGGCGCTTTGAAGTTGTAGATCGAACCGTTGCCGTTGATGGCGTTCGTCCCCTTGGCGAAGTCGCCGAGGATTTGCAATTCGTGCCGGCCGCGGAGATAGAAGCCGCTGTTGGAATCATCGGGCACCATGTATTCGTACTTCACTGTGAAGTTCCAGAACTTGCCGTCCGTGACGAGGTCAGTGCCGTGCTCGCCTTGGTTGACCGTGTTTTTCAAAACGCCGCCTTCCACCTTCCAACTGTTGTGGCCCGCGGGATTGCGCAGATGCCAGCCCGCTGTGTCCTTGCCGTTGAACAGCGGGCGGAAACCTTCATCGGCGGCGCGAATCACCGCTACAAGTGAGAGAGCCAGTCCGAGCGTGAGGAGTGTTCTTTTCATAATTTGAAGTCCATGGTTTGATTGCGATCTGGTTTTGTTTTGCCCGACGAACGTTTCCGTCGAAGTTTTGATAACCGAATATTACCAGCCGTCAAGATATGTTCACCCCGGGTCCGGCACGGCCCACGATTCGCGCCGTCAGGAAACGCTCACCACCCCTCGGCCACGCCGTCCGCACGCGGATCCGCTGCGCCAACAAAAGCTTTTCCTTTCGCGTCGCGCGCCACGATCTGCGAAGTGGCCATCGAAGGCAGCACCTTGACGACGTGGCCGCGTTTTTCCAAAGCGGCCCTTAAATTTCCCGGCAATGAATCCTCCACCATCAATTCATCCGGCGACCATTGCTGATGAATCCGCGGCGCGGCCACAGCTTGTTCTGGCGTCAACCCGAGGTCGAGCAGGCCGATGAGTTCCATCAGCACGGCGGAAATGATTTTCGGCCCGCCCGACGCGCCGACCGCGATGATCGGTTTTCCATTCTTCAAAACAATCGTCGGACTCATGGACGAGAGCGGGCGTTTGCCGGGCGCGACGGCGTTCGCCTCCGCGCCGATCAACTTGAACGCGTTCGGCACGCCGGGCTGCGCCGAGAAATCGTCCATCTGATTGTTCAGCACCACGCCCGTGCCGGGGATCACGACCTTCGAGCCGAAGCTCGTGTTGACCGTGGCGGTGCAGGCAACCCAGTTGCCCTCCGCGTCCGCCACGGAGAAATGCGTTGTGTGATGTTTGAAAACGTCCGTGTTCCACGCCGGCGGCTGGCCGTGCGACGCCACGTCGGTCGAGTGTTTCAAATCAATTCTCTTGGCGAGCGCAGCGGCGTATTTTTTTGAAACCAGTCCGCGCGGAACTTTTGCGAAATCAGGATCCCCAAGCCAATGCGCGCGGTCGGCGAACGCGAGCTTCATGCTCTCAGCGATGACGTGCAGCCGCGTCGCCTCGTCGAGCGATTTCAAATCGAACTTCTCCAGGATGTTCAACATCTGCACCACATGCACGCCGCCGGAACTCGGCGGCGACATGCTCACGACCTTGTGCCCGCGATAGGTCGTCGTGACCGGCTCGCGCAATGCGATGTGATAGTTCGCGAAATCCGCCGCCGTCATGGTGCCGCCGTTGGCCTTCATCCATTTCCCCGCCGCCTGCGCGAAGGGGCCGCGATAAAACCAGTCGCTCCCCTGCCCCGCAATGCCGCGATACGTCGCCGCGAGGTCCGGTTGCTTGAACCGGAATCCGTTCGGCAGCGGTTTGCCATCGTGAAAGAAAACCGCGCGCGACGATTCAAACTTCGCCATGTCCTCGCTCACCGATTCCAACCGCGCGGCATAGCTGTGCGAGATTTCAAAACCTTTCTCCGCGAGCGCGGCTGCGGGCAGGAGCAAGTCCGCGAGTTTCTTGCGACCAAATTTTTTGATGGCGTAATCAAACGCCGCGACTTCACCCGGCACTCCGCTCGCGAGCGCGCCGGTCTGACTGAGTTCGCCGTCCGCCTTGCCATCGCGCACAAACATATCCCGCGTCGCCGCCGCCGGGGCCATCTCACGGCCATCTATTGCCACGAATTTTCCGTTCGCCAACCGGATCAACATGAAACAGCCGCCGCCGATGCCGGAATTGTCCGCGTCCACCACCCCGAGCGTCAACCCGACGGCGACCGCCGCATCAATCGCATTCCCGCCGGATTTAAGAACATCGAGGCCCGCGCGCGTCGCCAACGGATGCACGGATGCGACCATGCCTCGCGAGTTGGCACCGTGGGTGAGCAGCGGTAAAGCGCAGAACAAAGCGATCAGAACAGCGAAATTCCTCGCTTGGCAGTTCATGGGACAGCGTGGCAAGTTCACTGTTGAAAATTATCTCGGCGTTCGCGAGCGCGGTTTGGTGATTATCTTGTAGCGCAACTCAAAGCAGTTATTGGGCAAAGCTGTTGATCGCCCTGGGACACTTTGGTCCAAGAAAGTCCAATTAGCACTGCCGCTTTCCACGTAGTCAGGTTTGCGCCAAGCGATCCAATCCGAAGGCGCTAGCGAAATACCGCGAAGCCGGAATACCTGCGCGACTGCGTTTGTGGAGCCTTCGACCAGTCTTGGCGCGACAATCAAGCCACGCTCGGGGCGACGTTCCTTGAACAAAAGGAATTCGTCACGGAGCACAACGAAATCTCCTTCGACTTCGTTTTTACAGTCCTGCACGCGCGTCCCATCTTCTCCATGCCCGGCCACTAATGTTATGCTTGTCTTGGGATCGAGAGTAAACGATTTCTGAAACCTTAACTCGAATTGCAGTACGTGTAGCACCTGGCTATCGGTATCGGCATTTCCACACCCCAAACAA
This sequence comes from Pedosphaera sp., assembly GCA_009695195.1. Taxonomy (GTDB): domain Bacteria; phylum Verrucomicrobiota; class Verrucomicrobiia; order Limisphaerales; family JADLHS01; genus CAIKLQ01. The sequence goes on from SIBJ01000002.1 coordinate 68,448, forward strand.
CAGAACAAGAGGAGCATCAGGAGGCAGCCATTTGCTGATAGAAACTTCATGTTTGTATTCTCGTAAAACGGTCCTCCACAAATCAACGAGGTTGTTGATTCGATGCACATAAGGTCATTTCGCTTCTTCCACCGGTGGATTGAATTCCCCCTCCGACCGCGCCATGACGGCGGACGCGAGACAGTTGCCGACGAGATTGACCGTCGTGCGCGCCATGTCCATCAACTCATCCACGCCGAGAATGAGCGCCACGCCCGCCAGCGGCAGGTTGAACGAGGAAAGCGTGCCCATCAAAATCACCAACGACGCCCGCGGCACGGCGGCGATGCCCTTCGTCGTGAGCATCAGCGTGAGCATCATCAGCAATTGCTGGCTGATGGTCAGTTCCACGCCCGCCGCCTGCGCGACGAACACCGACGCCACCGCGAGATAAAGCGTGCTGCCGTCCAGGTTGAACGAATATCCGGTCGGCAAAACGAACGAGACGATGCGCTTGGGCACGCCGAACGCGATCATCTTCTTGAACGCATCCGGCAACGCGGCATCCGACGACGTGGTGGTGAACGCGATCAACGCCGGCTCTTTCACCGCCTTCAAGAATTTGAGCACCGGAATCCGCGCGAGCAACGCGACCGGCCACAACACTGCGAGCACAAAAACAATCAACGCGCCGTAAAGCGTCAGCACCAGCAACGCGAGATTCTTCAACACGGCCAATCCGCTGTGCCCCACCGTCACCGCCATCGCCGCGCCGATGCCAAACGGCGCAAACTTCATCACCAAGCCCGTGAACTTGAACATCACCTCGGACAAGCCCTCGAAAAAATTCAGCATGGTTTCCTTCGGCTTCCCGCGAACCTGCGTGAGCGCGACGGCGAAGATCACGGCGAACACCACCACTTGCAGCACGTCGTTGTTCGCCGCGCTCTCAAAAAAACTTTTCGGAAAAATGTGCTCGATCATTTCCTGCGCGGTTTGCGGCCGCGCCACCTCCGGTCCCTTGGCCGCCGCCGGCAAGATCACCCCGACACCCGGCTTGATTAGGTTCACGGCGAGCAATCCGACCGCGAGCGCCAGCGTCGTGACAATCTCGAAGTAGATGATGGACTTGAGGGCGAGCCGGCCCACGGCCTTCAAATCGTCGCTATGGCCGGCGATGCCGACGACGAGCGTGCCGAAGATGATCGGCACGATGATGCATTTGATCAGCCGGAGAAAAATATTCGAGACGACCTTCAGGTGCTGCGACTGCTCCGGGAACGCCGCACCGATGCCCAGGCCGACGAACATCGAAATGATGATCCATTGAGTGAGACTGATGCGGCGCAAAAAGGCGATCATGTGTTCAATTGAGTTGCTTCCGACCGGTGCGATTTCCCGAAGACTAATGATTTTTCCCCGCGGCGCAACTGCGACGCGCTTCAGGGAATGACCACGCGATAGAATCGTTGCGGCTGGTGCCCACCGGTGTCCACAAACGACGCCGGATTATTGGTCGCGGTCACGGTCGCGAGAAATGTCCACGCCCCCGTAGTCAGATCGTCCTTGCACCGGATCTCGTAGGTCTGGCCGATGACGGCGCTCCAGTTGAGCGTTGTGTTCGTCGTGCCCGCGTTCGCGACGGTCGCTTCGATGACTGGCGGGGCGAAGGCATTCGTCGGAACGAACTTCAACTACACGTTGCCGATCACGTCGGTGTAATTCGTGAACGTCCCCGCGGTGAAGTTGCCGTTCAAAATCGTTGGGAAGCGCGTCGCGCCGGAATTCGTCGCCGGGCCCGTGAGCGAAATGATTTTCCACGAGCGGATGCCCTGCCAGAACGCGTTGGTCGCGGCGGGCGGCGTGGCGGTGCCGATGAAATTGAGTTGCAGTTTTGAACTGCCGCCCAGCGCGAGGTTGCCGTCGGTGAGGATGATCTGATCGAAGTTGGTTCCGGCGCCGGCTTCGCTCAACGCGGATAGTTCCCAGACGTTCGTGCCGCTGCCGCTCAAATCCAGTCCGCCGCCGAGCGTGAGCGTGCCCGCGCTCTGACCCGGCGAGATAACGCCGGCGCACAGCACCGGCCCGGAGATCGTGCCGCTGCCGCCGAGTGTTCCGGTGTTACTGATCGCGACGAATCCCGAACCCGTGCCGCTGCCGAAGGAATTGTTGACGAGCAACGTGCCGCCGCTGACGACCGTGCCGCCGCTGTAACTGTTCGCTCCGGTCAGGATCGTGCGACCGGCGGCGGCGGGATTGATGGCGTCGCGGCGAAACTGACCAGTGCCCGAAATCGCTCCGCTGAAGGTTTGGTCAGCGGCGGTGTTGTCGTTGTAGGATTCAAGTTGCGAAAGCGTCGCTGGCAGGTCCGACAGAAAACCGACCGTGATTGGCCGCGTGAAGTTGAAACCGCCGGCGGTGAAGCGCACGCGGAAGACGTTGTTCGACGCAAAGGCGTTCGTGCCCGAGTGCCGAATCGTGAGCGTGCCCGCGCTCGTGGTGACGTTGCCGGAGCTGAAGGGCAGGATGCGCGCGCTGTTGGTGAGCGTTCCGTCGCCTGAGATCGTCGTGCTGCCGGTGAGCAGAAGCGGGTTCGCAATCGGCGCGGCGGAGCGGGTGTTGAGTGAAAGGAGGTCGCCGCCCGCGAGGACGAGCAGGCCGTTGCCATTGCCGAACGTGCAGGTCGCGTTGAGGCTGATCGTGCCGGCCTGGTTCGTCGTCGGGCCGGAATAGGAGTTGGCCGCCGTGAGCGTGAGCGTGCCCGCGCCCACCTTGGTCAAACCGCCGGTGCCGGAAATAATACCATTCGCCGTGAGGTTGCCGACGCACCGAAGCTGGCTGCCGCCGTTGGTGAGGTTGCCGCCGAAGGTGAGCGCGGCGGAGTTCGCCGCAAAGGTTTGCGCGCCGACGAGTGTGATGTGGTTGTTGATGACGTGCGCGAACGTCGAATTGTTCGTGATGCCGTAAAGGACCGAGAAGGCGTTGCCGGAAACGGTGTAAGCGCCGGTCGCGACGTTGCTGAAATTCATCGAAGCCAGCACGCCGCTGCCGGTCGTGAGCGCGGAGAGATTGTGCGTCGCCGTCCCGCCCGCGCCCGCGAAGACGATGTGGTTCGTGCTGACGGGCAACGCGTCGTCCGCCCAGTTCGCCGCGGTGCCCCAACTCCCGCTGCCCACGTCCCAAACCGAGGGCACGCACTCGCGCAGGCTGACGCCGCAATGCTGATCGAAAAAAGCCGCCATGACGCGCGCGAGAGATTGCGCGAACGCGGTGCGATTCGCCGACGTGTCGCGCACGCCGGTGAAATTGCTTTCAATCTGGAGCGCGTTGATGTTGCCGCCGTTGACGGAGCCGTGCTGGTCGGTGTTGTAGCCGCCGTCGAAGTAAGGATCGGAATTCGGATCAGGAATCGCGGGGCTCGGCACGGACGGATAGCCCTCGTTCGAGATCAATCCGCCAAAACTGTTCGAGCCGCGCAACAACGCGGCGAAGGTCAGCGGCGACAGTTGCGAGAGCGTGCGGATGCTGCTCTGGTTCTCGTAGGTGCTCGTCGCGTTGAGCGTCGCGTCGGAATTGCCGAGTTGCGACGATGAAAGCAGGTAGCCAAGTTCGAGCCGCTGAATCGTGTGGCCATTGCCGTGCAGATCAATGTAAAAACCCTTGCCATGTCGGGCGAGGACGTTGGTCTTGGCCGCGATGATGAAGTTCTGGAATTCGTTCCACGCCTGCATGAGGCGGAGTTCGCCATCCAGCAGATTGGCACCAATGCCATCCCTTTCCTCCTCGATCGGGTGCGCGAGAGAGATTCGGTCGTGAAGAAAAAGCTGCGGGCAATCCTTCCCCGGAAATGGCAGGACAAACTGCGGCTTGGCGATAACTCCGGTGAAGTTCGAAGAACCGGTGCGCACGGGTTGGCAGCGCTCGGCACCAATGCACCAGCCGCCGTCCCGGCATTGATCGAGATTGCCTCACACCATCCGGATGAAGATGGTCGCTACATCGCTGTATTCGCGCTCAGGACGTTGGGGACTGCCTCCGAGCCAGCCATTCCTTTCCTCATCCAATGTCTCACCAACAAAGTTGACATCATCCGTGATGATGCTGCGATGGGCTTGGGCGGCATTGGCCGGCAACCCGAAATCAGTGTGCCCGCGCTGATTCAGTATTTGGAATTTGCGAGAACGTCGCCCCACTCTTTCGAGCTTAGCGACGCCATCGGAGCACTCTCGAAGTTTGGACCTGCAGCGAAAGCCGCCGTGCCGATCTTGTTGTCTTTGTTGAACCATCCCAATCCGAACGTTCGCGACTATTTGACCAACTACCTGCCGATAATTGATGCGGAGGCTGCGGCCAAGGCTGGAGTGAAACGGCAACAGTGACGCTGGCGGAGGCATAGCACATGCAGTTACATTCTCCCTGTGAGCGATGACGCAAAAACACTTCGGCGATGGTTTATGTCTTTGTGCTTGTTCGCTTCCGGTCATCTCTTTGCCCAGCCCGCGATTCAAATCACCAACCTCCCGCCGTTCGGCTCGTTTCAAGACCTCGGTGGCGTGGTGTTGAACGCCAACCCGGCGTCATATCGCGTCGCCGTGTTCATCTTCGTGCCGGGCGCGGGCTGGTACACGAAACCTACCTGCGGCTCGCCGCTCACCACGATTCAACCCAACGGCAACTGGCTCGCCGACATCACCACCGGCGGCTCGGACCAACTCGCCACGAAGATCGCCGCGCTGCTCGTCACCAACAGCTACAACCAGCCGTGCGTCCTCGGCCCGCCGTCGTTGCCCACGAACGTAACCGCGCAAGCCATCGCCAGCGTCATCGTGGACCGCGATGACCCGAGCATCCGGCGATTTGATTTTGGCGGTTACAACTGGTGGGTGAAATCTTCCACAGGCGTCGTCGGGCCGGGGCCGAATTATTTCTCCGACAGCACGAACAACGTCTGGCTCGACGCGTCGAACCGCCTGCACCTGCGCATCACGAACCGCTCGAACCAATGGCAATGCGCCGAGGTCGTCACGCGCCGCAGCTTCGGCCACGGGCAATACCGCTTCCAATTGGATTCGCGCGTGGACAATCTCGACCCGAGCGTCGTGCTCGGCCTGTTCACCTGGAGCGACGACCCGGCCTACGATCATCGCGAGATTGACGTGGAGTGTTCGCGCTGGGGCTGGGCCGGTGATCCGAGCAACGCGCAGTTCGTCGTGCAACCCTTCAATCTCACTGACCATCTCGTGCGCTACACGGTGCCGACGAACGCAATGACCGCGCACGTCTGGTCGTGGGAAACGAATCGCGTCACGTTTCAGGCGCAACGCGGGACGTTCGTCCTGCAACCCGCCGCGTCGAACATCATCAGCGCGTGGACTTACACGAACACCGTCCCGCCCGCCGGCGACGAGAACGTGCGGTTGAACCTGTGGCTCTATCAAGGCAGCGCCCCGACGGATGCGAACGAGGTGGAAGTGATCATCCGCAATTTCCGTTTCGTCCCCTTCGGCGACCCGCGCGCGGCGAGATTCACGAACGCCGTCCGTGCGCCGGGCGGCCCGTTCCACGTCGAGCTTTCCGGCGAGTTTGACCGGTTCTATCGGATTGAAGGCTCAACCAACCTGACCGACTGGCAGCCGCTCGCGGAAATCCTGGCGACGAACGCGACCTTCACCTTCACGGAATCCAGTAGCGGCGCCCCGCCGCCGCGGAAGTATTATCGCGCGGTGACGTTGCCTTGACCCGGCCTGAACAGGAGCTCACAGAGGAAACGGAGAGCGAATCACGAAACCGCAGAGGCGCGATGGACGCAGAGGTTTTCATTCACGGTTTTTTCTCTGCGGTTATCGCGCCTCTGCGGTTGAATGTGTTTTTTTGCAAGATTTCGCAGGGCATTACGATGTCAGGCGGTAGCACCGCAAAAAGCCAGCCGCTGTTTCCCGCTCTCCGTTCCCTCTGTTCCCTCCTGTTCAATCCGTCACACGCAAAAGATCGTCAGCTTCTTCGGTCCGTGCGCGCCGAGGACGAGGATGCGCTCGATGTCCCCCGTGCGGCTTGGCCCGGTGATGAACGAAATCATGCTCGGATAATTCGCGCCGTGCTTTTGTTTGATGAGCGCGAACGCCGCCGACAAATCGGGAACGAGTTGTTCGCGTCGCGCGATGATGACGTGATGCGGCGGCAAACACGACAAGGCCCGTCCGCCCGCCGTCCGGCTCGTGACCACGACCGTTCCCGTCTGCGCCACGAGCGCGTCGCACTCGGAAATGCCGACGTCGCATTTCTCCAACTCGTGTTTGTCGCAGCCATCGTCCGTGAAAAGGACGGGCGGGCCGAGCGAAACCACGAGCGCCTCCACCTGTTGACCCCGATGGGCGGCGATCCGTTTCCAGCTTTCCACGTCGCGCAACGCCCGCAGTTCGGCGGTGAGTTCGCTGTTGTCCTTCACAAGTTTGAAAGCCGCGCGTAAGTCCACCGCGTTCTTCGCGAACAGCGCGAACTGCTCCTCCGTCGTCGCGCCCACCGCGGGCAGCACGCGCCGATGATCCGCCGTGGTCGGCAAACCTTTCGGCCCGTGCGCGTGCGCTTCCACTCTAAGCGCCTCGCGGATACGGGTGAAAATGTTTTCGCGTTCAGACATGACGAACAGGAAGCTCCAACATCCAAGCTCCAAGCTCCAGAGAAGCTTCAAACTTCAAACTCAAAATGATCCAGAGAAAGTTCAATGCGATTTGCGCAACCGAAAGATACAACACAGGTTGAGGATGTGACCGGGCGCTCATTGGTGTTTGGTGCTTGGTATTTCTCTGGAGCTTGGAGCTTGGAGCTTGGAGCTTTCCTTCTCCTTCCACCACTCACGGAAACTTTGCTTCGCTATCGGCGGCAAATCGCGCGTCTTCGTCCACGGACGCGCCGGGTCAAGCACGCTGCCGTTCACCAGGGCACGCAACTTCATGCCGAGGCGACTGAGCTTCGTCGTCAACGACCACAGCCCTGGACGGTTTGCAACCGGCGCGAAGATTTTGAACGCGAGCTTTTGCAGCCAGCTTGGTTTGCCCTGCGAGGCGTTGCGACGGTTCTGCAACAGGTGATGGTGCAAATCTATTTTCACCGGGCACGTCTCCGTGCAAGCGCCGCAAAGCGACGAGGCGTAGGAAAGGTGCTTCCAATCCTGCAAGTCGCGGAGGTGCGGCGTGATGACCGAGCCAATCGGCCCGCCATAGACCGTGCCGTAAGTGTGGCCACCGACATTGCGGAAGATAGGGCAGACATTCAGGCACGCGCCGCAGCGGATGCAACCGAGCGAATCACGTTGCTCGGCATCGGCGAGCAGCGTCGTGCGCTGATTGTCGAGCAGCACGACGTGATATTCCTCCGGCCCGTCGGCTTCGCCCGGCTGACGCGGGCCGCCGTACATCGTGTTGTAAGCGGTGATCGGCTGGCCCGTGCCCATCACGGCGAGCATCGGTAGAAACAACGCGAGGTCTTCCAGCCGAGGCAAAACTTTCTCGATGCCGACCAGCGTGATCATCGTCTTCGGCAACGCCGCCGTGAGCCGGGCGTTGCCTTCGTTCTCGGTGATCGAAATCATCCCCGTCTCGGCGATGGCGAAGTTCGCGCCGGTGATTCCGACATCGGCCTGAAGATATTTTTGGCGAAGCACGCGCCGGGCGACCATCGTGAGTTCTTCCGGCTCGTCAGACGGCGCGTCGTTGAGTTTGTCCCGGAAAGTTTCCTGAATGTCACCGCGCGTGAGGTGCATCGCCGGAAAGACGAGGTGATACGGCGCTTCCTGCCGAAGCTGGACGATGAATTCGCCGAGGTCGGACTCGACGACTTCGTAGCCGGCGTGTTCCATCGCGTCGTTGAGATGGATTTCCTCCGTCGTCATCGCCTTGGACTTCACGACGACCTTCGCGTTCTTCGCTTTGAGGATGCCGAAAATGATTTCGCGCGCCTGCGCGCCGGTGCTGGCCCAGTGAATTTTCGTTCCGCGTGCTTCGAGATTGCGGACGAATTGCTCCAGATGTTTGTCGAGATGATTGATCGCGTCCCACTTCGTCTGCGCCGCCAAGTCCCGCGCGCCTTGCCAGTCCTGAAACCACACCTTGCGTTGGTCGCGGACGGTTTCGTATTTGCCCATCGCCGTCTGGATGATGCCGCGATGGCGCAAGTCCGGCGCAACCCGGCGGGCGTCTTCGTTGAAATGCGTGGCTGGCGTGCTCATGCGAGAACGGCTTTGACACGGATTACACGAATTTTCACGGATTGAATCCGTGTCAATCCGTGAAATCCGTGTCTAAAACATTTGGATCTTCGCGTCTTCATTGCTGCGCCAAAATCTCCGCGAGGTGAATCGTCTTGATCGGCTTCTGCTGGCGATCGAGCAAACCCTGAACTTGCATCAGACAACTCGAATCGCACGAAACGATGTATTCCGCCTGGGTCGCCAGCGCGGAAGTGCATTTCATGTCGCCCATCGCGGTGGAGATGGCAGGAAACTTCGCGGAAAAAGTTCCGCCGAAGCCGCAGCACGTTTCCGCCGCGTCCATTTCGACCAGTTCCAGCCCCCACACCTTGGCGAGCAGATCGCGCGGCGGACGTTTGTTGTTCAACTCGCGCAAGCCGTGGCAGCCGTCGTGAAACGTGACCTTGTGCGGAAACTTCGCGCCGAGATCGGTGACGCCGAGTTTGTTCACGAGGAAGCCGGAGAACTCCCAGCACCGGGGCGCGAGTTCGCGCGCGGCCTGCTCGTATTTCGTCCCTGCGAAAAGTTCCGGGTAGAAAACTTTCAGCATCGCGCCGCACGAACCGCTGGCGATGACCACAGCCTCGGCGTCCTTCAGCGCTTCGAGCATCGGGATGGCAATGGCGCGGCTCTCGTCCCAGTAGCCCGTGTTGAACGCGGGTTGCCCGCAGCAGGCCGGAGTCTTGGGACAATCCACCTGATGACCGAGCTTCTCGAAGATGCGGACCATCGCAATGCCGACTTGCGGATACATCAAGTCAACGAAGCAAGGGATGAAAAGGCTGATCGTCATTGCGCGGGGACATCGTGCCCGGCGAATCCACGCTGGGCGAGAAATTTTGTAGCCGCCGAGGTAACGAGGCGGAATTCCTGTTGCAAGCGAACCGCCTCCTGACGTCGGCGGCTACGAAACAACCCGCCGGGAAAGCACGTCTCGCTCGTAACGTTTCACTTCGCCAAGCCACGCGTCGCCGACGGGCGCGTTCTGATTGGCGCAGTGGTAATCCCACACCGCGCCGAACGGGAGCGACTTCGCTTCCTCCATCAGCGCGAGGCGCGAAGTGAAATCGCCTTCCGCCTCCAGCTTCTTGAGTTTCTCAATCGGCGCGACCAGCGCGAGCAGCAAGGCTCTGAGCATGTTGCGCGTGCCGATAACCCACGCGGCGACGCGGTTGATGCTGGCGTCGAAATAATCCAGGCCGATGCGCACCCGACCAACATGACCGCCCCAGATGATTTCCTGCGCGATGGCTTGCAGGTCGTCGGTGAGGGTGACGACGTGGTCGCTGTCCCAACGCACGCCGCGGCTGACGTGCAGCGCGATCTCCGGCAGGTAGAGCAGCACGGAGGAGATCTTGTCCGCGATGCCTTCGGTTGGATGGTAGTGCCCGGCGTCAAGCGTGAGCAGAACCTGCCGGCTCACGGCGTAACCGAGATAAAATTCGTGCGAGCCGACGACATAGCTTTCCGAACCGATGCCGAAAAGTTTTGGCTCGACGGAATCCACGACCTGTTTGCGGTCGAATTTCTTTTTGAACACGGCGTCGAGCGACGTGGCGAGACGTTCGCGCGGCCCCTTGCGGTCGGCGGGCGTGTCCTTCATGCCATCGGGAATCCAGAGATTGACGAGACATGCTTCGCCCTGCGCTTTGCCCATCGCCGCGCCGATTTCGCGGCAGCGGATGCCGTGCTCGATCCAAAATTTGCGGATGCCGGCGTCGCGATGCGAGAGCGTGAAGCCGTCGGCGGATTTCGGATGCGAGAAGAAAGTCTGGTTGAAGTCGAGGGCGATGCCGGCGGACTTCGCCCACGCGATCCAGTTCTGAAAGTGCGCCGCGCCCAATTCGTCGCGGTCCACTTTGCGTCCGCGCATTTCGGCGTAGCAGGCGTGAAGGTTCAGCCGATGCGAACCGGGAATGAGCGAAATCGCCTTCTCAAAATCCGCGCGCAGCTCGTCCGGCGTGCGGGCCTTGCCGGGATAGTTTCCGGTGACGGCGATGCCGCCAGTGAGCTGACCGCCCGAATTTTCAAAACCACCCACGTCGTCGCCCTGCCAGCAGTGAATGGAAACCGGGATGCGGGCGAGTTGCGCCAGCGCGACATCGGTGTTCACGCCGAGGACGGCATAACGCTCGCGCGCGATGCCGTACGCAGAGGAAATGGGGTGGGAAAGACCGGCTTTTGCTCGTTGAATCATGGCGCGAAGGATAACACCAGCAACCGACCGGCTTGTGCAAGCGGAATTCAAACGGGCCCGAAGAAGAAAATGGAAGGACGGGTCGCCCCGCCGGAAGATCGGCAAGCTACTAGGCCAACCTCCGAGTGCGGGAATGTCCGCAATGTGCCCTTGCCGCAGCCGCGGGGTCGCTGCTACGGTTGCACGCAGAACGGCAGAGGGAACTGCGGAAGCAGTTTCTCGGACCGCGCCGGTGTGGTGAAATGGCAGACACACAGGACTTAAAATCCTGGGACCGTTAAAAGTCGTGCGGGTTCGAGTCCCGCCACCGGCACCATCCGGGCAACTTTTCCGTTGGAAAGTTTCCTGGACGTTTACCAAACCGCCGTCCGCATTTCTACCCAACCCGGATCGAAATTTCGGCTTGCGCTTGGCGACGAGTCACGTATGGTTGTTCCCACGGAGCGGCCAATTTGGAAACGGTTGCGCTGTCCGAACCCGGTAATTGTCTGAGTTATGAAGATTCTGCTGCAACACGTGCGCACCAAGCTTTATGTGCGTAGCTTGGGCAATTGGACTGCCAACCCACTGGATGCCTTCGACTTTCAACATTCCCAACGGGCCATTGATTTCGCCCGGGAGCACGGCCTGAGCGCGGTGCAAATCGCCGTGAAGTTCATAGACAGCGAATTCGACGAGGTCTTCCCACTTCCATCGCAAGCTCCCGCGGTTCAGTCGGCGCAGAGGAACGCGTAAAGCCGTTCGCTTGCGGGCAGTTTTTGGTCGGATCATTTCAACGGATATAAATCCAGCCGGCGGAAAAATATTTCGGCCCCCTCCGACTGCAAGACAATCCGGCCCGCATGTGGAATGGCGTTCGTGCCTTCGAGCGTCTTGTGACCGTTCACGGTGATACCAACCTTGCCGCCGTCGCAGAAGATCTCCATGCGATTCCACTGCCCGGTCGGATTCTCGATTTCGTGTGGGCCGCGAAAACCTTTTGCATCCTGCCATGGATTACGACCCGGCCGGTCAAAGCGCTGAATCTTCGGGCCCTTCGTCTCGCCGTTCACCGTGAGGTACGCGCCGCTCACGACCAGAATGTCACCCGTGCCACCCTCGATGATCTGCGCTTCGATGGACTTGGGCCAGACGCCATCCTTGCCGACGGTATGAACCAGCACGCCGCTGTCACACGCGTTCGTCAAGCGCGGCGGCCACGTCGTTCCACCCCAACGAAACTCAGCGACGAGCCGGTAGTTCTCGTATTCCTGCTTCGTCGAGAGATAGCCGTAATGCTGCCCGCTGATGCGCAACATGCCATTGGCCAAAGTAAAAACGTGATCCGGATCGTTGGTCGCGCCGAAGTTCTGGAGATAGGGATAAAAGTCGTTCAGATCTTTTCCGTTCAACAGGTGGACGGCCGGCGCGCTTTCCCGGGCGGTTGAAGCGCAACCCGAGACGATCAGAAGTGGACCTGCGGCAACGAGCAGCGCGCAGACGTGGGCGAGAAGGTTTTTCATTCGCCGCCATTAAAGACGCCCCACCAATCCCGGCAAGGACTAAAATCCGACGCTCAGCTTCCCGCCTGCCAGGCCGGCGCGTCTTTGAGGCGATACAACATCTCGCCCGCCTTCGGCACGAACAACACGCCTTCGCTCTCACGGTTCTGAAAATCCTCGACGCGTATCGTCTTCGGGTCGCGGTAGCCGAGGTTTATTTTCTGGCAGAGAGCTTCGGGAATACCGGTGGCGAGCGTGACCTGCACGCGGCATTTCTCCACGCCGTTCTCCATCACACCGATACCGCGCACGTGGGTGGAATGCGCCAGCACACCCCACGGGAAATGTTTGAACTTGTCCCACTGCTTCAAAAAATAATCGCGACAGTGGTAGCCGATCTCCTCGATGACCTTTCCGTGCGTCACAGAAATCTCGCGCACGTGCGGCGCGTAGATGATGAGTTCGCCGCCGTCGGCGACCACGGGTTCGAGTTTATACATCCCCTTGCCCGCCACCCAAAGGTCGTCATACATCGGCGGCATGTTCGAGAGCACAGTCTGGAACGGCTTGTCTTTGTAAATGATGTGGACCTGCTTCGAGAGTTCGCTCGCCGCGTCCCACGCGGACTCCGGCGTTCCGGCGAACAGTCCCGCCAACGATTTGTCCGGCGCGACGACCATGCAGAAGCAAAGTTTGTCCACCTTCACCAGCGCGCCCGCGCGGTCCACGACCTTGCGCACTGGCGTCCACTTGCTGCCGATTATCATCGGGTTCGTCACCACCGCGCCGAGCCAGTGGAAGAAATTCAAAATCTTCGGCCCGCCCACACCGGGGAAAAGATATTTGTTGCCGCCCGAGAACCCGACCACCTCGTGCGGAAACACCGGTCCGACGATGATGATCTGGTCGTAATTGAAAACATGCTTGTTGATCTCGACCGGCACCTCCATCGAGAACAAGCCGCCCGTCAGTTCGCTGACCTCCGCCGCCGTGAGCGTGCCAACTTCCTTCAGCGCCGTCGGATTGTCCCACTCGTGATTGAAGAACCGCACTTTCTTGAACTGGCCGCGATGTTCGGCCACGGATATCTCCAGCCGCGCACAAATCGCCTCCTCGCTCATCGCCGGATGCGTGCCGAGCGCGACGAGCACGTCGAGTTCCTTCGCCTCGTCGCCGATCTGCGCAAAAATGTTTTGGAACATCAGTCCGACGGGCGCCGTGCGGGTGTGATCGGGCACGATGAGCAGCACGCGTTTGCCGCGGTAGCTTGCGGCGGGCAGGGCCGACGCGACCAGTTCAGCGACCTCTGCCTCGCTCAAGCGACCGGGGAACGCTGATTTAGAAATCAACTTCATGCTTCAAGAATAGTTCAGGACCGGCGAGAAATGAACCACGCGGAATTGCACGGCATACTCGAACTCCTGAACCTCAAATCGTCTGCGAAAGGAAGCCGCCATCCACCCGGATATCCGCGCCGGTAACAAAACTACTCGCCTGGCTGCTCGCGAGAAACACCGCCGCGCCGATCAGTTCGCGCGATTCGCCGAAGCGATTCATCGGCGTGTGCGCCCAGATGGATTTCGTGCGGTCGCTCGGCGAGCCGTCGTCCTTGAACAGCAGCTTGCGATTCTGCTCCGCTGGAAAAAAACCCGGCGTAATGGTGTTCACGCGCACGCCCTTGGTCGCCCATTCGCGAGCGAGGAACAACGAGAGATTCAACACCGCTGCTTTCGCCGCCGAATATGTCACCACGCGCGACAACGGTAGATGTGCTGACACGCTGGCGATGTTGATGATGCTGCCCTTGCCGCGTTTGCACATTCCCGGACCGAATTCCTGGCACGGCAGAAACACGCCGCCCACGAGGTTCAAATCAAAATTCGCCTGCCACGCTTCGAGCGGAATTTTCTCGAACGGATTGTCCGCCGTCGTCGTGACTTTGGGGTCGTTGCCGCCGGCGGCGTTCACGAGGATCGTCGGCGCGCCGAACTTCGCTTCGAGCTTCTCGTGCGCTTCGGCCAACGTGCCACGCGCACTGGCATCGCATGCGAAGAACGCCGCCTGGCCACCCTTCGCTTCGATGGCCTTCACGCGCGCGTTGCCGCGCTCCACATTGCGCCCGAGCACGGCGACCTTCGCGCCGGCTTCGGCAAGTCCATCCGCGAGCGCCCCGCCCAATGCACCCGTGGCGCCGATGACGACCGCCACTTCTCCCGACAGATCAAATAGTTTCATACAAGTTTCCTCATTGTGAGCGAACGCAGCGCCGCGGTGAAGAAAATACTTTTCGCGGCTGGCTTGTTTCGAGGGAAACCGCTACTGTCCGACGCATGACCGCGCTGTCGCAACCCGACATTATCATCACCCACGAGAGCGACCTCGATGGCCTCGTCGCCGGGGTGCTGTTGCAACGGCTGGCGAAACAACTGTTCGGCGCAGACGTGCCGCTGGAGGCTTACCACTACAATTTCTGGAAGCAGCGCGAACCGCGCGAACGTTCGGCGTGGGTCACCGACCTCACGTTTGAGACGCGCCTCGACAAACCGAATTGGACGATCATTGACCATCACGTCACTGAAGCCGTCCCGCGCCACGCGTTGCTCGTTCACGACATCACCAAGTCCGCTGGCCTCCTGTGCTACGATCTTTGCCAGCAACACGGCATCACTTCCCCCGCGCTCGACCGTCTCGTCCACCTCAACAACGTCGCCGACCTTTTCCTCGAAGACGACCCCGACTTCCTCATCGCCTGCGATTACGCGAGCCTGGTTAAGCATTATCAATTCTGGAATCTCCACAGCCTGCTCGATGGCCAGATTGAAAAACTTCTCGACCACCCGCTGCTCGAAGTCATGGCCGTCAAGCGCCGCATCGAGAACCCGCTCGGCTTCGAGTGGAGCAAAGGCAACGTCACCGAACTCAGCCCCGCCGTCGGCCTCGTGGACACCGTCATTGGAAATAACAATCTCATTGTTCACCGCCTTCTCGAAGAAAAGGCCACGCGCTATCCGGTGCTCGTCACCTTGTTCCGCCGCGCCAACAACACCGTCATCGCCAGCTTCCGCAGCCGCAACGGCGAAGCGATCAAGATGGCCGAACGCTTCCAAGGCGGCGGCCACGCCAACGCCGCCGGCGCCGTGATGCCCAAATCCGTCCGCCAGGTGCCCGAAGCCGTCGAGTACCTCCGGCTGGTGTTGAATCCGAAAAGGGACGCGCCGCTGAACAGTCTGGAGAGTTTATTTGCCGGAATCGAAACAGGAAAACGAACCTAAAGCTTTCGACTTTTTGGGCGAGGCATCGGTAACCGAGTGGATGAAAAAACGATTGCAATGGGTGACAGTTGGGCTGTTGGTGGTGATCGCAGGTTTCTTTTTTCTGCGGCGCAACCGCAAAGAGCCGATGTACGACGATCGGCCGGTCAGTTACTGGCAGAGTGAGTTTCCTTCCGGGGAAGCAGTCACGGCCCTGGCATCCTTCGGGAGCAATTCAATTCCGTTTCTGATCAAGGCTCTGTTTCGTCAGCCTTCGCCGCTGGATCGCGCGTATTCGGTCGCCGTCTCAAATCTCCCCGCCGCCGGAGCTTTGCAAAGCGGGGTCTTCGACGCAGATTGGTGCAACGCCCGCGCAGCTACGGCGCTGGGAAAAATTGGCCCCGCCGCCTCCAGTGCCGTACCTGCGTTGGTGAATTCTCTGACCAACGCCTTCTATGGCACCCGAAACAACGCGGTTGTCGCTCTTGGTCAGATTGCGCCGCATACCAGCGTGGAAAATCTCGCCGTCCAAGGTCTGATGAAAGCCACAGGAGACGCGGATGAAAATACCCGGGCCAATGCGTGCTTCAGCTTGGGCAAGTTCGCCCCGGGCGCAACAAATGCGATCCCGACATTGCAGTTGGGTTTGTCAGACTCGAAGCGCCAGGTTCGCCTAAGCGCACTGATTGCCATGTCAGAGTTTTCCGCAGCCGCGGCGGCTTGCGTTCCTGAGATTCGGAAATGTCTCGAAGACCGGGATATCTTCGTTCGCAAGACCGCAACGAATGCGATCCAGCAAATCCTTGGTTCGTCCGAATCGCAAATGAAGTAGCTCTCCGGCGAAAACAGTTTTCGGGTTCCGAGAAGGTTTGATTGGCACACGACAAAAAAACCCGCTCTTGCGAGCGGGCTTTGCAATTTCGTTTGAGCCGTTGGTTTACTTCGATTCCGGCTTCGCTTCTTCCGCGGGCGCGGCTTCGGCAACTTCCGGATCGGTGGCGACGAAGTCCACCCATTCGAGAATGGCTTTCTGCGCGGCGTCGCCCGGACGTTGTTCCATCCGGATGATGCGCGTGTAACCGCCGTTGCGTTCTTTGAACGCCGGCGCGATGTCTTCGAACAAGATGCGGATCACGTCCGACTGCGCGCGCCATTTTTTCTGCGCGTCCTTCGAGAGCCGGACGGTCGGGCCGTGGGTGTGCAGGTGCGCCGACGCGAGCCGGCGGGCGTGCAGCGTTCCCTTTTTGCCGAGCGTGACGATTTTTTCCGCGACCGAGCGCGCGGCTTTCGCCTTCGCCAGCGTGGTGGTGATGCGCTTGTGGATGATCAAGCTGCACACCATGTTCGAGAGCATCGCGTTCCGATGTTCGCCGGTGCGGCCCAGTTTGGCCGTGCGTTTAAGGTGTCGCATAAATTTACCTCAGAGGGTCAGCTTGGGCTCTTCCTTGGGCGCGTCGAGCAGATCGGGTTCAAAGGTCATGCCGAGCGAGAGGCCGAGGCCGGTGAGCTTGTCCTTGATTTCGTTGAGTGATTTCTTGCCGAAGTTGCGGTACTTGAGCATCTCCGGCTCGCTCTTCATCGCGAGCTGGCCGACGGTGGTGATGTTCGCGTTGTTCAGGCAGTTCGCCGCGCGGACGCTCAACTCGATCTCGTTCACGCTCATGTTGAGCAGCTTCTTCATCTTGTTCTTCTCGTCGTCCTGCTTGTCGGCGACTTCCTCGAACTCGACGGCGTTCTTGTCGTAACCGACAAACACGTCGAGGTGATGCGCGAGAATCGCGGAGGCCTGCGTGAGCGCGTCGTCGGGCGTGATGCGACCGTCGGTCCAGAGTTCCAGGATCAAGCGGTCGTAGTCGGTGCGCTGGCCGACGCGGGCGTTCTCCACCTGATAGCGCACGCGGATCACCGGCGAGAAGAGCGAGTCAATGGCGATGACGCCGATGGCCTGGCCGGCTTTTTTATTTTCGTCGCCGGGGCAGAAGCCGCGACCGATCTTCACCTCCAGCTCCATCTCGAGCTTCCGCTTCTTGTCGAGGGTGCAGATGACCTGCTCGGGGTTCACCAGTTCCACGTTCTGGTTGACCTGGATGTCGGCGGCCGTGATCACGCCTTCCTTGTTCGCGGAAACCAAAAGGGTCTGGACGTCGCGGGTGTGGGCCTTGAACTTGACCTTCTTCAAATTCAGAACGATGTCGGTGACATCCTCCACGACGCCTTCGATCGTGGCGAACTCGTGCATCGCCCCATCCACCTTGATGGAGGTGATGGCCGCGCCTTCGAGCGAGCTGAGGAGCACGCGGCGGATGGAGTTGCCGATGGTGTGACCGTAACCGGTTTCAAACGGTTCGGCGATGAACTTGGCGTAGGTGTCCGTGGCGGTCGCTTCTTCCTTCGACAACCGTTTGGGCATTTCGAATCTTCCTAGACGTACTGGCATGGTTTTTCTTTCAACAATTTTAATCTGACGACGCCGATGTTATTCCCGGCACCGGCGGCGTCCGTATAATTGTTTTTGGTCCCGCTCGCGCGGGACGGGTTTCGGTTTAACGGGAATAAAATTCGACGACGGTCTGTTCGTTGGCGATGGGATTGATCTCATCGCGCGTCGGAATGCGCATCACGACGCCCTTGAGTTCTTCCTTGTTCAACGACAACCAGTCGGGCACGGCGCGACTCGTGGACAGTTCGAGATTCTTCGTCGCAAGCTGCCGCGAGACGTTGTGGGCCTTCACGATGATCGCGTCGTTCACGCGCAACGCGGCGGACGGGACGTTGACCTTCTTGCCGTTCACGGTGATGTGACCGTGGCAGACCATCTGGCGCGCGGCGGCGCGGGTGGTCCCGAAGCCAAGGTGAAACACGACGTTGTCGAGGCGCGTCTCCAAAATCTGCAGCATCTGTTCGCCGGTAACGCCGCGGCGCTTGAGGGCCTTTTCATAAACCCCACGAAACTGCTTCTCCATGAGGCCGTAGTAATAACGGAGCTTCTGCTTCTCGATGAGGCCGAGGCCGTAATCCGTCGTCTTGCGGCGGGACTTGGGGCCGTGGACGCCGGGGCCGTAGTTGCGGCGTTCGAGATATTTCGACGGGCCGAAAATCGGAACGCCGAACCGGCGGCTGATGCGGACGCGAGGACCTGTGTAACGTGCCATGGATTAGTTGAGAGTTAAGAGTTGAGTGTTGAGGATTACACGCGCCGTTTCTTGCGCGGGCGACAGCCATTGTGCGGGATAGGTGTCACGTCCTTGATGGCGTTGATCTCCAGCCCGATGGCCTGCAACGCGCGGATCGCCGACTCGCGCCCCGAGCCAGGACCTTTGACGCGGATTTCCACTTCCTTCATCCCGTGCGCCATCGCCTGGCGGGCGGCATCCTGCGCGACCTGTTGCGCCGCGTAAGCCGTGCTCTTGCGCGAACCCTTGAAGCCCACGCGACCGGCGCTCGACCAACCGATGAGGTTGCCGTGCATGTCCGTGATCGTGACCTGCGTGTTGTTGAACGTGGCCAGAATATTC
The DNA here is from genome assembly GCA_009695195.1 of Pedosphaera sp. Taxonomy (GTDB): domain Bacteria; phylum Verrucomicrobiota; class Verrucomicrobiia; order Limisphaerales; family JADLHS01; genus CAIKLQ01. The sequence continues at coordinate 87,116 of SIBJ01000002.1, forward strand.
GCGATGCCGACCGCAACATTCTTCGCGTGCTTGGCCTTGATGATCTTTTTTGCGTTGGCGTCTTCACCCAGCAATTCGGCGGCGGTCGGCGCCGTGCCCGCAACAGGACCTGTCGCGGCCGCAGGTGCCGCGGCGGCGTCAGCGGGTTTCGCGGCGTCAGCACCGGCCGCGGCGGCGGCGGGAGCAGCCTTCTTGGGCTTCTCCTCGGCGGTCGCTTCGGGTTTCGCTTCCTTTTTCGGAGCGGGAGTTTTTTTCTTCGTTTCGTCAGCCATAGAGAATCAGGTTAGTGGATGCCGACTTTGGCGTTGGGATTGCGTTGCACACCGACCGTCTTGCGCGGACCTTTGCGGGTGCGGGCGTTGGTTTGGGTGCGTTGACCGCGCACGGGCAGACTCCGCATGTGACGGATGCCGCGATAACACTTGATGCTTTGCAGGCGCTTGAGATTCATGCCGAGTTCGCGGCGGAGATCGCCCTCGATGACGTATTTGCCGTCCTGGATCGCGTGAACGATCTGCGACAACTGCGCCTCGGTCAGGTCCTTCGCGCGGATGCTCGGGTCAATGTTCGCGCGCGCGAGGATTTCGACCGCGTTGACGGGGCCGATGCCGTAGACGTAACGGAGCGCGATATCAATGCGCTTGTTTGGCGGGACTTCAACTCCAATGATGCGTGCCATAAATTTTTAGGTTCAACCCTGACGCTGTTTGTGGCGCTTGTTCGTGCAGATCACACGAATGATGCCGCGGCGACGCACGATCTTGCAGTGCTCGCAAAGTTTTTTGACCGACGCGCGAACTTTCATATCAATTTTTCTTCGACTCGACGATGATCCGCCCGGACGACAAATCGTAGGGCGTCAAATTCAGTTTCACTTTCTCACCCGGCGCGAACGTGGCCGCCAGCCGGCGGGCCCGTCCCGCCACAAATCCCAGCAACCGGTGGCCGTTGGCCAGTTGCACGCGATACGTCCCGTTCGCGAGCGCCTCGGTCACGACACCTTCAACCTCGAAGGCATCTTTTCCATGCATGTCAAAATCTCCGGTTCACCCTCGGTGATCAACACCGTGTGCTCAAAATGAGCCGATAGTGAACCATCTTGCGTCACCACTGTCCAGCCGTCTTTCAAAACTTTCACCTCGGGCCGGCCCGCCGTGACCATCGGTTCGATGGCGATGGTCATGCCCGGTCGCAACTTCTGATTGCACCGGCCATCCACGAAGTTCGGCACCTGCGGCTCTTCGTGCATCGTCCGCCCGACCCCGTGGCCGACGAACTCCCGCACCACCCCGTAACCGTTGCCTTCGACGTAATTTTGTATCACGCGCGAGATGTCCGTGACCCGGTTGCCCGGCAGCGCCTGCGCGATGCCTTCGTAAAGCGCCTGCGCCGTCACGTCCATCAACCGCTGCGCAATCACGCCGCAACCGCCCACCGCCACCGTCTTCGCCGTGTCACCGATGAACCCGCGATACATCACGCCGCAATCCACGCTGACGATGTCGCCAAATTTCAAAACCCGTTCGTTCGCCAGTCCGTGAACGACCTCGTCGTTCACCGAGATGCAGGTCTGGCACGGATACTTCCGATAGCCGAGGAACGCGCTCCGGCCACCGTGCGCTTTCATCCGTTCCGCCGCGAACACATCCACCTGCTTCGTCGTCACGCCGGGCCGGATGAAGGCGGCGACTTCGTTCAACACCGCGCTCGCCACGACGCACGCCGGACGCATCGCTTCCAAATCCCGCTCGCTCTTGAGAATGATCATCTTCTTCAAGTCTTAATCTTAATCTTAATCTTTTTCTAAATCTTAATCTGTCCGCGCCCAAGGGATTAAGATTAAGAAAAAGATTAAGATTAAGACCGAAATCAGAACCGGCCCCGCAGCCGGCCCTTCTTCAAAAACCCGTCGTAATGCCGCATCATCAGATGCGATTCGACCTGCCGCATCGTGTCGAGCATCACGCCGACCGTGATCAACATGCTCGTGCCGCCAAAAAACTGGGCCACGTCCGGCGTAATCGTCATCAGCTGCGTGAGGATGATGGGGATGATCGCGATCACCGTCAAAAACAGCGCGCCCGCCAGCGTGATGCGCGTCATGGCGTGATGGAGAAACTCCGAGGTCGCCTGCCCCGGCCGCACGCCGGGGATGTAGCCGCCGTTCTTTTTCAAATCGTCCGCGATCTGAAGCTCGTTGAACTGGGTCGCCACCCAGAAGTACGAGAAGAACAAAATCATAAGACCGTAAATGAACAAGTACAGAAAGGTTCCCTCGGTCAAGGCTCGCCCGATTTTCATCAGGAACGGCAAATCCAGGTACGTGCCCGCCCGCGCCGCAAGCTGTTGCGGAAAGCTCAGGATGGCGCCCGCAAAAATGATCGGCATCACGCCGGCGTAGTTCACGCGCAACGGCATGAACGACGTGCCGCCGGAATAAACCTTCCGTCCCACCGCGCGCTGGGCGTATTGCACGGGAATCTTTCGCTGCGCCTGCGTCACCGCGATCACGCCGGCGATCACGCCAACGAGCAATAGAATCAACGCCACCGCATGGCCTAAATTTTTTGGCTCGGCACCCGCCGCCGGGAAAAACATGTCCTGCAATCCCTGCACCGCCTTCGGCAAGCGTGCCACGATACCGATGGTGATGACCAGCGAGACGCCGTTGCCGATGCCGCGTTCGGTGATCTGTTCGCCCAGCCACATCAGCAGCATCGTACCGGTCGTCAGCACCAGCAGCGCCTGGATCCGGTACCACCAGATATACTCCGGCGCGTAGAGCATCAAGTTCTTGCCGGATTCGTCGGGCTTTTCCCAACCGAACACAATGAACGCGCCCTGCAACAAACACAGTCCGACGGTGAGATAGCGGCCGTACTGGATGATCTTCGCGCGACCGCCCTCTTCGCGCGCGAGCTTGCTCAACTGCGGCACCACCGCGGTCAGCAACTGCACGATGATCGTCGCGCTGATGTAAGGCATGATGCCGAGCGCGCCGACCGCCGCGTGTTCGAGCGCGCCGCCGGTGAACAAATTGTACATCCCCATCGCGCCGCCGGAGGTCGCCTTCTCCATCGTCGTTTTCAAGGCCTCGGCATCAAGCCCGGGCACGCGGATGAAAGCGATGACGCGGCAGATGGCCAGCAGTGCCGCCGTGAACAGAATCCGGGACTTCAGTTCCGGAATCTTGAAGCAGTTGCCGAAAGTGTTGTAGAGAGATGCCAGCACGAGTTCGATCCCGAGTTATCTCAGCCCTTGGTGGTTTCAGCCGGTTTGCGGCCCGCGACTTCGCACGTGCCGCCCTTGGCTTCAATCTTGGCTTTGGCCGCGGCGCTGAACGCACTCGCGCTCACCGCGAGCTTCTTGGTCAATTCGCCATCGCCCAAAATTTTGATGCCGTCGCCAGGACCGTTCGCCAGACCGGCGGCGCGCAGCGTCGCTTCGTTCACCGTCGCGCCGTCATCGAACGCGTTGAGTTCGGAAAGATTGACGGGAATGTAGCGCGTGCCAAAACGGGTGTTGTTGAAACCGCGCTTGGGAATGCGGCGGATGAGCGGCATCTGGCCGCCCTCGAATCCGATGCGGATGGAACTGCCCGAGCGCGCGGTCTGGCCCTTGCCGCCGCGACCCGCCGTTTTGCCGTGACCGCTGGATTCACCCTGGCCCAGCCGTTTGCGACGATGCTTCGCGCCGGGACGAGGTTTGAGATCATGTAGTCGCATAAAAAATAATCAGTTCGTTGCCGTCGCCGCTGGGGTGACCACGGGCGCCGGCGTCTTTTTGATTTCGAGGCCGCGGCCCCGGTAAATGTCCTCGCGCAGGCGGAGGCTCAACAATCCGTTCAAGGTGGCCTGGACGACGTTGGCCGCGTTGGAGGAGCCGAGGGATTTCGTGAGAATGTCCTTCACGCCGGCGGACTCGAGCACGGCGCGAACGGTCTTCCCCGCGATGATGCCGGTGCCGGGCGAGGCTGGGCGCAGGATGATCCGCGCGCCGCCAAACCGGCAAAATACTTCGTGCGGAATGGTCGCGCCGGTGAGGGAAACGGAAACCATTTTCGTGCGGGCCAGTTCGCCGCCGCGCCGGATGGCATCGGCCACTTCGCTGGCTTTACCGAGCGCGAGACCGACGCGGCCTTTCTTGTCGCCGACGACCACGAGCGCGCTGAATTTGAACCGCCGACCGCCCTTCACCACTTTCGAGGAGCGGTTGATGAACACGACTTTTTCGACCAGTTCATTGCCATCGCCGCCATCGCGCCCGGAATCGGACTCGCCGGGACGGCCACGCCGTCCGCGTCCGCCGCCGCCGCCGCGCGGTCCGCGGTGATATTCAGGAGGCCGCGACGGAGCCGGGCTCGCGGCGGTTTCGGTCACTGGCACTGGTTGGATGATTTCTTCAGCCACAAATTCGATCTCCGGTTTGGTTAAAATTTCAGACCCGCTGCGCGCGCGGCTTCCGCCAGCGTCGCAAGTTTTCCGAGCACGGGTTTCCCTTCCTTGCCAGCGGACCAATGATACCGCGCGGCCCCGCGGTCAAACACGACCGCCGTGATGCCTTTCGCCAGCGCGGTTTCCGCCGCCAGCTTGCCGATGGTCTTCGCCCCGGTCACGTTGGCCCCGAGTTTCTCCCGATCCGGCGTGGCCTTGCTGCGCGTCGAAGCGGAGGCGAGCGTCACGCCCGCGGCGTCGTCAATGAACTGCACGTAGATGTGCTCGTTGGTGAAGCGCACGTTCATGCGCGGCCGGTCCTTCGTGCCCGTGACTTTTTTGCGGACCCGCCAGTGGCGCAACTGGCTCAAGCGTAGTTTTTTTTCCGTTCTCATGTCTGGGTGGTCACGGATTTGGCCGTGACGATAAATTATTGGACCGTCTTGCCTTCCTTGCGCTGGACGTGTTCGCCGGCATAGCGCACACCCTTCCCCTTGTACGGCTCGGGCGGATAGAAACTGCGGATCTCCGCCGCGACCTGGCCGACGACTTTCTTGTCCGGGCCTTCGATGGTCAGCTTGGTGTTTTCCTCGACCGTCACTTTGATCTGGTCGGGAATGTTGTAATTGACCGGGTGCGAGTAGCCGAGCGTAAGGTTCACGACCTTGCCGGTCACAGCGGCCTTGAAACCGACGCCCTGAATCTCGAGCTTCTTGATGAAGCCGTCGGCCACGCCCTTGACCATGTTGTTGACCAGCGCGCGGCTCAAGCCGTGCAGCGCCTTGGCCTGGGCATCGTCGCCATCGCGGGCCACGACAATCTTGCCGTCCTGGACCTTTAGGCTCGTGCGCTTGGGGAGTTCCCAATCGAGTTTGCCCTTCGGGCCTTCGACCAGAATCTTCTGCCCCTTCACCTCCACCTTCACTTTCGGCGGGATGGCAATCGGTTGTTTTCCAATTCGCGACATAAAATCTTTATTTTACCAGACGTGACAAAGCACTTCGCCACCAAGGTTTTTCTTGCGCGCCTGAACGCCGGTCATCACGCCTTCCGACGTCGAGACCACCACCGTGCCGAGGCCGCCGAGCACGCGGGGAATTTCCTGCGCCCCGACGTAATTACGCAGGCCCGGTTTGCTGACCCGGCGCAAGCCCTCGATCACGGTCTTCTTGCCCTGATACTTGAGCTTGAGCTTGATGGTCTTGGGGATTTTTCCCTCGACCGCCACGTCCGCGACGTAGCCTTCCTGCTTGAGGATGGTCGCGATGTTTTCCTTGATGCGCGAGTGCGGCACTTCCACCGCCGGCTGCAACGCCTGGCCGGCGTTACGGATGCGGCACAACATGTCAGAAATCGGATCGGTCATAAAATTCTTACCAACTGGCTTTCACCACGCCGGGAATCAACCCATTCAACGCCGCCTCGCGAAACGTGAGGCGCGACGCCGCGAACTTCCGCAGGTAGCCGTGGCGACGGCCGCTCATCGAACAGCGATTCACGACGCGCGTCGGGCTGGCGTTGCGCGGCAACTTGGCGAGGCCGGCGTAATCCCGCTTCGCCCTCAGTTCCGCCCGCTTCGCGGCGTACTTTTTTACCGTCTCCTGCTTGCGCTTGTTGCGCTCGATCCATGCGGTCTTGGCCATAAAGTTTCGGTCGGTTATTTGTCGGCGAACGGAAAACCCAGCAACTTCAACAAGTCCAGCGCGCCCTCGTTGGTGGGCGAGGTGGTCACGATCGTGATGTCCATGCCTTGCGTCCGCTTGATCTTGTCCAGTTCAATTTCCGGAAAAATCGTCTGCTCGCTGACGCCAAAAGTATAGTTGCCCCGACCGTCGAACTTGCGCGGCGACAAACCGCGGAAGTCGCGGATGCGCGGCAGCGCCGTCGCCACCAGGCGGTCGAAGAACTCATACATCGCGTCCTTGCGCAGCGTCACGCGGCAACCGATCGGCTGGCCTTCGCGCAACTTGAAGTTCGCGATGTCGTGGCGCGACTTGCTGACCACCGCCTTGCGGCCCGTGATCTGCGCCAGGTCCTTGGCGGCATCTTCAATCGCACCCTTTTCCAGCGAAGCGCTCACGCCCATGTTCACCACGATTTTTACCATCCGTGGAACCTGGTGGATGTTCGCATAGTTGTGCTTTTGCTTCAGCGCCGGCACAACGTCCGTGACGTATTTGTTGTAAAGTCTGGCTTTCATTTTTTCGTGTCACGGTTTTTGCCGTAACTTCGTTTCTTAATCCAAATCTTGATCATGCCTGGGCCGGCGCGGCTTCAGCCGTCCCGCCGCGCTTCGCCAGGCGCGCGTCAAATTTCGCCGCGCTCATCACATTCGAGAGATGCAGCGAGCCTTCGCGCTCAATAATCGCGCCCTGCGGATGTTGCTGGCTCTTGCGCATGTGCTTCTTCGTCATGCGCGCGCCCTCGACGATGACGCGCCCCTTCTTCGTCAGCAGGGCGATGATGCGCCCGCGTTTGCCCTTGTCGGCGCCGGAGATCACCACGACCTCCTCGCCCTTTTTCACGTGGGCGGCTTTCGTCGTTGAAGCGTCAAATCGATTTTTCATATCACTTCCGGTGCGAGCGAGATGATTTTCATGAACTTCTTGTCGCGCAGCTCGCGGGCGACGGGTCCAAAGATGCGCGTGCCCTTCGGGTTCTGTTCCTCGTCAATGATCACGCACGCGTTGCTGTCAAAGCGCAGATACGAGCCGTCGTTGCGGCGGATGATGTGCCGGGTGCGCACGATCACGGCGTTATGGACCTCGCCTTTTTTCACCTGGCCGTCGGGCGTGGCGTCCTTGATGTGGACCTTGACGATATCGCCAACGCCGGCGTAACGCTGGTTGCGACCCAGCACGCCGATGGCCCACGCAACTTTCGCGCCGGTATTGTCGGCCACATCAAGATGAGAACGGATTTGGAGCATAAAAAATCAATCAGGCCGCCACGCGCTCGACGCCGCTGGACTTGTCCACGACTTCCACCAACCGCCAGCGCTTGAGCTTGGACAACGGGCGCGTCTCCTCGATGCGCACCGTGTCGCCGACCTTCGCCTCGGACTTCTCGTCGTGGGCGTAAAATTTACTGTAAGCGGTGACGACCTTCTTGAAGCGCGGGTGCGCGAAGCGGCGTTGAACACGCACGACGATCGTCTTCGTCATCTTGTTCGAGAGAACCTCGCCGACGCGTTCCTTGCGGGTGCCGCGCGTGCTTGCCGTCTGGGTGGTGGTGTCAGCCATATCAAATCAAATTAAAATAATCACGCCGCCTTGTTGCGCAGTTGCGAGACGCGCGTTTCCAGGCGCGCGATGGAGCGCCGCAGGGTGCGCAAGCGCGCCGGTTTTTCAAGCTGCGCGCCCGCCTGTTGCAGGCGCAGATTGAATATTTCATGGCGCAGGTCGCGGCTCTTGGCCGATAACTCGACGAGCGTCATATCTTTCATTTCCGAAAACTTCATAACCAGGTTCCGTCTTAGCTCGCGCGGTGATGGCGCGAAATGAATTTCGTTTTGATCGGCAGCTTTGTCGCCGCCAGCCGCAGTGACTCGCGCGCAATCGCCTCGGTCACGCCGTCCACTTCAAACAACACATTCGCCGGCCGGACCACCGCAACCCAGCCTTCGACGGGCGCCTTGCCCTTGCCCATCCGGGTTTCCAACGGCTTCTTCGTGAAAGATTTCTGCGGGAAGATGCGGATCCACATCTTGCCGTGCCGCTTCATGTGACGGGCAATGGACACGCGCGCGGCCTCGATCTGTTTGGCGTCCATCCAGCAGCGCTCCAGCGCCATCAATCCATATTCGCCAAACGCCACCGTGCTGCCGCGATAGGCGATGCCCGCACGGTTGCCGCGGTGCATTTTGCGATATTTTACTTTTGCCGGCTGTAAGGCCATATCAGATTTCTCTTTCTAAATTCAGTTCGCGGTGGTTTCCGTGGTCGCCGTGACCTTCTGCGGCGGCTTGGTCTCGCCGGTGCAGATCCAGCACTTGACGCCGAGCTTGCCATACATGGTCAGCGCCTCCGCGAATCCGTAGTCAATGTTCGCGCGCAGCGTGTGCAACGGCACGCGACCCCAGCGCTGGTTCTCCACGCGGGCGATTTCCGAACCGCCAAGCCGGCCACCGCAGCGAATCTTGATTCCTTCCGCGCCAAAATCTTTCGCCGTTTGCACGGCCTTCTTCATCGCGCGCCGGAACGAGACGCGGCGTTCGAGCTGCAACGCGACGTTTTCGGCGACGAGTTGCGCATCGAGTTCGGGCGTCTTCACCTCGATGATGTCCACGTAAACTTCCTTGCCCGTCATCTTGCTCAATTCTTCCTTGAGCTTGTCAATTTCCGAACCCTTGCGGCCGATGACGACGCCCGGGCGGGCGGTCAAGATGGTGATGCGGCAGCGGCTCGCCGCGCGCTCGATCAAAATCCGGGGGACGGAAGCGGACTCGAGTTTCTTCTTCAGCAACTCGCGGATCGCACGGTCCTCGGCGAGCAGCTTGCCGAATTCCTTCTTGCCGGCGTACCACTTCGAGCGCCAGTCCTTGTTGACGGCGACGCGCAGACCGATTGGATTTGTTTTTTGGCCCATACTGTTATTCGTCGGACAAAGTGATTTTGATGTGGCAGCGGCGCTTGATGATCGGCCCCGCGGAACCGCGCGCCTTGGGTGTGAACCGCCGGAGGGAAGTCGCCGTGCCGGCCACCGCTTCCTTCACCCGCAACGTCTCCGGCTTGACCTTGTTGTTGTTCTCGGCGTTGGCAATCGCCGAATTCAGCGTCTTGGCCACCAGCCGCGCCGACTTGCGCGACACGAACTGCAGTACCGCCTGCGCCTGCAACGCGGGCAGGCCCTGAATCTGGCGCACCACCTCGCGCATCTTCTGCGCGGACATCGGCACGTTTTTCAAAATCGCGTGAACTTGCATAGGGCTATTTCGCTTCCGCCTTGGCCGTGTGCGCACCGTGTTTCTTGAACGTGCGGGTCGGCGAGAACTCGCCGAGCCGGTGGCCGACCATATTTTCCGTCACGAAGACGGGGTTGAAAATTTTTCCGTTGTGAACCGTGAACGTGAGGCCCACGAAATCCGGCGTGATCATCGAACGGCGCGACCAGGTCTTGATCGGCGTCTTTTGATTCGTGGCCTTCGCCTTCAGGATTTTCTCCATCAGGTGACCATCAATGAACGGACCTTTTTTGATTGAGCGTCCCATATTACTTATTCTTCATCACGAGGCCGTTGCGTTGAACGACGATAAACCGGTTCGACAGCTTGCGTTTATTCCGCGTCTTGCCGCCCTTGGCGAGCAAACCCCACGGCGAAGTCAATTGTTGCCAGCCGCCGCCGCCTTTGCTCTTGCCCTGCCCACCGCCATTCGGATGGTCCACCGGGTTGCGCGCCACGCCGCGGGTGATCGGACGGATGCCCCGATGCCGCGAACGACCTGCCTTGCCAAGAATCACATTCTCATGCTCGGTGTTGCCGACCTGGCCGATGGTCGCGTAGCACTCCTCATTGATCCGGCGAATTTCGCCGGACGGCAGGCGAACCTGCGCGTAACCTTCATCGCGCGACATCAACGTCGCCGCACCGCCCGCCGAGCGCACCATCTGGGCCCCGCGACCGGGAACGATTTCAATACAATGAATCGCCGACGCGAGCGGAATGGACTTCAACGGCAGGCAATTCCCGATCTCCGGCGGCGCCATCGGCCCGCTCAAGAGTTTGCGCCCTACTTGAATTCCCACCGGTGCGATGATGTAACGCTTCTCGCCATCTTTGTATTGAAGCAGCGCCAGCCGCGCCGAACGCATGGGATCATATTCAATCGCCGACACCGTGGCCTCGACGCCGTGCTTGTTGCGGCGGAAATCCACCAGGCGGATTTTCTGTTTGTGGCCGCCGCCGATGCCCCGCGCGGTCGCGCGGCCGTAATGATTGCGGCCGCCGGTCTTCTTGCGAATCTCGACCAAGCTCTTCTCCGGCTTGGACTTCGTAATGTCGCTGAAATCAGCGAACGTCACGTAGCGTAGAGACGGCGTTAGCGGTCTAAATGTTTTGACTGGCATAAAATCAATAAGTCCAAGTCAGCAACTCTTGGAACGTCGGACCATTATTCCTGTCCCGGTGTGAGATCAGTTATCGGCCCGCTCTCATGCTGTCCGTCCCACCTTGCGGACGAAACGGAGCGCAGAGACTATCAAAGGTTTTTTCCCGTGCAACAGATTTCTTGAGAAATTATTGTTGGGCGAATCTCCGCTGTCCGCAGCCGTTTGGTCGGTCGTTACGCCGCGCCAGGTGGCGCGAGCACGTATGGGCAATTGCCAAAAATACGGACTTGAGTCCGGTGGACGCAGCCGTGTTTCTGAGATGATTCTGGTTGACAAGAACGCTCCCAACTGGCTAGGGTCATATCGATAACTTGATCAACCGCCAATATTAAGTAGATGAAAATCGCTCTTCCAGCCCCAGCCAAAATCCTGTTCGCCACGCTTCTCGGAATCGTCGCGACCAGCGGTGCGCGTGCGGATGTCGTCTACAGTGACGCCACGACCGATCTGAATATCCGCTTCAACCCGGGTTTGGTTGAGGTTGGCGACGAAATCGTCCTCGCCGGTGGCGCACGCCAAGTCACCAACTTCCAGTTCCAGTATTGGGGATTGAATTTTGGCTCTACGGAGAAGGCCCGCATTCGTTTTTATGTCAACGATGGCACGAATTCTCCAGCCGGTCCCCAGGTTCCGAATAGTGTGCTCTACGACAGTGACTGGTTCCCGATCGTCGCCACTCCGCGCAACACTTTGATTTTCGATGATTTTAATGACATCGCTCCGGGCCTGCAATCCGTGACCGTGCCCGACTCATTCACCTGGTCGGTCCAATTCAAGGACCTCGCCGGCGGCGCTACTGCGGGTGTGGATCTTTATGATCCCCCGACCGTTGGCGGCAACTACAACGAATACTGGGACAACAACGGCGCTGCGGGCTGGCAATATCGCGGAACGAATTCGCCGAACATTAATTTCGCGGCCAAGGTTTCAGCGATTCCCGAACCGACCATCATTGGCTTGGGCTTGCTCGGAGGTTTGGGATTGCTGGTGCTGCGAAACCGCGTTAAGCGTCGCTGATCGCTGACCTTCTGATTTTCAACGCGGGCCGAGAGGCCCGCGTTTTTTGTTTCTCGAATCACGGAGGAGAAACCGCCCGGTAGAATCTTCGCGCGATGTTGGTCAAACCCGAATTCGTATAATCAAACTTCCCGCCCGACAAAGTGTTTGTCGTCAGCGGCGACCAGTTGAGCAGGTTCGTCGAGCTCTGAAGCACAAATCCCTGCGGCGCGCTGCCCGTTACCGTCAAACGAAACCGGCTGCCGGCCAGATACTGCGCCGAGATCAATGACAATTCGTTGAGACTCACCGTCACATTCCACACGTTCGTTTGTTTGAGCAGCTTCAACGGGTCATTCTTCACCAGCGCCGTCGGATCGCTCACCACTGCTTTCAAATTGTGCGAACCGTTGCCCAGGGACTTCGGCGGCAGATTGAAATTGAAATTCGTCGCGCCCGGCACGGCGACACTGTTCGTGAACCATTGGACGGCGAGGTTGTGCGTCAACGGCTGCAACGGCGTGACGCTGAACGCCACCGCCTGCGTGCTGTAAATCCCCGAATTCGTCGCAGCCGGCGCGAACGCATCAATCGGCCGCAACTGCGTGTAAATGGACCGGATCAATTGTTCGGCGCAGACTTCGCAAAACGGGATGAACAGTTCCTTCATTTTACAATTGTGCTTTGGACGATACCAGCCCGTCGAATTGTATTGCGCGCCCTGAAACAAACCCACGCGCGTATCGTTGCTTGAAACATCCGGGGTCGGAATCAACGTCCCGCCCGGAATCCAATCCTTCCACTTGATCGAGTTGCTGCTGGTGATCGCCGTCGCGTTGGGTTTCTCAGCCGGAACGTAGCCGGCATACGCGTTCGTGTACTCATCCGTCAGAGCCCCGAACGTGTGGCCGGATTCATGCACGATGATTTCCGGCGCGAAAAGGTTCACCGACGTAATCAGTGTGTTACCCCCCGAGCCGCCGTATTCGTGGTCGTTGACGACCATCATGACCAGATCGTTTGCCGGAAACAGGTTGAGCAACAAATTATCCACCTTCCCCTGTCCGTTGGCGTACGTGCCGTCAAAATCATTCGGCGGAATCGTCAACAGCTGTGAAATTCCATAGCTGTCGAACGAACTGTTGAAGTAGGTGTTCTTGAACGTGCCGGCGATCGGATGATCGGCGCCGGTCTGCGCCGAGGCGACGAAGATCGCGTAAGCGTTGAAATAGCTTTTGTATTCTTGAAACGGCGGCTGGGCCAACAGATTGTTCACCGCGTTCGTCGCGTCGGTCAGAAAAAGATTTGTCTGCCCGCTCGTGTAACCTTCGGCGAACACTACGATATTGATCCGCTTGGCCCACGGACCGTTCGTGAGCACGGTGAACAGTGTTCCTTGTGCGAGCGTGCGCGCGGGCAGCGCGAACGCGAGCCACGCCGCCACCAGGCCGAAACCCACCCATCGAATCTGGCGGCTCAAATTCATTTCTTCGGCAACGTCACCGAGCCGAGGTGATTTGTCCGGTTCACGCCGTTCGTGTCCGCGCCCGTGAAGTTGTAAAATTCGACGCGCTGAGCGCCGCTGCGCACCGGCACGCGAACGGTTAATTCCATTTCCGGCAACTCAATCAGTTTATGCTTCAATTTCCCCGAGCGTGGCGGGTCCTCGAACTCAACCACGCGACGGCTCGGGTCCGGAACCACTCCGTGCCAGAGGGAGCTGCCATCGGCTGCGCGCAATTCGTAGTGAATGCCGTCGGCCTGGTCCGTGTTGGGTTGCGGCTTGAGTTCGCCGTCGCGCACGGAAGATTCCACCAGCTTGATGCTTTTCTCCTTCTCGACGCGGACGTGGAGAAAAAGAATCTTCGGCCCGTCGTTCGTCTGCGCCACGCCGATCGCCCCGGTCAGCAACAACGACAGAAATAAAACCACTCCTCGCCCGGCTGCCCTTGGCTGCGGATTTAGTGTTGTCATTTTCACCTTCATTGTCGGTCGCAAAGTAATCCAACTTTACGGCAGCACCAAGCGGTAGAAACGGTTGCCGCTCAGTGGCACCAGCGTCACCCGGAAAAGTCCGCCACTGGAAACCGGCGCGTTCGTCACGTTGCTCCAGAAGACCGGCAGATTCAGATTGGTCGCTTGTTGAAGCACGAACCCAGTGGCGGTGTTCGTCCAGGCCAGCGTCACGGACGCCGGCGCGTTGGAATACGTGATTAGCAACGACGGTTGCGGAATGACCAGAACGGTGGCGGAAAACTCGGAGGTGTTGTTCGCCGCATCCGTCGCCGTCGCGCTGAGGCGTTGGCCGACCGGGGCCACATTCGTGAGCGTGATGGTGAAGCTGTTCGTGCAGTTCGCATCGGTCGTCACGTTCCCATCGCCGAGATAAGCCTGGCCCTCGCCCGTGTTGGAAGGTTCGGCAATGGCGTTGGCGTAGAATTGCAAGAGGAAGGTTGAATTCGCCGTGCTGTTGAGCGAGCCGCGCACGGTGGTCACGTTGCCGCTCACCGCCGCCGTGAGCACCGGATAATTCTGGCGCAGATTCCCGCCCCCATCGCTATCGCATCCATCGTTGGTGTCGAATCCGTCCACTCCCAGGTCAATGCCCAGACCCGCCAACGCAGAGCCGCCGTTGCCGAAAATGGAATTTCCCCGGACCAGGTTGCGGCTGGCGCTGTCGCGGATGCGGACGCCGTCGTAACCGACGCTGCCGGCGTCCGCGTTGGCAATCCGGTTGCCCTCGCCGGGGTTGACCCCGCCAACGACGTTGTTTGTCAAGCCGTTTAGAAATTCCAACCCGTGCCACGTGTTGCCCAGCGCGGTCACGCCGTCGGCTTTGAGGCCGATAAAATTTCCTTGGATCAGGTTGCCGATCGCACCGGCGCCACCTGGATTCAAGTCGCTGAAGTAAAGCGCCACCGCGCCGTTGCCCGAAATCAGATTTCCCGCGCCGGCCGTCGCGCCGCCGATGGTGTTCGTCGGCGCGCCGAAGAAATAGATTCCGCCGTTGGCGTTCGGCACCGCGGAGTTGCCGGTGGCATCGGTCCCGATGGAGTTCCCTTGAAAAACATTCCGCGTGGACGCGGCGCCGAAGACATAGATTCCCTTGTCCGCGTTGCCGGAAATCACATTCCCCGCTCCGGTGACCGTGCCGCCGATCGTGTTCGCGGCCGCGCTGGAAATACCGATGCCGGAAAACGTCCCGCTCGGGTAACCGTTCCCCAAAGCCGCGCTCCCGGTCGCATCCACGCCGATGAAATTCCCCGAGACCGTGTTGCTGAACGCCAAACTTCCGAACAGATAGACGCCGTGGTTATTGGTGTTGCCCGAAATCACATTGCGCGTACTCGCGCCCGCGCCGCCGACCACGTTCAGCGGCGCTTCGAGGCGCACGCCGGAAAGCACATTGCCCAGCCGACCGGTGCCCGCCGCGTCGGTTCCGATGTAGTTCCCGACAATCTGGTTTGCGGTCGTGTTCGCATCGGCAAGATACACACCATTCTGCCCATTGCCCGAAATCACGTTGCGCGCCGCCGTCACCGTTCCGCCAACGAGATTATTCGCCGCGCTCGCCGCAATGAAAACGCCATGGTTCGTGTTGCCGAGCGCGAGACTGCCGTTCGCACTCGTGCCAATCAGATTGCCCTGAATGCTATTTCGGGTCGCGATCGAGCCGCTGACATAGACACCGCTCAGGCCGTTGCCGGAAATCAAATTCCCCGCGCCGGAGACCGCGCCGCCGACCGTATTGCTCACCGAATTGAAAATCTCGACGCCGCTGTAGAGGTTGGCGAGTCTGGCGGCACCACTCGCATCGGTCCCGATGTAATTGCCCTGAACGAGATTGTCGTGCCCGCTGTTCGCGTTGAGATAAATGCCGCGACCGCCGTTCCCCGAAATGACATTACGCGCGCCCGCCGTCGTCCCGCCGATGACCGTGCCCGCCGCGCCGTTGATCGTGATGCCGTCGGACACATTGCTGATCGCGATCACGCCCGTCGGATCCGTGCCGATGTAATTTCCTAAAATCGAATTGTTCGCCGAAGCTGAGTCCACCAGGTAAATTCCGCTCTGCGAATTGCCGGAAATCAGATTCCGCGCCCCGGAGTTCGTGCCGCCGATAAAATTCCCTGATGTGCCCCCGTAAAAATAAACGCCGTTGTAAGTGTTCCCAAGCCGCTTCGTACCGGTGACATCCACGCCAATGTAATTTCCGACGATCTGATTGCTCGTCGCCCCGGCGGTCTGCGCGACGACGCCGTGGAGATTTCCCGAAATGAGATTTCGCTCTGAAGCATTGGTGCCGCCGATGCGGTTGCCCGCTGAGAACAACGCAATACCGCCGAAGCCCGGACTGCCGCCGCCGTTGCCCAGTGCATTCGTGCCGTAGGGGCCGGTGCCGATGAAATTCGCTTGGATCACGCAGCCGCCGGTGCTCTCGATCCGGATTCCTTCCCGTGCGAACCGATTTATCGCCAGTCCCTTCACGACGCAATTCGGCGAGAGCAGATAAATCCCCGTCCCGTTACCCGCAGCGGTGGCGCCGTTCAATTCCACGAGCGGTTGGCCGGCGTAAAGCGGCTGCGTCGTGGCATCAATCGTCGCCGTCGCCGTCACCGACGGCAGATTACCGACCAGATTGATGGTGAACGGTCCCGTGCCCGGAATCGCGAAGTCAATCAGGTCCGCGCCGGCTGAGAAATTGGCGTTGGAAATGGCTGCGCGCAGCGAGCCGATGCCGGCGTCGTTGGCATTCGTGACGGTGAAAGTTGCTGCGTGCAGGGGAATACTTGAGACGGCTAAAGCCCCCATCAACACGGGAAAAACAAACCACCAAGAGAGGGCACGCGCAACAAGCCTCATAGCAGAGCGACGGAATCTAACACAAGACCCCTGCCCCGCAAGATTTTAGTCGGCTCAACGGGCTGGAAACAGGCTGAATCCAGCCTGATTCCGACCGGGAGGCCGCAATGTTACTCCCCGAGGAAGATGGGTTTGACGTGGCGGTCGAAAAGATTGTGCGTCACGCCGCTGGTGATGAGGCCGCTGCTGCTCTGAATGAGCGAGAGATAGCGGTCGAGTTTGTGCGCGGCCAGTTTGTAACCCACGTGCAGCAACTGGCGGATGTGTTTGTTGTAGTCGCCGCACCTCGGATCGTGCCGCACCGCCACGGCAAACTGCGGACCCGTCCACTTCGCCACCGTCGCGGCATCGGGCAGTTTCTGGCGATCAATGTCAATCACCGAGGCGTACGGTCCGCACAACTCGTCCATGTGCGCGATCGCCTCGTTGTAAATCTCCTTCGCCAACGACAGTCCTTCGCCGCCGTTCTCCGCGAGGCCGATGATTTCCTCCAGCCACGTCGTGCCCGCCGTCTTCACGTGCAAGCCGGCGTTGTGCCGCTTGATCGCGCGATGAATCGGACCGTAGATCGAAAACTTGTCGCTGCCGGAGTGGACGCTGAGCTTGAGATTTTCCGGCAGGCCGCAATTTTTCACGGCGAACGCGATCACGCACAGATCATCGTTGAACTCGCGCTCGAATTGCGCCACGTCGCCGACGTAATCCACGCCTTTGTTGAACCGGCCCGTGAACTTCGGGGCCACGGTCTGGAGCGGAATCTTTTCGTCCGCGAGCGCGGCGAGAATGATGAGCAATTCTGTCGGCGTCTGCGGCGAGTCCGTCTCGTCCATCGAAACTTCCGTGATGAATTTGCCTTCGCCCTTCACCTTCGCGATGTGCCGGTAAATCACGCCTGCCTCCTGGGCGGCGAAAAGATATTTGCGCGCCACGCGTTCGACTTCCTCGCGCGTGACCTTGACCGAAGGCTGCACGCCGGGAATTTCCAGCGTGCCGATCAACTCGGGGTGCCGGTCGGCGAACGCCTTCACCGCTTCCGGCGCGGCGGGCTTCCCGATCGAGTCCGCCACGTCAATCGTGTAAAAATCCGAATGCGGAATGAACCGGTCCACCGTCTCCAGCCGGATGTGGTCCGCGTCCACGTGCCAGGGTTTGTTCCAGTTCATCGCCTTCACCGCCGCCGCCGCCGCCGCGCGGACCGTGGACGGTTCCGAGCCGATGATGAGATGCTCGCGGTTTGATTTGTTCCAGACCGGGATGACTTCGACGCCGGCGCGTTGCGCGAGCACGCACGCCTGCAACTGCGCCGGCGCTTGTTGCGCGAAACGGTCACCAACTCCGAGCGAATATTTTCCCAGCTTCAAAGGGGAACTAGGCATAAATTCTTTTTTACTGTCAGTCACTGTACCAGAAGAAAGCCTGAACGGGCGCACGATTATTTGCAGAGGTTCGTGAAAAAAATGCATCGCGGTAGCATTCCTCGACCGCCTTGCTGTGCAGTCCGGGCGCGAAACAACCGAGTCGGCGATTGACAAGCCCGGAGCCCGCCTCCTAGCCTCTGCCCGCAAAGATTCAATCCTTTGCCCCGTCCCGCTCGCGGGATCGGGGATTTTTATTTCATTATGGCAAACACAATTCTGGTTGGCGCCCAGTGGGGCGACGAGGGCAAGGGCAAGATCATTGACGTGCTGACCGAGCGGGCCGACATCGTCGTGCGCTATGCCGGCGGCAACAACGCCGGCCACACGGTCTGGGTCGGCAAACAAAAGTACGTCCTCCATCTCATCCCCTCCGGCATCCTGCGCAAAAGCAAACTCTGCGTCATCGGCAACGGCGTCGTCGTGGATCCCGTCGGCCTCGTGAGTGAAATCAACGGCTTGCTCAAGATCGGCGTCAAGATTGGAAAAAATCTCGTCGTCAGCGAAACTGCTCACGTCGTCCTGCCGTATCATCGCGAACTGGACGCCCAACGCGAAGTGCTCAAAGGCAAAAACAAAATCGGCACCACCAAACGCGGCATCGGCCCCGCCTACGGCGATAAGGCCGCGCGCGTCGGCCTGCGCATGGGCGATCTCGTTGACGCCGCGCGGTTCGAGGAAAAACTTTCCAGACGCATCAAGGAAAACAACGAAGTCCTCCAGGCCCTCGGCGCCAAACCGCTCTCGTTCAAGAAGGTTCTCGCCGAGTATCGCGCCGCCGGAGATTTCCTGAAACCATTCGTCGCCAACACGGTCGTATTGCTTCACAACGCCATGCGTCGCGGCGAGGACATTTTATTCGAAGGCGCGCAAGGCACGTTCCTCGACATTGACCACGGCACGTATCCCTACGTCACGTCCTCGAACACCACGGCGGGCGGCGCTTGCACCGGCTCGGGCGTGCCGCCGCATCGCATGGACCGCGTCGTCGGCGTGATGAAAGCTTACACCACACGCGTCGGCGAAGGGCCGCTTCCCACTGAGAACGCCGAAATCTCCGACCTGCTCCACGGCATGGGCCGCGAATTCGGCGCGACCACCGGCCGCGCGCGTCGCTGCGGCTGGTTTGATTCCGTCGCCACGCGCCACGCCACGATGGTCAACGGCATTGATGACCTCGCAGTCACGAATCTCGATGGCCTCGACACGGTGGAGACGATCAAAGTCTGCATCGCCTATCGTCACGGGAAAAAGCGCTACGACTTTGTGCCGAATGACGCGGAGGTGCTCGCCGAGTGTCAACCCGTCTATGCCGAGTTCGAAGGCTGGCTCACACCGACGGACAAGGCCCGCCGGTGGAAACAACTCCCGCCGAAAGCCCGCACGTATTTGAAAGCCATCGCCGAACTCACGGGCGCGAAGCTTGCCATCGCCTCGGTCGGCCCGGGCCGCGACCAGACGATATTTGTTTGAAGCCCCGCAACGTTTGCTTGCGGCGCGCGCTTCCGTGACGGAAAATTCCGCCGTCGCCATGCGCCATCTGCCCTTCATCAGTTGGATCGCCAACCGGGTTGCCGGCTTCTTCGCCAACCGGTTCGTGGACTTTCTCAACTCCGAACCGACGCGCACCAGCGGCTTCCTGGCCGATTACCGCACCGCAAAAATCGCCGCGCGCGATGGCGACCTGCCGCAGGCCATCAAGTTCGCCGAGGAACAACTCGAGAAAAAGCCGAAACAGTACGAGGGCCTGATGTTGCTCGCCTCGCTTTACGCCGACGCCGGCCACGTCGAGAAGGCCATCACCATGATGAATCGCATCCTCACGAATCCCGGCGCGACCGGAAAACAAAAACAGACCGCGCTGCACGAGAAAGATAATTACGAACGCCTGCTCGTTTCCGGTGTCATAAAACCGAAGTGATTCCATGAGCATCCACGCCAGCCATCTCAGCCCCGAGGCCAAAGCCTCTTTGCCCCAGCACGTCGCCGTCATCATGGACGGCAACGGCCGTTGGGCAAAGCAGCGCCATCTCCCGCGCATCGAGGGCCATCGCCAGGGCGCGGAATCCGCCCGCGCCATCATCCGCGCCGCCGGCGAACTCGGCATCAAATACCTCACCCTCTACGCCTTCTCCGCCGAGAATTGGAATCGCCCCAAGGACGAAGTGGACGCGCTGATGAAATATCTCGTTCACTACCTCAAGACCGAGACGAGCGAGTTGAATAAGAACAACGTCCGCCTCGAAGTCATCGGCCAGATTTATCGCCTGCCGGAAAATGTTCAGGAGCAGCTCAAGAAATCCATGGCCACGCTCTCGAAGAACAACGGCCTCACGCTCGTCATGGCGTTGAGCTACGGCGGGCGCATCGAGATCGTCGCCGCCGTCCGCGCCATCGCCGAGAAGGCCAAGTCGGGAAAACTCGACCCCGCCGACATCAACGAGCAAGTCATCTCGCAACACCTTTGGACGCGCAACATCCCCGACCCCGACGTTCTCATCCGCACCAGCGGCGAAATGCGCGTCAGCAATTTTCTCCTTTGGCAGATCAGCTACGCCGAACTCGTCATCACCCCGACGCTCTGGCCCGACTTCCGCAAACCGCAATTTATCGCCGCGCTGGAGGAATACGCCCGGCGGCATCGGCGGTTCGGCGGAGTTTGACTCTGCTATCCATGAAGACCAAGTTGCGCATCATACTGCTCAGCACGTTCGCGGGGCTACTTGTTTGGCTCTTGATTCAGTTTGTTCTTCCGGACGGTGAGCCGTTCTACAAAGGTCATCCCCTTTGTTATTGGGTGGTTCAATTATCCTCCGATAGGCCGCGGCGTGATCCAACCGTTCTTAAAGCCCTGCGCCAAATGGGCCAGCCTGCCATTGACCGACTGACCTGGCTTCTCGAACACGGGGATTCCGCACACCCAGATTCCAGATTCGAGAAACAGCTTGCGCGCCACATGGGCCAGAATTCCCACGTGGGTGAATTCCCTGTCTGGACGGCCCAACAATATTACGCAGCCCGAGCGCTTGGAAGTCTCGGATCGGCGGCGAAATCCGCCATTCCCGCCCTTGAGAGAATGACCGCGTCGGCCGGAGATTCTACAGTGCAAATTCCCGCACGCGCGGCGCTGATCCTGATTCGGAAGGACAGTATTACCGAATATGTCAGGACGTATGCCGATCATGATAACACCAACTCCGGCTACGCTCGCGCATTGCTGGCGGAGGTCGGACCGGCAGCTAGTGAGATGATTCCATTGCTCCTCAAGGAATTGGAATCAACCAACTCGCAAACCCAGTATCGGGCGATAGGTTTACTTTCCTGTGTCGGCGTCGAGTCGAGTGATGTTGTCCCTGTGCTCGCCAAATTTATCAGCAGCGGAAATGTAAAACTGCGCGAATCGGCTATCTTCGGACTCTCAGCTTTTGGGCCTCTGGCCAAACCTGTCATCACGCAGGTCGCTGCCGAACTGAAGAGCCCGCAACAATCCACCAGAGCCGCCGCGATGATTTTCATTTCCAGAGCCGTCAACCGTGAGGAGTTTAAGTCCGTCTTGCCAGCGGTTGAATTCGCGACCGGTGATTCAGATCCACTAGTACGTGAACTCGCCACCGCCGTACTCGACAGGAATGAGAAATAGCGCTTGCCTGAAATGGCAATTGGAAATTGGCAATCCCCCGCCCCGTTGTTAGCCTCGCGCGCATGTCAGAAACGCCCGTTGCCGCGCCCCCCGTCTCCAAGGCGAAGATTTTTCTTCGCCGGCTGGTCAGCACCGTGATTCTGTGGGGCGTCATCCTCACGGCGATGTTCTCGGGCCACAAGTTGATCTCGGATTACGTCTTCCTCGTCATCATGCTCGCGCTCGCGGGTTTTGGTCTGGCGGAGTTCTACGGGTTGGTGGAGAAGCGCGACTTCGTCTGCTTCAAGTGGTGGGGCTTGTTCGGCGGCGTGCTGCTGATGGGCGGGACGTTTCTGCATTGCACCGGCATGTTGGGCATCCACGATTCGCCCGCGCGCGTGAACGACTTCGAGACGGGCTTCCTGATTTTGTTCGTCCTCGGGCTGTGCGTGCGGCAATTCGTTTCCCGAAGCAACACGGCCGGCATCCTCGCCATCTCGACGACTCTCTTCGGCCTGATGTATGTCCCGTGGCTGCTGAACTTCATCCAGAAAATCAATTTCTTCCCCGGCATCGCCGGCCACGGCAAATACTACGTCCTCTACTTCATCGTCGTCACGAAGTTCAGCGACTCGGGCGCGTATGCCGTCGGCTCGCTCATCGGCAGACACAAAATGATTCCGCGCATCAGTCCGGGGAAAACCTGGGAAGGGTTCGGCGGCGCGATTGTGGTTTCGACCGCCGCGAGCCTGGTCTTCACGCATTTTCTCGGCGACAAGATGCCCGGCATGAAACCGTTGCACGCCGTCGTGCTAGGCGTGGTCCTGAGTTCAACCGCCGTCATCGGCGACCTCATCGAATCGTTGTTCAAGCGCGAGGCGGGTGTGAAGGACTCGGGGAAATTCTTCCCGGGCATTGGCGGCATTCTCGACCTGCTCGACAGTCTGCTGTTTAATGCACCCATCATGTATTTGTATCTGCGGCATGTCCTGACGCATCCTTAACCACGAATGAACACGAATAGACACGAAAGGGTTGACGCGAATTACGCGAATTGCCGCGAATTCAAAACCGGCTTTTCTCAATTCGTGATAATTCGCGAAATTCACGTCGAAGCTTTCCTTCCGATTCGTGTCCATTCGTGTCCATTCGTGGTTGCATGAAAAACGTCGTCGTTCTCGGCAGCACCGGCTCCATTGGCACCAGCACCCTCAAGGTCGCCGAGGATTTGCCGGACCGCATCCGCTTGCTCGCGCTCGCGGCGGGGAATAACTCGGACTTGCTCATCGAGCAAACGCGAAAACATCAACCCGTCGCCGTTTCCATCAACGACGAGGCGAAGGCGAATGAACTGCGCGGCACGCTGGGCGCGAATTGTGAAGTCTATTCCGGCAGCGAAGGATTGCTGAAACTCGCCACGCTCCCCGCGGCGGACATCGTGCTCATCGCCATCGTCGGCACGGCGGGATTGCAGCCGGCGCTCGCGGCGATTCGCGCCGGCAAAGACATCGCCGTCGCGTCAAAGGAAATTCTGGTGATGGCCGGCGAGATCGTGATGAACGAGGCTCGCAAATACGGCGTGCGCGTGCTCGCCGTGGATAGCGAGCACTCCGCCATCTTCCAATGTCTCGATGGCAAACCTTCCGCCTCCGTCCGCAAACTTTGGCTCACCGCCAGCGGCGGTCCGTTTCGTGATAAAACAACTTGGCCCAAGGAAAAATTTTCCGAGATCACCGTCGAGCGAGCGCTCAAACACCCGTCGTGGGTCATGGGCCGCAAGATCACGATTGATTCTGCCACGCTGTTCAACAAAGGACTGGAAATGATCGAAGCCCGCTGGCTGTTCGACATCGAGATGGCGCGCGTCGGCGTGGTCGTTCATCCGCAAAGCATTGTTCACTCGATGGTCGAGTTCGTGGACGGCTCACTCATCGCGCAGTTGTCCACGCCGGACATGTGCCTGCCGATCCAATACGCGCTCACTTATCCCGACCGCGCCGCGAGCGAACGAGTGCAGACTGATTTTCCGAAGATCGCCAACCTCACATTTGAAGAACCGGACGTGGAACGCTTCCCTGCGTTGGCGCTCGCCCGTCGCGCCGGCGAAGTCGGCGGAACTTTGCCCGCTGTTTTGAACGCCGCCAACGAAGTCGCGGTCGAAGCGTTCGTGAATCGGAAAATCAATTTCCCGCAGATCACGGAAACTGTGCGCCACACGATGGATACGCATCAAGTCGTGTCGCATCCGACGCTGGAACAGATTTTGGAGGCGGACGCGTGGGCGCGGGCCGCTGCCAGTTTGTAGCCGCCGACGTGAGGAGGCGAACGAAGAAAGTGCCCCCGCCTCCTCACGTCGGCGGTTACAAACCCGTCATTGCCCCAGCCGGATTTTCGGCTATAATCAACGCGCTCCGTTTGGGGTAAAAAATATTTAGCATGTCTATATTGAAAATCATCTTCACGGTGTTCGAAGCGTTGCTCGCTTTGAACCTGCTCATCTTCGTTCACGAGTTGGGCCACTTTTTCGCCGCGCGCTGGCGCGGGTTGAGGGTGGACCGCTTCGCCATCTGGTTCGGCAAACCGATCTGGAAGAAAACCATCAACGGCGTCGAGTACGCGCTCGGCTGGATTCCCGCCGGCGGCTACGTCGCGCTGCCGCAGATGGCCAGCATGGAAATGATCGAGGGCAAAGGCGAATCCACCACCGCCCCGCTGCCGAACGTTACGGCACTCGACAAAATCATCGTCGCCTTCGCCGGGCCGTTGTTCAGTTTCCTGCTGGCGATCGCGTTCGCATTCGTCGTCTGGGGCGTCGGCAAGCCGGAGCAACGTTCCAAGGATTCCACCACCGTTGGTTGGGTGGACCCCACCGGCCCGGCGTACAAGGCCGGCTTGCGTCCCGGCGACAAAATCCTCGAAGTGGACGGCCACGCGGTCACGCAATTCGCCCCGCCTTCGCGCGACAGCATCACCTGGCGCATCGTCACCAGCGAAAACGCGACCATCGCCATCAAGTATTCCCGCGACGGGAAGGAAGGCATCGCCAACGCCGTGCCCTTCAAGCGCGCCACCAAATGGTATGAGCGCAAGGCCCTCCGCCAGATTCTCGTTGCGCCGACGCATCCCGCCATCATTGCTCTTGTCGCCACCAACAGTCCGGCCGCCGTTGCCGGCCTGCGAACCAACGACGAAGTCATCGCCATAAACGGCGAGAGAATTTACAGCTTCGCGTCAGTGATCTGGGCCGAGGAAATGTTGACTAACGGCCCGGTGAAGCCGGTGCGGTTCACCATCAAACGCGGCAGCGAACAGTTCGAACGCGAAATTCTCGCCGAGAAGCCCGTCAAACCGGCGAAAGCCAATCCCTCGTTTGGCATCCTCGCGTGGGCGCTCGTCGCGGACGAAGAAATCGTCCATCCCGCGCCGCTCGACCAGATCCGCGAGAGCGCCGGCCAGATTTTTGCGACCATCGGCACGGTGTTCTCGAGCAAATCGGATGTCAGCGTCCAGCAACTCGGCGGCGCGGTTATGATCATCCGCGTTTACAAAAATTTCTTTGAAAGCGACAACGGCTGGCGGCGCGTGCTGTGGTTCAGCGTCATCCTCAATGTAAACCTCGCCCTGCTCAACCTCCTGCCGCTGCCCGTGCTTGACGGCGGACACATCACGCTCGCGCTCATCGAAGCCATCCGGCGGCGTCCGGTCAGCCCACGACTGTTGAACTACATCCAAAGCGGTTTCGCCGTGTTGCTGATCATCTTCATGCTCTACATCGGATTCTTCGACACCGGCGACTGGGTACGCGCGGCCCGCGCCGACCGTGATATCCCGGTGCTGTTCGCGCCCAAGTGATGACCGCCGCCATGCGCTACTGCGAATCGCCCTACCTCCACCGGCGCCGTCAGACCCGCGAGATCACAGTGGGTGATCCGCAGCATGGCGGCTTCACCATGGGCGGCAATCATCCCGTCGTGATGCAGTCCATGCTCACGTGCGACACGATGGACACCACCGAGTGCGTGAAGCAAACGCTCGAACTCGTCGAGGTCGGCTGCCAACTCGTCCGCATCACCGCACCGACGGTGAAGGACGCGGCGAACCTGCGGAACATCGTGGTTGAGTTGCACAAGCTCGGCTGTTTCGTTCCCATCGTAGCGGACATTCATTTCAAACCTGACGCCGCGATGGAAGCGGTGAAGTGGGTGGAAGTCGTGCGAGTGAATCCCGGCAACTACGCCGACTCGAAAAAATTTGCCATCAAGGAATACACCGACGAGCAATACGCCACCGAGTTGAAGCGCATCGAGGAAAAGTTTACGCCGCTCGTGATCGAAGCGAAGAAGCTGAAGCGTTGTCTCCGCATCGGCACGAACCACGGCTCGCTCTCCGACCGTATCATGAACCGCTTCGGCGACACGCCGCTCGGCATGGTTGAGAGTGCGCTGGAGTTCGCCCGCATCGCGCGCAAACACGACTTCCACAATTTCAAGTTCTCGATGAAGTCGTCCAATCCCAAGGTGATGATCGAGTGCTATCGCCTCCTCGTCGCGCGACTCGAACAGGAAGGGCCGGACTGGAATTATCCCATCCACCTCGGCGTTACCGAAGCCGGCGAGGGCGAGGATGGCCGGATCAAATCCGCCATCGGCATCGGTTCCCTGCTGTGCGACGGACTGGGCGACACCATCCGTGTTTCGCTCACGGAAGATTCGCCGCGAGAGATTGAAGTGTGCCGGGATTTGCTAGCGCAGATTCCTCTTCTTAGCGTAGCGGCGACTCGGCAGAGCGCCGCATCCTTTTCGGGTTCTTCAGATGGCGGCGTTCTGCCGAACGCCGCTACGTGGCCATTCGACCCGTTTCACTTCGAGAAACGCGAGACGCCGGAGATCAAGCTGAACGAAAACACCAAATGCGGCGGCGAACAACTCATCCGCGTCGTCGTCACGCAGGCGACGTGGGACAAAGTCGCGCCGAAGATTCGCCCCAAGGACGACGTGAAACCGGAGGCGGTTTATGAAGACCTGAACGTCGCCGAACTCGATCCGACGCAGGACTTCGACATCAACTGCGACACCCAACTCGTCACCGTGAAGGACGGCGTGAACCTGCCGGCCATCACCGCGTTCCGTTTGCTCGCGGCGAAGTTGAAACGGCTTGGCCGGAACAATCCGATTTTGCTGAAGGATTGTTTGAGCTTTGGAAATCAAGCGGCGCACCTCCTCTCCCCGTCCCTCTCCTCCATTCCGAATGGAGGAGAGGGTGGCCGCAGGCCGGGAGAGGAGGGGCGTTTCCCGCTCGAACCCAAGATCGCCCTGCTCCGCGCCTCCGTCGTGATTGGCTCGCTGCTGGCGGATGGGATTGGCGACGCGATTCTGGTGCGCGGCGAAGCCGGCGGCGGACAATCGCTGCGGCTGGCTTACAACATTTTGCAGGCGGCGGGCTGCCGTTCGTTCAAGACCGATTACGTCGCGTGCCCGTCGTGCGGGCGGACGCTGTTCAACTTGCAGACCGTGACCGCGAGCATCAAGACGCGCACGGAGCATCTCAAGGGCGTGAAGATCGCCATCATGGGCTGCATCGTGAACGGCCCGGGCGAAATGGCCGACGCGGACTTCGGCTACGTGGGCGGCGCGCCCGGCAAGATCAATCTCTACGTCGGCAAGACCCCGATCAAATTCAACATCCCCGAAGCCGAAGCCGTGGAACGTCTCGTTGACCTCATCAAGGAACACAACAAGTGGGTCGAGCCGGAGGCGAAAGAATTAGTGAGTCAATGACTCGCGATGAACTCAAAGAAATTACCGCGCGGTTAAAGGCCGGCGGGTATTCTAAGGTTGGCAACTATACGTTCCCGCGCCAAAAACGGCGACGTTCAAACCATGAATTATCACGAACAGCTTGAAGAGATATTAAAGCTCGTTGACAGGCAAGATGCCTATCAACGTCTCGTCGCTCTTTTCTTGCAGGGGCCTGAGGAGGCGCGGGATTTAATCCGGGCAAAATGGGATTTTGGATGTAAATGGGTCCTTCCTAATATGCAAAGGCTCGCGTGTCGAAAAAACGAGCGGTATTCCTGTGATGAAAGAGTTTTGGCAATTTTAGTTTACGCTGCTATCAAAAACCTGAAGAACGAAGATCTTCGGGAAAAGTTGCTCGCTTGGGCGAATGTTTACCACTGTTGTTTGGCGGCGGGAATCGTTCCGGAAGAACTGTTCAGGCGGGCGGCTTCAGTTTCTTCACCAAGAATGGCCCAAATGATGATGGACTTTATCAATCGCTCTAAGGATAACAAGTCCATGGAGGCTTTTGAGCTTATCTCGAGAACTAATTCAGACGGAGAAACCGAAATTAAGCCCTCCTGGCACAAATGGTGGGAAACCTTGGGGACAAAGTGAACGGCACAGCCAACCACTCCAGAAGGGGAGGGAATAGCCGTCGGAAGTTTTCTGTTTGCTCAACGGTCTTCGCGCCAAATCCGGCGCACGAAATCTTGTGAGACGGCGAACGATTGTCCTTCTCCCCCGGGGGAGAAGGTTGGGATGAGGGAGAGCGTTCAAGCCATTCTCAATCGCCCGCGAGTTTGTTCAGAAACGTTTCCAATTCGGCAGCGGTCTTGAACTTGGTGGAATCGAAGGCTGGCTTACCGCTCTTGGGTTCGCCAATGCCGCCGGCTTCGGTTTCGTTGTGGGAAATTTTTCCGAGTTTGCCGAGCGAGGTGAGTTCGGCAATCAAACGCGCGTCCACGGAATCGCGATGCAGCAGGACTCCATTACCGGTTGGCAACGCTCGCAGGAAACTTCGGGCAGAGTTTTGAATTCGCCACGCGTTCGCGCGGGGCGAAGAACTGAAGCAAGCCTTTCTGGTCGCAGACCCAGAACTCCCGTGCGCCCTTGGCGAACATGGCCTCACGCTTCTTCTCGATTTCCTTGCTGTCATTCGAGGGGGACAAAACTTCCACGACAATTTCCGGTGACTCGGCCCAGTTCGGCAGATAGAAATTGCGTTTTACTTTTTCCGGTGAGGCCCAAGCCACGTCCGCGACGACCGTGCCGATCTCCGTTTCAATGGGGCACTCCGGCATAGCCTCGCCCTGGGGTAAAAGTTGATTCAACCAGCGGATGATGCGGCTTTGAAAGATGCTGTGGTAGCTGCGACGCGGACTCAAAACAAGCTGGCCGTGCCGGGACAGTTCCACGCGGTATGGGAGATTTTCCAAGCTCGCGTCGTCACAAAGCTGTTCCCATTTCATGGCGGCAAATTGTCCCAACGGGCGGATGGCAGCAAGAAAGTAAATGAGTTGAACCGGGATGGAATTCACGCTAGAGACAGTCATGCGTTATCCCTCATCACTTCTTTTGTTCGCGCTCATCGGGCGGTTGTCCTTGTCGGCGGCGGAGACTCCGCTCACCGGACGCGCGGCGGAACTTTACAAGCAGGCGCAGGGCGGAAAGTTTTCTGCCGATGCGGCGAAGTTGAAACCGGAAATCCTGCCCACGTCCGACGGCCAATGTTTTCTCGTCGTCTGGCGGGCGACCAACGCGCCGAAGTACTGGATCGTTTCGATGCACGGCAAGCAAGGTTTCGCCACGGACGACCTCGCCCTCTGGCATCGGCACTTGAAAGACTGCGACGTCGGACTGGTGTGCGTGCAATGGTGGCTGGGTTCGGGCAACGAACCGGCTTCCTACTACACGCCGGAGCAGGCCCACCGCGAGATTGACCTCGCGCTGAAAAAGCTCGGCGCGCAAACCAACTCGGTGATGTTCCACGGCTTCAGCCGCGGCTCGGCGAATTCGTATGCCGTCGTCGCGCTCGATGCGGGGCGGGATGGCAAACACTTCTTCTCCCTCGCAGTCGCCAGTTCCGGCGGCGTGGGCCTCGACTATCCACCGACGCGCGCGATTCTCAACGGCGACTTCGGCCCGCGTCCGTTGCAAGGCACTCGCTGGATCACGGTCGCGGGTGGGCGTGATCCCAATCCTGAACGCGATGGAATCCCTGGCATGAAACGCGCCGCCGCGTGGTTGAAGGAACAGGGCGCGACCGTTGTCTTGACCATCGAAGACCCGGAGGAAGGCCACGGCGCGCTGCAACGCAACCCGAAGAATGTGCGGCGCGTGCTGGATTTGTTTTTCCAGGCGAACCAAAGCCGCTGAAGCGGCTGCCAGATGAACCGTACACGGAAACACCGGGCTGAAGCCCGGTGTTAATGAGAATCGCCGAAGCGTGGCTACGTGCGCGCCGCGGGCTTGCTCTTCGCTGAGTCCAGAATTTTTTCCGCGATGCTGTTCGGCACCTGCTCGAACGTGAGCGGCTCCATCGAATACGAGGCGCGGCCTTTCGAGAGCGAACGGATCGCGGTGGCGTAACCGAACATTTCGGAGAGCGGCACGTTGGCATTGACCACCGTCTGGCCCTGTTTGGCTTCGATGTTGATGATGTGGCCGCGACGACGGGTGATGTCGCCGATCAGGTCGCCCTGATATTCGTCGGGCGTGGTGCATTCGACCTTCATGATCGGTTCGAGAATGATCGGACCGGCTTTCTTGAACGCGTCTTTCAACGCGAAGATGCCCGCCATCTTGAACGCGAGTTCGTTCGAGTCCACTTCGTGGAACGAGCCGTCGGTCACCTGTACCTTGATGTCAATGACCTGGTAGCCGGCATAGACGCCGCCCTTGATGGCTTCTTCGATGCCGTCAATGACCGCCGGAATGTATTCCTTCGGGATCGTGCCGCCGACAATCTTGTTTTCGACTTCGACGCCCTTGCCCTTTTCGTTGGGCTGAACCTCGACGCACGCATGGCCGTATTGACCGCGACCGCCGGATTGACGGATGAATTTGCCTTCGCCCTCGGCCGCCTTCGTGATGGTTTCGCGGTAGGCGATCTGGGGCGCGCCGGTGTTGGCGTCCACTTTGAATTCGCGCTTGAGCCGGTCAATGATGATTTCCAGATGCAACTCGCCCATGCCCGCGATGATGAGCTGGCTGGTTTCCTCGTTTGTGAAACAGCGGAAGGTCGGATCTTCTTCGGCGAGCCGTTGCAAGCCTTCGGACATCTTGTCGCGATCCTGCTTGGTCTTGGGCTCGACGGCCATGCTGATGACCGGCTCGGGGAACGTCGGCGGTTCGAGCGTCACGTCAAAGTCTTCGTCGGAGAGCGTGTCGCCGGTCGTGATGTTGCGCAGGCCGACGAGCGCGGCGATGTCGCCCGCAAAAACCTCGTTGATGTCCTTGCGCTCGCTTCCCTGGATTACCATGAGGCGGCTGACGCGTTCGCGTTTACGCGTGCGCGGGTTGTAAATATTGTCACCCTTCTTGAGGTGGCCGGAATAGACGCGGAAGAAGACCAGCTTGCCGGCGTAGGGATCGGTCCAGAGCTTGAACGCCAGCGAG
This sequence comes from Pedosphaera sp., assembly GCA_009695195.1. Taxonomy (GTDB): domain Bacteria; phylum Verrucomicrobiota; class Verrucomicrobiia; order Limisphaerales; family JADLHS01; genus CAIKLQ01. Next base: position 117,948 of record SIBJ01000002.1, read on the forward strand.
CAGAATTTCTCGGTGTCGCTGGTGGGAACTTCGACGACGTTTTCCGTGCCGGGCTCCAAGCCGTGCGCCGGCGGAATGTCCAGGGGGCCGGGCAGATAATCCACCACGGCGTCCACCAAAACCTGCACGCCCTTTTTCTTGAAGGCGGAACCGCACAGCACGGGAATCAATTCGATCTTGCAGGTGAGGCGGCGGATCGCGGCCTTGAGCACGGGCGGCTCGATCGGTTTTTCTTCAAGCACCATTTCGGCGATCGTGTCGTCCTTGTTGGAAACGGCGTCAATCAATTCCGCGAGGGCTGCCTTCGCCCGTTCCTGATATTCGGGGGGGATTTCTCTGATCTCGTAATTCAAACCCTCGTTAGCCTCGCCCGGCCCCCAATAGATCAACTTCTGATTGACCAGGTCAATCACGCCTTCAAAGCCGCCAGTAACTGCTTTACCTTCGGCCTCGTTCGGGCCTTCGCCGAAGGGGAGGAAAATCGGGAACGCATACGCGCGCAGTTTGGTGCGCATGTCATTCAGAGCGTTCGCAAAGTTCGCGCCGATGCGATCCATCTTGTTGACGAACGCGATGCGGGGAACTTTATATTTCGTCGCCTGCCGCCAGACGGTTTCGGATTGCGGTTGCACGCCGGCGACGCCGCAGAACACCGCGACCGCGCCGTCCAGCACGCGCATGGAACGTTCGACTTCCGCCGTGAAATCCACGTGACCGGGCGTATCAATGATGTTGACGCGGTGCGGGATGTTGTTGAACGCCTTGTAAATTTTGTCCTCACCCGGCTTGGCGCATTTCTGCGTCCAGAAGCAGGTCACGGCGGCGGACGTGATCGTGATCCCGCGCTCGCGTTCCTGCTCCATCCAGTCCGTGACGGTATTGCCGTCGTCCACGTCGCCGATCTTGTGAATCAGCCCGGTGTAAAACAGGATGCGCTCCGTGGTGGTGGTCTTGCCGGCGTCAATGTGCGCGGCGATGCCGATATTACGGGTGCATTCGAGCGTGTACTCGCGGTTGGGCGAGTTCGGCGAAGTTGGAGATGTCGGTTTGTCAGCCACGGCTTGCATTTCGGTTAAAGGATAAAAAACGCCCCGGGCCACTCACAGCCGGGGGCGTTTCAAATTATTTTCTACCAGCGGAAGTGCGCGAACGCTTTGTTCGCCTGCGCCATCTTGTGAACGTCGTCGCGTTTGCGGATGGCGTTCCCCTGCCCTTGATAGGCTTCCAAAATTTCCGACGCGAGCGCGTCGCTCATGGGCAGACCTTTGCGGGCATCCGCGTAGTCAACGATCCAGCGCAACGCGAGCGAAGCCTGGCGGTCGGAGGTGACTTCCAGCGGCACCTGATACGTGGCGCCGCCGACGCGGCGGGGCTTGGTCTCGATGCGCGGCTTGGCGTTGTCCACCGCGCGCTGAAGGATTTCGATGGGGTTGCTCGCCGGATTTTTTTCCGAGATGCGATCAAACGCGCCATAGACGATGCGTTGGGCGGTGCTCTTCTTGCCTCCGCGCATGATGGTGTTGACGAGGCGCGTGACCAGAACGCTTTGGTATTTGGCGTCTTTGACCGCCGGTCGTTTGTCTGCTTGGCGTCTGCGGGACATGAATTCGTTAAATCGTTAAAGGGTTGAGAGACGGTTTACTTCGCGGCGTTGGCCTGGGCGGCGGCGACTTTGACATCCTTGGGGCGCTTGACGCCGTACTTGGAGCGACTGACGCGCCGCTTCTCGACGCCCGCGGCGTCGAGCGTGCCGCGCACGATGTGATAGCGCACACCGGGCAAATCCTTCACGCGCCCGCCGCGCACGAGCACGATCGAGTGCTCCTGCAAATTGTGCCCCTCGTCGGGGATGTAGGCGATGATCTCAAAGCCGTTGGTGAGCCTCACCTTCGCGACCTTGCGCATCGCGGAGTTCGGCTTCTTGGGCGTGCGCGTCATCACCTGGATGCACACCCCGCGACGGAACGGGGAATTCTCCAAGGCAGGCGACTTGGACTTGTATTTGATCTTGTTGCGGCCCTTGCGGACCAATTGATTGATTGTCGGCATGTGCGTTGGAAAATCGCGTCCGTTCCGCCGGCATTTTCACCGGCGAAACGGAACGCGGATATTAACAAAGGTTTTTCACGTTGCAACTGGTTTCTGACCGCTCAACTGGCGCTCAAGAGCGGGTTCTCCTCCGCCGACATCGCTTCCGGCGGCGCTTCCTCTTCGATGACTTCGACCAGCGCTTTCGTCGTCACCTTGCGGTGGTAATCGAAGCCGGAGCCGGCGGGAATGATGTGACCCATGATCACGTTTTCCTTGAAGCCCCGCAGATAATCAATGCGCGACCGCGTGGCCGCCTCGGTCAACACGCGGGTCGTATCCTGGAACGACGCGGCGCTGAGGAAGCTTTCGGTTTCGAGCGAGGCCTTCGTGATGCCGAGCAACACGGGCGAAGCTTCGGCGGGCTTGCCACCCATCTTGTCCACGCGCTCGTTCTCGCCTTCGAACTCCAGTTTGTCAATCTGCTCTCCCCAGAGGAAGGTCGTGTCGCCGGGTTCGGTGATGCGCACCTTGCGGAGCATCTGGCGGACGATGATCTCGATGTGCTTGTCGTTGATCGTCACACCTTGCAGGCGATAAACCTCCTGCACCTCGTTGACGAGATGTTCCTGCAATTCCTGCGGGCCGCACACGTCGAGAATTTCGTGCGGGTCCATCGGGCCTTCGGTCAACTGCTGGCCCTTTTTCACGAAGTCGCCCTTGAACACAATGACGTGTTTACCGATCGCGATGAGGTGTTCCTCCTCCGAGTTGGTCTGCGGGTCCTTGATGAGAATGCAGCGCTTGCCGCGGACGCTCGGACCAAAATCCACCACGCCGTCAATCTTCGAGATTTCGGACGCGTCCTTCGGACGGCGCGCCTCGAACAATTCCGCGACGCGCGGCAGACCGCCGGTGATGTCCTTGGTCTTGGCCGTCTTGCGAGGGGTGCGGGCCATGAGCGTGCCGGCGACGATCTTGTCGCCCTCGTTCAAAACGATGTGCGCCCCGGAGGGAATCGGGTAATTGGCCACGACCTCGCCGCGGTCGTTGCTGATGATGATCTGCGGGTGCAAATCCTCCTTGTGTTCGATGACGACCATCGCTTCCTGCTGGGTCGTTTCGTCCACTTCCTGCTTCATCGTGACGCCTTCGATGATGTCGTGGAACTTCACCTTGCCCGCCTTCTCGGAGAGAATCGGCACATTGTAAGGATCCCACTGGACGAAGGTTTCGCCTTTCTTGACCTTGCTGCCGTCGCCGGCGGCGATGACCGCACCGATGACGACGGTGTGGTTCTCGAGTTCGCGGCCGTCGTCGGCCAGGATCGAGACGGTGCCGTTTTTGTTGAGCACAATGTTGTTGCCGTCTTCGAGTTGCACGAGCCGGAGTTCGTTGTAGCGAATGGTGCCGTCGTGCTTGGCTTTGATCTGCGGCACCTTGAACTGCACGGCGGCCGTGCCACCGATGTGGAACGTACGCATGGTGAGCTGCGTGCCGGGTTCGCCAATAGATTGCGCGGCGATGATGCCGGTGGCCTCCCCAAGCTTCGCCGGCAGACCGGTGGCGAGATTACGACCATAGCAGGCGATGCAAATGCCCTGCTTGCTGTCGCAGGTGAGAACGGAGCGGATTTTCACCCGCTCGATCAGCGCGTTCTCAATGGCCTTGGCCTTGAGTTCGTCAATCTCCTCGTTCGCGCGCACGAAGACTTCCTTCGGATTGACCGGGTTGGCGATGTCGTCGCACGAGAACCGGCCCACGAGCCGGTCGGCGAGTTTGACGACTTCGTCCTCGCCTTCGTAAATGGCCTGCACCCAGATGCCGTTGGTCGTGCCGCAATCCACCTGCCGGATGATCACGTCCTGCGCCACGTCCACGAGCTTGCGCGTCATGTAACCGGAGTCGGCGGTCTTGAGCGCGGTGTCGGCGAGACCTTTGCGCGCACCGTGCGTCGAGATGAAGTATTCGAGCACCGTGAGGCCCTCGCGGAAATTCGAGAGAATCGGTTTCTCGATGATGTCGCCGCTGGGCTTGGCCATGAGGCCGCGCACCCCGGCGAGCTGCCGCACCTGCTGGCGATTGCCGCGCGCGCCGGAGTCCACCATCAGGTAAACCGGGTTGAACTCCTTCTTGCCCTGGTTGTGTTCCAGCGTCTTGAACATGACGTTGGAAATCTGGTCCGTCGCGTGCGTCCAGATGTCCACGATTTTGTTGTAGCGCTCGCCGGAGGTGATGACGCCCTTGCGATGTTGCTTCTCGACTTCCTTGATCAGCTTCTGCGCCGCGTCAATTTCCTGGTCCTTCTCCTTCGGAATGATCATGTCGTCAATGCCGATGGAGACGCCGGCCTTCGTCGCTTCGCGGAAGCCGAGTTCCTTCAACCGGTCGAGCATCGTGACGGTGTTCTCGTGGCCGCAAATCTTGTAGCACTTCCAGATCAGGTCGCCGAGCTGGGTCTTGCCCGCGGCCTTATTGAAAAAGCCCAGGTCTTCCGGCCAGATTTCGCTGAAGGTCACGCGGCCCACGGTCGTGACGATGACCTTGCTGGTCGCGTCGCCGTATTCGGTCTTGCGGCCGAAGTCGGGGTTCGCAAGACGGATGCGATCGTGCGTCTTGAGTCCGCCGTCGGCGAAGGCGAATAACACTTCGGACTTCGAGCCGAACAGCAAAAGCGTCCGGGTGTCCGTCGGCATGGGCGTGCGCGGCTCGGCGGTCAGGTAATAGCAACCCAGCGTGATGTCCTGCGTGGGGGTGATGATCGGCTTGCCGGACGATGGCGAAAAAATGTTGTTCGTCGCCATCATCAAGAGCCGTGCTTCCATCTGCGCCTCGACCGAGAGCGGGACGTGGACAGCCATCTGGTCGCCGTCGAAGTCCGCGTTGTAGGCGGTGCAGACCAGCGGATGAATGCGGATCGCTTCGCCTTCGATAAGCTGCGGTTCGAACGCCTGCACCGAGAGCCGGTGCAACGTCGGCGCGCGATTGAGCAACACGGGATGCCCGCGGGTGACTTCTTCGAGGACGTCCCAGACTTCCTTCGTCTGGCGCTCGATCATTTTCTTGGCCGAGCGGACGGTGTGGACGTAACCCAGTTCCTTCAACCGGCGGATGATGAACGGCTCGAACAAAACGAGCGCCATCTTCTTCGGCAAACCGCACTGATGTAGTTTGAGTTCGGGGCCGATGACGATCACCGAGCGGCCCGAGTAATCCACGCGCTTGCCGAGCAGGTTCTGGCGGAAGCGGCCTGACTTGCCCTTGAGCATGTCGGACAAAGATTTCAAAGCGCGATTGCCAGCGCCGGTGACGGCGCGGCCGTGGCGACCGTTGTCGAACAACGCGTCCACGGCTTCCTGCAACATGCGCTTCTCGTTGCGGATGATGACTTCCGGCGTCTTGAGCGAGAGCAGGTTCTTGAGGCGGTTGTTCCGGTTGATGACGCGGCGATAGAGATCGTTCAAGTCGGACGTTGCGAAACGTCCGCCTTCGAGCGGGACGAGCGGGCGCAAATCCGGCGGAATCACCGGCAGCACGATGAGGATCATCCACTCGGGGCGGCTCTTGGAGACACCGAGGCCCTGGAGCAACTTGATCCGCTTCGCCAGCTTCTTGCGGATTTGTTTGCTCTTGGTCTGCGTCATCCCTTCCTGCAATTCCTCGACCGACTTCGCGAGGTCCACCCGCGCGAGCGCTTCGCGCACGGCTTCCGCGCCCATCTTGGCGACGAACTTGTCCGCGCCGTAGGTTTCCTTCGCCTCACGCAATTCGTGTTCGCTCAACAACTGGTTTTGCTTGAGCGGCGTTTCGCCGGGATCAATCACGAGATAATCCTCGTAATAGATCACGCGTTCCAAATGCCGCGCGGTCATGTCGAGCGCGAGGCCGATGCGCGACGGCATGCACTTGAAAAACCAGACGTGGCAGACTGGCACGGCCAGTTCGATGTGGCCCATGCGCTCGCGGCGCACGCGCGCCAGCGTCACCTCGACACCACAACGGTCGCAGACCACGCCGCGGTGTTTGATGCGTTTATACTTCCCGCACGAACACTCCCAGTCCTTGACGGGACCGAAGATGCGTTCGCAGAACAAGCCGCCTTTTTCGGGCTTGAAGGTGCGGTAGTTGATGGTCTCGGGATTTTTGACCTCGCCTTTGGACCAGGACCGGATGGCATCGGGCGACGCGACAGTGATGCCGACGTAATCCACCTGGTTGACCTTCTCGAGGCCGAGGAGTTCGCGGGCGTTTTCTTTGGAACTGATCATACGCTTTGGTTTTTCAGCAAGTCGTTAAATGTTTTACTCACATCGAGGACATCTCGCCCAAGGCGCTGGCCGCTTCGTGGGGTTGATCCACCGGATTCGAGTAACCAACCTTCACGTCGAGGCCAAGGGATTGCATCTCCTTGACCAGCACGTTGAAGGATTCGGGAATGCCAGCCTCCAGGCTGTTGTCGCCCTTGACGATGCTTTCGTAAATGCGCGTGCGGCCCTGCACGTCGTCGGATTTCACGGTCAGGAGTTCCTGCAACGTGTAGGCCGCGCCGTAGGCTTCCATCGCCCACACTTCCATTTCGCCGAAGCGCTGGCCGCCGTACTGCGCTTTGCCGCCGAGCGGTTGCTGCGTGACGAGCGAGTACGGCCCGACCGCGCGGGCGTGAATCTTGTCGGCCACCAGGTGACCCAGCTTCATCATGTAGATGTAGCCGACGACCACTTCCTGATCGAACTGTTCACCCGAACGTCCGTCGTAAAGATGCGTCTTGCCGTTCTCGCCGACGAGCGGGTGCGCCGCGAACTTCATGTTCTTGGCGATCGCCTCCTCGAGGTACTTGCGCACCTGTTTCTCCTTGATGCCGTCAAACACCGGCGTCGCGAAGCTCAGGCCAAGGACCTTCGCGGCCCAGCCCAGATGCGTTTCCAAAACCTGGCCGACGTTCATGCGCGAAGGCACGCCCAGCGGGTTCAACACGATCTCCACCGGCGTTCCGTCCGCGAGGAACGGCATGTCCTCTTCGGGCACGATGCGCGCGACGACGCCCTTGTTGCCGTGACGGCCGGCCATCTTGTCGCCGACCGAGAGCTTGCGCTTGGACGCGACGTAAACGCGGACGGATTTGACCACGCCGCGGTCCACGCCTTCGCCGGACTCGGCGCGTTCCAGTTCCTCGTCGTACTGCATCTGGATGTCGTCGAACTTCTTTTTGAACGACCCGATGATTTCGTTGATCTTGTTGCGGATGGGCGACGGATCAATTTCGATCCGGTCGTACAGTTCCGCGAGCTTGCGCAGGAGCGTCTTGGTGATCTTGCGATTGGCGGGAATGATGATCTCGCCCGTCTCGCTGTTCACCACGTCGAGCGGAATTTTTTCGCCGAGCAGAATGTTGCTGAGCGCCTCGGTGAGCTGGTCGCGGAGTTCCTCGACCTTCTTGCGATGGTCCTCCTCGATCTGCTTGACCGCGCGTTTCTCCTCCGTGCCGGCGACCTTGCGCTCGCCTTCCTTCTTGGCGGAAACCTTCACGTCCATGACGATGCCGTAGGTTCCCGACGGAACTTTCAGCGAGGTGTCCTTCACGTCCGCGGCCTTTTCGCCGAAGATCGCGCGCAGCAACCGTTCTTCCGGCGCGAGTTCGGTTTCGGACTTCGGCGTGATCTTGCCAACGAGAATGTCGCCGGGCTTCACTTCCGCGCCGATGAGGATGACACCGTCCGGTCCGAGATTTTTCAAGGCTTCATCGCCGAGGTTCGGGATGTCGCGCGTGATTTCTTCAGGCCCGAGCTTCGTGTCGCGGGCGGCGACCTCGAACTCGTCAATGTGGATGCTCGTGAAGATGTCGTCCTTCACGATCTTCTCGCTGATGAGGATCGCGTCCTCGAAGTTGTAACCGTTCCAGGGCATGAACGAGACGAGGACGTTGCGGCCGAGCGCGAGCTCGCCGTTTTGCGTGCACGGCCCGTCGGCGATGACCTGGCCCTTCTTCACGCTTTCACCCTTCTCGACCAGGATTTTCTGGTTGATGCAGGTGGCCGCGTTCGAGCGCATGAATTTGCGCACGGGATAAACGTGAATGCCGTTGGCCGGATCGTGCTTAATTTTCTTCTTCGTCTCGGGCAACTTGCCGTTGTCGGTGATGATGATCTGGTCGCCAGTCACGGACGCGACTTTGCCGGATTCCTCGGCGACCATGACGGCGCGCGAGTCGCGGGCCACCAGCGCTTCGAGACCGGTCGCCACGAGCGGCGCTTCGGTGACGAGCAGCGGCACGGCCTGGCGTTGCATGTTCGAACCCATCAACGCGCGGTTCGCGTCGTCGTGTTCGAGGAACGGAATCAACGACGCCGCCACCGACACGAGTTGCTTCGGCGACACGTCCATGTAATCCACGCGGCTCGGCTCGACGTCAATAAAGTCGCCCCGGCAGCGGCAGACGACGCGGTCCGTCGTGAAGCGACCCTTCTCATCAATCATCGAGTTCGCCTGCGCCACGATGAATTGTTCCTCACGGTCGGCGGTGAGGTAATCAATGTGATTGGTCACGCGGCCGTTCTCGCACTTGCGATACGGCGTTTCGAGAAAACCGAAATCGTTGATGCACGCGAACGTCGCGAGCGACGCGATCAAACCGATGTTTGGACCTTCGGGCGTTTCCACCGGGCAAATGCGACCGTAATGCGACGGGTGAACGTCACGCACTTCGAAGCCAGCGCGATCACGCGAAAGCCCCCCCGGTCCGAGCGCGGAGAGCCGGCGCTTGTGCGTCAGCTCGGCGAGCGGATTGATCTGGTCCATGAACTGGCTCAACTGCGAGCGGCCGAAGAAATCGCGGATCACCGCGCTGAGCGCTTTTGGATTGATGAGCTTCTGCGGCGTCATCGCTTCGGCGCCCTGATCGAACAGTGTCATGCGTTCCTTCACGAGGCGTTCCGTGCGCGCGAGACCGACGCGGCATTGGTTGGCGAGCAATTCGCCCACCGTGCGGATTCGGCGGCTGCCCAAGTGGTCAATGTCGTCCAGCGAACCTTCGCCCTTCTTCAGGCGCAAAAGATATTTCGTGGCGGCGACGAGATCGTCCTTCGTCAGGATGCGCGAGTCGTCCTTGTTTTTGACGCCGAGCTTCTGATGAATCTTGTAACGACCGACGCGGCCGAGATCATAGCGCTTGGGATCAAAGAACAGCCGCTTGATGAGCGCGCGGGCGTTCGCCGCCGTGGGCGGATCGCCGGGGCGGAGGCGGCGATAAATATCCTTCAGCGCCTCCTCTTCGTTCTTCGCGGGATCCTTCTTCATGCACTTGATGACGATCCCTTCGTCAACGGTCGTGTCCACGACCTTGATCTTCGTCACGCCGAGTTCGGCGATCTGCTTGACGACGGATTTCGAGAGCGGCTCGAAGGCGCGCGCGACCACGAGGCCCTTCTCCTCGTCCATCGCGTCATGAATCAGAACTTTGTTCGCCAGGTCGTCGAGTTTCTCCGCTTCCTCCACCGTCAACTCTTCGACTTCGTAGAACAGCTTCAGGATTTCCTCGTCGGTGCCGCGGGATTTCTCCGCGTCCTTCTTGCTTTCCTTGCCTTCGACTTCGAGGAAGGACAGCGCGCGGAAGAGCGTCGTCGTCAAAAATTTCCGGCGGCGCTTCTTGCGGTCGAGATAGACGTAAAGCAGATCGTTGGTGTCAAACTGCGCCTCGTACCACGAACCACGGTCCGGGATGATGCGGAAGGAGAACAGTTCCTTGCCGTTGGGATGGATGCTTTTCTCGAAGGCGAGACCGGGCGAGCGATGAAGCTGGCTGACGATGACGCGCTCGGCGCCATTGATGACGAAGGTGCCTTGCGGCGTCATGAGCGGCAGTTCGCCCATGAAAACTTTTTCCTCCTTGCCGCCCTTCTCGTCCTTGAGCAGGAAGGTGACGTGGAGCGGCGCGCCGTAGGTCAGGCCCTCGCGCAGACATTCGAGCCAGTCGAGTTTCGGCGCGCCGATTTCGTAGGAATGAAAATCCAGCTTGCACTTCCCGTCGTAGCTCTCGATGGGAAAGACCTCGGTGAAGACCGCCTGGAGGCCGAGGTTTTTGCGCTTCGAGGGCGCGGCGGCGGCCTGGAGGAATTCCCGGTACGAGTTGGTCTGCAATTCGATCAGGTTCGGCGGCGCAATGATCTCTTTGATCTTGCCGAAATTGATCCGTTCTTCAGTTGCTCGCGATGGCATGATGGTCTTGGCTCCGTGGCCGGCTTTCCCGCCGGACCGTTTTTTTTACCCGAAATGACACAAGGCGAGAACGCGGCGTTCAACCGCAATCCCGCCAACTATCGAACCCCGAACCGTTTCGAGGTTGCGTTTTAATGACTGCTTTTTGATCGGAAATCTTTGCTGGCTTCAGGCGAAAGCGGGGCGGCACCCGCGGGTGCCGCCCCCAAACTCGCACCGATTACTTGACTTCGACTTTGCCGCCCGCTTCTTCGAGCTTCTTCTTGGCGGCATCGCTGTCGGCCTTGTTCGCGCCTTCCAACACCGGCTTCGGCGCGCCTTCCACGAGCGCCTTGGCTTCGGCGAGGCCGAGGCCGGGCTTCACTTCGCGGACGGCTTTGATGACCGAGATCTTCTTGTCCGCCGGGGCGGACACGAGAATCACGTCAAAAGTGGTTTTCGCTTCCGCGGCGGGCGCGGCGGCGGCAGGTCCGGCGGCGGCGGCCGCGACCGGAGCGGCGGCGGTGACGCCCCACTTCTCCTCAAGTTTTTTCACCAAGTCGGCGGCTTCAATGACCGTCAACTTGCTCAATTCCTCAACGAGGACTGCTGTATCTGCCATATATTTACTCTTCGCTTTCTGTTCGTCTCGTCGTCCTCCGTGGCCACGGATGTTTTCAGTTCACGGCCCGCAAACCGACGATTTACGATGGGTTGTTTGTTGCTCCCCGCCGAACGTCGGCGGGGAAATTGTTTTGGTTATTCGCCTTTGTCGGCTTTGGCCTTGATGACGCGCGCCAGTTGCGAGCCGGGCGTGTTCAACAACACGACCAGTTTCGTCGCCGGCGCGTTCAAAACGCCCAGCAGCCGGCTGCGCAATACTTCGATGCTCGGCAAATCCGCCAGCGTCATGATCTCCGTGTCGGCCAGACGTTTGTTGTTCAGGTAACCGAACTTGACCTTCAGCTTGTCGAACTCGGCCCCGAAATTCTTCACGGCTTTCGCCGCGACGGAAATATCCTTTTGCCCGGTCACGACCGCGATCTGGCCGGCAACGGAACCGTTCATATCGGTTACGCCCGCCTCCTTCGCCGCGATGGCGAAGATGGAATTCTTGACGATGTGAACTTCCGCCCCGGCTTTGCGCAGGCGGCTGCGGAATTCCGTGAGGTGGGCCACTTTCAGCCCGGTGTAGCCGACGACGATGAAGAACGGCGAGGCGTTCAACCGCGTGAGGTATTCTTTCGTTAAAATTTGTTTTTCAGCGCGCATGGCTCGTAAGGGTTAAAATTAGTGAACGACAAATTCCTTCACGTCCACCCGCACCGGCGGACTCATCGTCGCCGAGATCGTGCAGGAGCAAATATACGTCCCCTTCGCGCTGTGCGGCTTGGCCTTGGCCACCGCATCAATCACGGCCCGGGCGTTTTCTTCAAGCTGCACCGGCGTGAACGACGCCTTGCCGACGGGAACGTGAATGTTGCCCGCCTTGTCAATCTTGAACTCGACGCGACCGGCTTTGACTTCCTTCACCGCCTTCGCCGTGTCTTCCGTGACCGTGCCGGTTTTCGGATTGGGCATGAGGCCGCGCGGCCCGAGCACCTTGCCGAGCTTGCGCACTTCCACCATCGCTTCGGGTGTCGCGACGGCGACATCAAAGTCAGTCCAACCGCCGGTGCATTTGGCAATCATGTCTTCAAAGCCGACGAACTCGGCGCCGGCCGCCCGCGCCGCATCCGCCGCCGCGCCGCTTTTGGCGAAGACGAGCACGCGCACCACCTTGCCGCTGCCGTGCGGGAGCGGAACGGTGCCGCGCACCATCTGATCGGATTGCTTCGCGTCCACACCGAGGCGGAACGCAAGGTCAATGGTTTCGTTGAATTTCGCTTTCGGGAACTTCCCCAGAACACCGACGGCGTCTTTGAGCACGTACGTCTTCGTGGCGTCCACTTGTTCGAGCGCTTTTTTGAATCGTTTGCTTGGCATTGTATTAAGCGGTGCATGTGAGCTTCGCTCACGCGAAACTCTCCCGCGTTTGGTTTATTCGACGACTTCGATGCCCATGCTGCGGGCCGTGCCGGAGACGACACGGAATGCGGCTTCGTCCGAGTTCGCATTCATATCATTCTTCTTCATCTTGACGATGTCCATCACCTGCTTGCGCGTGACCTTGCCGACCTTGTCCTTGTTCGGCGTGGCGGATCCCGCGGTGATACCGGCGGCCTTTTTCAACAGGATCGAGGCCGGCGGCGACTTGGTGATGAACGTGAAAGATTTGTCCTGGTAAACGGTGATGACGACGGGAATCACCAGGCCCGCGTCGTTCTTCGTGACGGCGTTAAACTCTTTGCAAAAGCCCATGATGTTGACGCCGTGCTGGCCCAACGCGGGGCCAACCGGCGGGGCGGGGTTCGCCTGCCCGGCGGGGATTTGCAATTTGATCTGTCCGACAATCTTCTTCGCCATAAAAATTCGTGTTCCGTATTTCGTGTTGCGTCAAGCATCGCGCGGGCGTCTCGAATCATTCTTGACGCAACACGCAAAACGCAACACGGCTCTAGCCCTTCTCCACCTGCCAGTATTCCAGTTCCACCGGCGTGTTGCGGCCGAAAATATTCACCGTGACCTTGAGCTTGCCGCGCTCGGGATCCACTTCCTCGATCACGCCGCTGAAATTCAGGAACGGGCCGTTGTTGATCTTCACCGTCTCGCCGATATCAAAGCTGACCTTCGGTCGCTCGGTCTCTTCCGAGGCGGAGATGCGCGCCTTGATCTGCTCCACTTCGTCGCCGGGCGTGGGCACGGGCGGCTCGCCGCCGACGAAGCCAATGACACCCTGCGTCTCTTTGATGAAATACCACGGCTTCTCGATGATGCGCTTGTCGTCATCCAGCAGCACCATGTCCACAAACACGTAGCCCGGCCACAACTTGCGGTTCGAGACCGTCTTCTTCTGGTTGCGCACCTCGACGACTTTTTCCATCGGGACCAAGACTTCCCGGATGAAGTCCTGCATCTCTTCGGCCTTGATGCGTTTCTCGATGCTCTCCTTGACCTTCTGCTCCTGGCCGGACAGCGTATGTATGACGAACCACTGGCTTTTCATATCGGCTACAGGATTTTGAAGAACACGAAAAACAGACCGCGATCCACCACAACGGTGAACGCACCCAGAATAGCTATGGTGATCATCACCACCACGGTCGAACCCTTCAGTTCGTCCCACGACGGCCAGGTGCATTTCTTCAATTCTTCGCGCGTCTCGGTGACATACGCGGCCAGGCGCTTGAGCTGGCCCTGCCACCAAAGGATGGCAAAGGCCGCCCCGATCACCGCGACCCAGATCAAGATTGTTTTTAAGTCAGTCACAAATTTTTCTGCTGGCCGAGCCGAAGCCCGCCGTTTTCCGTCGCACGCGGCCCGCCTACGCTGCGCTCCGGCGCGGTAACCCCGAAAGCCTTCGGGGCTGGCGGAGAGGGAGGGATTCGAACCCCCGTTGGGCTTTCACCCAAAGCGGTTTTCAAGACCGCCGCGATAGACCACTCTGCCACCTCTCCACTTTGCGCAGACTGGCTTGCCGAGCCGAAACTCGCCGCATCCGTTTGTCTCCCCAGCCCGCCTTCGTCCGACTCCGGCGCCGGCCGGCCCGCCTCTGCGGGACTGGCAGGGCGTGTAGGACTTGAACCTACAACCAACGGTTTTGGAGACCGCTACTCTACCAATTGAGCTAACGCCCTCGCCGAAATATTGTCCGTGATTTCAGGAGACGAAACAGGAGCGGGGGAGAAATTCCCCGCGCTCCCGCTCTTCAAATTCGCTTACGCGATGATTTCGGACACCCGGCCTGCGCCAATGGTGCGGCCGCCTTCGCGAATCGCGAAGCGCAGACCTTTTTCCATGGCCACCGGCTTTTGCAATTCCACGTCCACGGACACGTTGTCGCCCGGCATCACCATTTCCACGCCCGTGGGCAGCGCCAGCGTCCCGGTCACATCGCTCGTCCGGAAATAAAACTGCGGACGGTAATTGGTGAAGAACGGCGTGTGTCGGCCACCCTCCTCTTTCGACAGCACATACACTTCCGCCTTGAACTTCGTGTGCGGCGTGATCGAACCGGGCTTGGCCAGCACCATGCCGCGCTCGACTTCTTCCTTCTTAGTGCCGCGCAAAAGTACCCCGACGTTGTCGCCGGCGTTCGCGCTGTCCAGCAACTTGCGAAACATTTCGATGTCCGTCGCCACCGTCTTGCGCGTGTCCTTCAGGCCGACGATCTCGACTTCCGACATCTTGTTGAGCACACCGCGCTCGACACGACCGGTCACGACCGTGCCGCGACCTTCAATGTTGAACACATCTTCGACGCACATCAGGAACGGCTTGTCCACTTCGCGCACCGGATCAGGAATGAAGGTGTCCAGCGCCTCGAGCAAATCCGCGATGGCCTTTTCACCTTCGGGCGTGCCCGCGAGCGCGGCGGTGGCGGAAGCGCGCACGATCGGCGTCTTCTCGCCGGGGAAACCATACTTCGTCAGCAAGTCGCGAATTTCCATCTCGATCAACTCGAGCAGGTCCGCGTCCGCGAGGTCAACCTTGTTCAAGCAAACGATGATGCTCGGCACACCGACCTGGCGCGCGAGCAGAATGTGTTCGCGTGTCTGCGGCATCGGACCGTCCGCCGCGCTGACGACGAGAATTGCGCCGTCCATCTGCGCCGCGCCCGTGATCATGTTCTTCACGTAGTCCGCGTGTCCGGGGCAGTCAACGTGCGCGTAGTGGCGCTTCGGGCTTTCATATTCCACGTGCGAGACGGCGATGGTCACCGTCTTGGTATCGTCACGCACCGTGCCGCCTTTGGTGATCGCCGCGTACGAAATGGGCGTGGCCAGACCCTTCTTGGACTGCACGTGGACGATGGCCGCCGTGAGAGTGGATTTGCCGTGGTCCACGTGGCCGATGGTGCCGACGTTGACGTGCGGTTTCGTTCGTTGAAATTGCTCTTTTGCCATTTTCTTTTGTTGTTGTCGTTAGCGTTGCGGTTGTTGCGTCAACTAAATCGTCATGGAGCCCATGATCAGGATCGAACTGATGACCTCGTCCTTACCAAGGACGTGCTCTACCAACTGAGCTACATGGGCATACCGACCATATTTCTCATCCTGATGCGCGAGACGACAAAAAACACCCCCATCATCTTTCCGCGAGCGAAAAGCCTGAGGGTTTGGTCAATTGTCTCTTTTACGGCCCTAAGACGGGAGGGAAAATAGGAAAGTGCCGCGTGAGTGTCAACGGGGTTTTTAGATTTTTTTTGCCGGGCCGCTTTTCCGCCACTCCGACTTCGGCGGCTCGGGCAAACCCTGCGCTCTCAAAGCCGTGCGAAAATGCATCTTCGCCACCTTTGCCAGTTCAGCCGGGCCGCGCTGTCCGAAAAATTCCTTCGCCACCGCGTCCACGTTTGTCCCCGCGCCTTTCGGCAACTCCACTTCGTAATTCTTCCCCAGCACTGCCAGCCGCTTCACAAATTCGTCCCGCGCCAGAATCGAAGCCGCCGCCACCGCCAAATCCTCTTCCGCCTTGTGTCGCTGCACCAATTCAATCGAGCGCCCCAGCGACATCAGCGCCTTTTCGATGACGGTCTTGCTCGAAGCAAACTGGTCGCTGATCGCGCGCACTGGTGGTGGATTCATCCGATGCCGCTGGCCCATCAGGTTCTCGATCACGCGCGCGTGTCCCCAAGCCAGCACTGCGTTGACCGAGCGCATCTTCGCGTGCATCCGGTTGTAAGCCTCGTTGCCAATCGGCACCACCGACGTCACACACCCTGGCGTCTCACGGATCAATTTCGCCAAGTCGGAAATCTTTTTGTCGCTCGAAATGTTTTTCGAGTCGCGCACGCCCGCGTCCTTCCAGGCATCGATGACCGGCTCGTTCACATAAACGCCCGCCACGCACATCGGCCCGAAGAAATCGCCCTTGCCGCTTTCATCCACGCCGATGCGCGGCAGCAGCAAATCCGGATTCAACACCGCCTCATATCCGAGCCGCGCCTGCTTCAACACTTCCGGCTCCAGCACGAACTCCACAAACTCCTGCGTCCCCTTCCCTTGCACAACGAGCTTGCCGCTCTCGTAGAAAACCACGTTCGTCTTTTCCTTCTCCCCCGCGAACCGCGCATACGGCACGACTCGCGACGAATAATTCCGGGCCTCCAGACACGACTTCAGCGTCGCCGCCTGATCCTCGGTCAGCTTGCAGGTGTAGATCGTCAGTGGTTTCACAAAGTTGTCGCAGCGTAGGCAGTTGTCGTAGTCTCTGCAAGCTGATGCGCGGAAATCCAAAATCCAAAATCCAAAATCCAAAACCAGCAAGGCTAGTCCAGCCGCTGCTGGCTTGGTTCGCGCGCAACGCCCGCGACCTCCCGTGGCGGCGCACCCGCGATCCCTACGCCATCTGGGTTTCCGAAATCATGCTCCAGCAAACACAGGTAAAGACCGTCATCCGGTATTGGGAACGCTGGATGCGCGAGTTGCCCATGATCCAATCCGTCGCCAAAGCTTCGCCCGCCAAGCTCCACAAACTCTGGGAAGGCCTCGGCTACTACACCCGTGTCCGCAATCTGCAAAGAGCCGCGCAACAAATCATCGCCAACAATCGGAGGGCGGAGCTCCGCGACGCCCAAAATAATGGGGACTCGCGGAGCTCGTCCCTCCGGTTCCCCGAAAACTTCGACGCCATCCTCGCGCTCCCCGGCATCGGACGCTACACGGCGGGCGCGATCGCCAGCATCGCCTTCAATCAACCGTATCCGATTCTCGATGGCAATGTCATCCGCGTGCTCACTCGTGTTTTCGGAATTCGGACAAACCCACGAGACAGGAAAACCAACACGCAACTCTGGCAACTCGCCGGAGAACTGGTCCTTCACGCATCACGCTTCACGCATCACCTTTCCCCCTGCTCCCATCTCAACCAATCCTTGATGGAACTCGGCGCGCTCATCTGCACGCCGCGTTCGCCGCGATGCGGTGTCTGCCCCGTAAAAACAACCTGCGTGGCGCGAGAAAAGAATTTGCAGGACCAACTCCCCAACCTAACCAAACGCGAAGCCGCCACCGCCCGCCGCTTCATCGCCTTCATCGTCGAGCACGACGGCAAGTTCCTCGTCCGCCAACGTCCCGCCGGCACGGTGAACGCGCACCTCTGGGAATTTCCGAACTTCGAAGTCGGAGCGCGGGTCTATGACCCGCAGCAACTCCGCCAACGCAAGGGCCGCACAAATTCGGGAATTCACGGAGATACGGAAGTGCTGCGGCTCACAGAGCCGCGCTCCGAGATCATTCGAAAGTCCCGGTTCCAACCAAATGCCGCCAAACCGCTCTGCACCATCAAACACTCCATCACCCGCTACCGCATCACGCTGGAAGCCTGGCGCGCAGAACTGAGGCAACCGCGCACCGGAACTGACGGCCAATGGCGAACCCGGGAACAACTCCACCAGCTTGCCTTTACAAGCGCGCACAAAAACATTCTGTCGCATCTGGATCCGAAATCGCCGGCGTAGAGAACACCGGATGCCGGGAGTAGCTCACGCGCACCGGTCCGCCGCGCGCGGAACGGCGTAGCGGCGTCTCGGCAGAGCGCCGCCATCCGTTTGGAAGACGAGTCAGCGGCGGTCTGCCGACGCGCCGCTACGACGCGGTTTCGGAGCGCGACCGGTCCCCGGTCGCAGCGGGCGAATTGCACGGAGAGGTTGGAAAACCCGGACGGCTTCCGACGTGCGTGAGCGCTGCGGGCGAGGGACCGCCCGCGCTCCGGGGCGGGGGCGGATGTGCCCGCAATTTGGTGGATTTCAAAAAAGGATTCTTCTAACCATTACAGCCGTGTTCCAAGTCAAACGCCGACTGCCGCTCTACGTCTCACTGGGCGCGTTGCTCGTCTATGTGGCGACGCTGGGAAGCGGCACCTCGCTGCCCGGTCTGTCACTCGCCGCGAACGTCGCCGGCTGGGACTGGCAGCCGATGACGAGCCATCCGTTGCTTTGGCTGGTCACGTCGCCGTTGCGGCTCGTGCCTTCCGGCTGGGTTCCGTTTGGTTTGAATCTTCTCTCCGCCGGGTTCGCCGCAGCCACGCTGGGATTGCTGGCGCGCTCGGTGGAACTGCTGCTGCCGCATCTCATCCTGGAAAAATCGCCCACAAGAGGGGTCCCGGTTATTCGGAAGGAAGTTTTGCTCGGCGTCACACTCGCCAGCGTCGTGTGCGGAATGGAATTCACCTTCTGGCAGGCGGCCACAGCAGCGGCGACGGGTGAGCTGTTGGATTTGTTGTTGCTGGCGTCCGCCGTCTGGCTGTTGCTCGAACATCGCTCGGACAAGGACGACCTGCGCCCGATCTATGCGGCGGCGTTCGTCTGGGGCTTGGGCATGGCGGAGAACTGGCTCCTGCTCCTCACGATGCCGTTGTTCGTCGCGGTGCTGGTCTGGCTGCGCCGTCTGAAATTTTTTGAGCGGAAATTTTTGCTGCGCATGGCGGCGCTGGGGCTGGCCGGGTTTTCCATTTACGCGCTGCTGCCACTGGTGAATGGACTCACGCCGTTGTCACCCTGGAAATTTGGGGAAGCCTGGGTCATGTCGTTCCGGGCCACCAAAGGCATCCTCTGGGCGCTGTTCACGCAATTTGCGCTGCTGCACCAGATGGTCCTGGCCATCGTCGCATTCTACTTTTTGCTTCCCATCGGAGCGTGTCTGGTGCGGCAACAGGAGCGCGATTACGTCTGGTTTTCGCGCGGCCTGCGCGCGCTGCTGCTGCTGGCGTGCCTGTGGCCGGCGTTGGACCCGCTCGCAGGGCCGCGGCAGATCATCGCGCGGCAAACCGAACTCCCGCTCGCGCTGCTGACCTTCGATTACGTGAACGCGCTCGGCGCGGGCTATCTGGCAGGATATTTTTTCCTGATCGCGCAAGTGGGTCCGCGAAAATTCGGCAAGCGCAACCTCTCGTGGAGACTGCAACTCTGGCTCGGACGCGCGACGGCCCCGCTGCTGACCGCCTTACTGGCGTTGATGACCGTTGCGCTCATCTGGCAAAACGCGCCGGTGATCTGGCAGGCAAAAAAACTTTCACTCGCCGACTTCGGCGAACTCGCCGTGCGCGATCTGCCGGCGGACGGCGGCGTCGTGCTGAGCGACGACCCATCGAGACGGTTCGCGTTTCAAGCCGCGTTGTCCCGTCGCCCCGAACGCCACCGCTGGCTGGCGGTGGATACCTTGTCGCTGGCCGATCCGGAGTATCGCCGCCGGCTGGAAAAAATCCGCCCGTCCGGCTGGCGGACAGATTCCACCGGACACCGGCTTGACCCGCGCGAGACCGTGGAACTCCTCCAACGCGTGGCGCGCAGCAGTCACCTTTATTACCTTCATCCCAGCTTCGGTCATTTCTTTGAGGCCTTTACGCCGCAACCGCGCGGCGCGCTCTTCGCGTTGAACCCTGCCAACTTCGATCATTTTGCAAGCGAACCCCTCGCCACAAACGAGCTGGCCCAAGCCGAAAAAGTTTGGGACGAAATCTGGCAGCAGACCGCCGAACCGCTCAGCCGGATGTGCCAGCCGCCTTCCATTGCTCGAAAAAAATTCTCCAAATCTCTCGCCGTGAACCTGCCGCCCCCGCATCAAAGCCGCCTGCTGGGTGAATGGTTTTCCATCGCCTTCAACGCGTGGGGCGTCGAGTTGCAACGCGCGGGAAATCTCAAGCCGGCGCAACGGCGCTTCGAGCAGGCGCTCGCCCTCAATACCAACAACCTCGCGGCGTTGCTCAACTTGCGCTGCAACGCCGATCTCCAAGCCGACAACCCGATGGACCTGTCCGCCGCGCATCCGGCGGCCACCCAGATCGGCGACTTGCGGCGCCTGGCCGTCATGATGCAACACACCGGGCCGTTCGATGTGCCCGCTTTTTGCTATCTCCTCGGTTGCGCCTTCGAGGAAAGCGGCCAGCGAAGGCAGGCCGTGCAACAATTCGACCGCGCCCGCGCGCTCGCGCCCGGTGCCCGCGCCTCCTCCTTCGCCCTCGCCAAGCTGTATTCCACGCTCGGGATGGGCGAACGCGTCGCCGCCATCGCCAACCAGCTCCGCCAATCCACGCACCCGGCGCCGCTGGACGACGCGACCGACGTGCAACTTTCCCTCCTCGAAGCGAAGTCCTGGTTTTCACGCACCAACTCCGCCAACGCGGGTGCGGTGCTCGAGGCCGTTTTGAAAAAATATCCCGCCGACGTGACCACCCACGACCTCGTCACCGAAACCTTTTTTGCTTTCGGCGATTACTCCAACTCCCTGCGCGTCGTGCGCGCCCAGCTCGCCGCCACGCCCGACAACGTCTCCGCGCTCATAAACCAGTCCGCCATCCAACTCCTCACTGGCGAAGTCACCAACGCCCTCGCCGTTCTCGATCATGTTCTCACCCTCACCAATTCTCCCCGCGCGCGCCTCAACCGCGGCACCGCCCGTTTGAAGGCCGGCCAATTGGACGCCGCGGAATCCGATTTTTTGCAGGTCACCAACTTCCTCGAAGCGAACTTTCAAAGAAACTACGGCCTGGGCAAAGTCGCCTTGCAACGCCACGACACCAACCTTGCGATCCACCATTTCCAGCTTTGCATCTCCAACTCGCCCGCCGGCACGTTCGCCCGCTACGAAGCCGAGGCGCGGCTCGAAGAACTCAAGCCGCCGGCGCCAAAGAAATAGCCCGCCAATCTTTTCGCCGTTTTAATGGCTTCCAATTAAGTTCCGCGCCCGGATCGAGCCGGAGCACCGGTCTCCGACCCCGGCGCGTTTCAAGATTGTCACCAGCCACGAGCCGGGTCGGAGACCGGCGCTCCTGACGCTTTTCCCACTCACCCACTTTCCCACCTGCCCACTTTCCCTTTTCGCCTTTTCTCCCCTGCTCCTTTTCGTATCCTCCCCCGCCGATGCTCTATTTCGATCACAACGCCACTGCGCCCGTCATGCGCGAAGCTCGCGAAGCCTGGCTCGAGGCGACCGAGAAAATTCCCGGCAACGCCTCCAGCCAGCACGCCTTCGGACTGGCCGCGAACCGGGCCATGACCGACGCGCGCGAAAAGCTCGCGCACCATCTCGGCTGCCATCCCCTCGACATCATCTGGACCAGCGGCGCGACCGAAGCCAACAACATGCTCCTGCACCACTTCGCGCAAACCCTCGACGCGAAGTCCGAAGTCTGGATCAGCGCCATCGAACATCCCTGCGTTCACGACTCGACGAAACATTATTTCGGCAAACGCGCGAAGTTGATTCCCGTCAAGCACGACGGCGTGGTGGACATGGAATGGTTCGCCACCGAAATGGCCGACACGCGCCCCGGCCTCGTCGCCGTGATGGCCGCAAACAACGAGACCGGCGTCATCCAGCCCTGGCGCGAACTCCTCGCCATCTGCCAGACCTACGAAGTCCCGTTCTTCAGCGACGCCGTCCAATGGCTCGGCAAAATGCCCGCCCAAGGTCTCGGCGATTGCGATTACCTCACCGGTGCCGCACACAAATTCGGCGGCCCGCGCGGTGTGGGCTTCCTCAAAGCGCCGCACAAGCACAAAATCAATTCGCTCCTCTTCGGCGGCAAACAGGAACGCGGCCAGCGCGCCGGGACGGAAAATCTTCCCATCATCCTCTCCATGCTCGCCGCGCTCGACGTGCGCGAAAAACAACTCGCCGAAGGCCATCACGAAACCCGCGCCGTGTGGAAAGAGAAATTTGAAAAACTTTTGCTGCGCCAAGTGCCCGGCTCAACCGTCGTGGGCGCGAGCGTGCCGCGCTTGTGGAATACCGTCTCCGCGCTCATGCCTGAAGGCGGACAGCAACGCTGGGTGACGCGCCTCGACAAAGCCGGCTTCGCCGTGAGCACCGGCTCCGCCTGCACGACCGGCAAGGAAGAACCCTCGCACGTCCTCACCGCGATGGGCTTCAAGCCGAACGAAGTCGCGCACGTCCTGCGCTTCAGCAGCGGCTGGGAAACCACCGCCGCCGATTGGGAAGCGTTGGAAAAAGGTCTGGCGAAAGTTTACAGTGAAGTGCATCATGGAAAGTGACGGCGCGCGGCACTTCGGGCCACAGTTGATGGCGCTGACTTTCAAAGAGGGCTTGCCAGATCAAATCCACGAGGCATTCCGCCGCTTCAAGCTTTCGGCGGTGGAGTTGTCGGTTTGTCCTGTGCCCGCAGCCGGAGAAAGCACGCCCGCTGCGCTTCACGGCGAAATTCTTCATAGGCAATGCCCACGCCAAATCGCTGGTGCAAATCACCCAAAGCTTCGTGGTATTCCTGTTTGCAACGTTTCCATTCGCTGGTCAAAGGATCAAGGTGATTCGCGAACCGGTCGTAGAGCGCGGCCAGTTGCGCCAGTTCCTCCGACGGAATCATGCGTAGAGCGCCAGCATCTCGGACGCGGCATGACGGATCTCCAGGATGCGGTCCAGCGAAGGATGAACGCCGGAATGTTTCGCGGCCAGGCTCTGAACGCGTTTGGCGGCACGGTCAATCACATCGAGAGTTTCACGCCAGACGGCGGCGGCGCGCGCCATCTCCTGCTCGCGTCGAACCGACAGAACGGCGAAGCGGTAGATCGAGATGAGAAAGTTTTCAATCTCCGCCAGTTGCACGTCGAACTGTTCTTCCGTCGTGCGGCTGAGTTGTTCGAGTGCCGCTTCGTTCGTGCTGCGTAATTCCGACAATTCCAAGGTCAGAGTCATGGCCGGAACACTACGCTCGGAATCAGGCGCAGGCAAGCAGGCAAATGGGAGGGACGAGGGAGGGACGATGACGCTGCTCCCCACGCCGCTGGGCAAAATCAAATTCCCTCCCGTCCAAAAACATTTTCGACGCGCTGGAGAAACGGCTTGGAGCGCGGAATTATTCTTTGCCTGTTGAGCCTGGCCTCAACCGTGATTGCTGCGCAATGGACGCAGACCACTTCGCTGCCGGATGGGTATGCAGGGCACTCGCTCGTGTATGCGTCCGGTTTTCTTTACCACACTGGAGGTAGTAGAGGGTGTTCCGGAAGTCATTTGGTGAACATGCGGATTTGTGGGTGAAATCGCATTTTCTCCTTTGCGGCTCATTTTTCAGCCGGCAGTCCCAATTCCAACTGGCGCGCTTGTAATCCAGCCAGCAGTGCCACTTCCGTCGGCGTGTCCAGCCAGGCCATCGTGCGCAACAACACCGCACTGTCTGCCCACAAACTCATCTGCCACGTCAGCCGCAGACTGTTGAAAAACATCTGCCCCAAACCCAACTGGTTTTTCTCAAACGATTGCGCCGGTTCGATCCACGGCCGGACTTGCCGCAACAATCGTTGCGCCACCCGGCTGGACAGCGGCAACAATCCCAACAGCGTCTCGTGCGTTCCCGCCGCGTATCCAAAATGTCCCGGACAAGCGGCGGCTTGCCAACAGTGCGCACAGAGTTCGGGTTCGGCGGGCACGCGAAACCATTGCTGCCCGCTCTCCGGTTCATACTCCCACCATTCCAGTCGTTGGCCCTGCGGACATTCCACGCGCGTGGCGCTCACATACGGCGGCACGAGTTTCATGTCGGCGCGCAGTTTGGTGATCACCGCGCATTGCCAGTCCGCGCGCGCGGCCGCCTTGCCTTCCGCCGACAGGTAGCCCATGTCCGCCACCACGATGCCGGGCCACCAGCCCAAGCGTTGCCGACACCAGTGCAGACTCGGCCGCAACAGGCCGCCTTCGGCCACGTTGGCGGGCGTGATCCCACTGACCAGTGGCACGAGCGTCACCGACGGAGGCGTCGTGGGCAGCCACAACCGCAACGTGTGTTTCTTGTAGCCGACAAACCAGCGGCTCTGACCCGTCTTGAGCGTGCGTCCGCCCAGCGCCGCATGCGCCGCCGTATAAGTGCCGGAACTTTTTTTTGAAACCGCCGCACGCGGCGGGCAAATCCGTCGCGTCCATCAGTGCCACCGCGTGGGGCTGCACGCCTTGCCGATGCAGCAACCGTCCCACGAGATGTTGATTGATGTGGCGCAGTCCGCTCACGCCCACAGTCTGACGAAACTCATGGAGCATCCGGGCGGTGGGCAGCGTGCGCCGTAACCGGGCGAAACGTCGCCACGCGGCCTGTTCGGGCAGTTGTGCCACGACGAGATTGAACGAATGCGTGGAAGTCAACACCGCCAACAAATGGGTGCGCCACAGTTGCGTCGCGCTCAAGACGTGACGCCGCCCGCCGGTGAAGTCGCGCGGGCAGATCTCAGCGATGAAGTCATCGGGGGCGTAAGGACTCAACAGTTCGAGCAGGCGGTTGGTGCCAACGGGAGGCAAAGTGAAACTCATGCCCGAACTCTACCTCAGACCTCCGCTCACGACACCCCTCTTGTATCCGCGTAGCCCCCACTGTTTGAACCCCTTGCAAAAACTTTCGGAACACCCTCTCGTAGTGAGCAAAATATTGAATGGGACGGCTTTCATGTTTTTTACGCTCAAGTCCAAAGCGGCGGCGCTCTTGGAGCTTGGAACTCGACAACCCCACTTCCAGAGGCTGTTTTCTACCATTCGGGAGTGACGGCAAACGGTTATGTTTACGTCTTGGGTGGCCTTCATGTATACGACCTCATCGGTGATGTAATCACTAACACCGTTTACTACGCCAAAATCAATACCAACGGAACGCTCGGCCCATGGCTAACCGCAAATCCTTTGCCACGGAGTGTTGACAATTTAAGTGCGGCAGTCTGGAAAAACAGGATATACACCATAGGCGGCGAGGATGGAGCGACCTTCCGCAAAGAGGTTTATTCATCAGTGATTCAACCCGATGGCAGCCTTTCCGTATGGGTAGCTCAACCCCAGCTTCCGGACGGTGCCGCAGCGCAAGCAGAGGTCGCCAATGGTTTTCTCTATGTGCTGGGAGGCGGTGTGCCTGGCAATGTTCTCACAAGCGCGGTCTATTACTCCAAGATCAACGATGATGGCACATTGGCTGGTTGGAATCAGACCACTTCGCTGGTGGATTTTTTGGGCAACTTAGGAGCTGTTGCGGCGAATGGACGCATTTTTACGATTGGCGGCTGGCAAGGCTCCCTGCCGTCAAATGAGTTTTCTAGAGCATATTAAATAAAACTGTAGCCACATGAGGCGAACCAGTTGACGGCATCCTGGCGGGTGACGGCGCGGAGGGCGGCGGCAATCGCGGCGGTCAACGTCTCAACGGTGCGGGCTTCGGCACTGCGCAGCCATTGCTTCACCTTGCTCCACATCTTCTCGATGGG
>SIBJ01000106.1 GCA_009695195.1 Pedosphaera sp.
CCCCCGGCAGGAAATCATTGCCGAAGCCACCCAGAAAAAATCAACGACACATGCCCTTAACTAAGCGCCATTCACGGGTGAGGGCATTATGGACTGCGGTGGCAAGTCGGACGCGACACCGCTGTGGCAGCGACGACGGCGAGGGCAATGAGCCACCCGCCCCGTTCGCTCGAAAGCGGTGTCGCGTCCGACTTGCCACCGCAGTCCAAAAATACCGCCAGCACCCGCTCACCCTCACCCGCCTTTAATCGCACCCGAAAATAGACGTTGCGGAAAAATCCAGTTGCCTTCCCAGGCGGTTCGCGTAGTTTTTCCCCGTGTTAGACCACGAACCAATCACGATCTTGGTGAATCTTCAGTTGAACGTTTTTCAGTGATGATTTGAAACCCGGCGGTCGGGAACAGTCGAGAGTGGGCGGTAAGTCTAGTAGAGAAATCATTATGAGTACGAAATTGTTTGTCGGAAATCTTTCCTTCAACACCACTGAGAACCAGCTCCAGGACCTGTTCGCCGCCCACGGCGCGGTCACGGCCGTGGACCTGATCATGGACAAATTCAGCGGCCGCCCGCGCGGCTTCGCGTTTGTCACCATGGAAACCAAGGAAGCGGCCGATGCCGCGGTCCAGGCCTTGAACGGCAAGGACGTGGACGGTCGCGCCCTCACGGTCAACGAAGCGCGCCCGCGTGAAGAGCGCGCGCCGCGTTCGGGTGGCGGCGGTGGTGGTGGTTACGGCGGCGGTCGCGGTGGGGATCGCGGCGGCCGTGGCGGTGGTGGTGGCGGCGGTGGCCGGGATCGCTACTGAGCACCAACTGCCCAGGCAGAATTCAGCGCGAGAGTCGAAAGGCTCTCGCGTTTTTTTGTTTTCAGGAAAGGATCACGGCTTCACTTCGATCCACAACGGCGACGACCACGCGTGGTTGCCACCGGCCTGGGTCACGCGGACGAAGAAAACATGTTTGCCAGTAAGTGACGTGTCGGGTGGAATTTCCCAGGACACTTCGGAGCCGACCGGGCCTTGGAGCAGATCGGCGGCGCCGATGGTTTGTTTGCCGTCCACGACGAGCTGCCCGTTCTCGTAAAACGCGCCGAAGTCTTTCAGGTCTTCCGGCGCATTCGTGCGCGCGCGCGCGAGGTCGAGCGACGGCTGCGGGATTTCGTATTCCGTCAGCTTGGCGTTCTTCTCATCAAGTTGCGCGAGGTGAAGTCTTCGGAAGCGATGCAACGGGCCGAGCTTGTCCGTCATGTGCATGGAAGCTTTTTTGCCAGGCAGTCGTGCGGTGTAACGCTGCCCCCAATTCTCACCGTCTTCCTCCTACGAGACCCAGAGCTTGCCGTTCTTGTCGGAAGCGATTTGCGCGTTGCCTTCGAACGCGCGAGTTCCGGCTATGACGCCGGCCTTTTCCGGTGCGTCCGCCAGATTTCGCACGCGCACGTTGTAGCTTTCTCCGTCGAAGGAATCCCACGCGACGCAAAGCTCGCCATTCGGCTTGGCCGCGGCGCTGGGATGCCATTCATTTTGAAACAGCGAGCAACTGATGCAATCGGGAGAAGTCTTCGGCAACCGCGGGAACGGAAAAGTGCGTTGCGGCATGCCGCCTTCGTTCACATAACACGATTCGATGTCGAATTGACCCATGCTGCCCGCCTGCCAGATGATGCAGAGACCTTTGTCCGAGGGGAACGCGACGACTTGATGATTGATATTTGCACCCTTCATGTCGCTGACTTTCAAGGCTTCTCTAAACATCCGGCGCTCCTCCAAGCTTTGAACAAAGACATTCCAGTTACCATCGGTGTCCTTAGCTTCGTAGGTCAGCCATGCTTTTTGTTCTGAATCCAAGGTCACTGTCGGTCTGGCAAAATCTGCCGGAACCGCGCTGAGTCGCTTCTTTGAGAGCCATCCGCCTTTCCCGCGCCGGTCAACCCACAACTCATCACCCTTGCCCGGAACAAACTCCAGCCACGCGAGCCACAAACCGTTTTTCGCCGCCGCGATGCCCGCGTCGTAGGCGAAGTGATTTTCTAGCATCGTGGAGGGAACGATCTCATCTGGCGTATCGAAGTGGAACCAATGCGACTCGTTCGTTTCCGCCGCGAACGTGACGCTTGCAAACGTCAGCAGCGCGCCAATGAGAATTGATTTTATGCGTTTCACTTCAACTGATCTTCGTAGCAGCCGACGTGAGTCGGCTCAAACCATTTTCAAAAATCAGCAAGAGCTGACTCACGTCGGCTGCTACCGATTTATTGATTTCACTTCAGCTTCAAGAAGTTTTTCAGAATTTGTCGCCCGTTCTCCGTGAGAATGCTCTCGGGATGAAACTGCACGCCCCAGATCGGAAACTGTTTGTGCTTCACTCCCATGATCTCGCCCTCATCCGTTTCGGCGGTAACTTCGAGGCAATCCGGCATCGTGTCGCGCTTGATCACCAGCGAGTGATAGCGCGTGGCTGGAAACGGATTCGGCATGTCCACGAACAAATCCTGGCCGTTGTGTTTGATCAACGAAGTCTTCCCGTGCATCATGCGGTAATTCACCACCACGCTCGCGCCGAAGACGTGGCCGATGCATTGATGCCCGAGACAAACGCCGAGCGTCGGGATCGTCGTGCTGAAGTTGCGGATGATTTCGTTCGAGAGACCGGACTCGTTGGGCGAGCACGGTCCGGGCGAGATGAGCAACCGCTCCGGCTTGAGCGCGCGCACCTGGTCCACCGTGAGCTGGTCATTGCGATGCACCTGCAGCTCGACGTTCATCTCGCCGAGATACTGCACGATGTTATACGTGAACGAATCGTAGTTATCTATGACCAGCAACATAGTAATGGCGCGGGACTCTAGCGGACAATGTCGGGTTTGGAAACGGGGAAAATGCGCACGGCTTTTTTTGCGGCGCATCCAGCGAGTGCTCGATTTAGTACGGAAGAAGTTAGCCTGCGTTTTTCCTTTATTTCGCGCGGGATTGTGACATAAGATTCTCCACCATGAGTGCCACATCTCCCGCCACCGGTTTCACAATTTGGGGTAATGACCGCGTCGCCCGCGGGCCCGTCGAGTTGCCCACCCTCATCGCGTGGGTCAAAGACGGCACGGTCGTCGCCGGGACTTGGATTTTTGTCTCGCACCTCGCGATCTGGGAGCGTGCCGCCGACGTGCATGAATTACAGATGTTTTTCCAAAATCACCTCCGCGAACTCGCCTCGCAAACGGACCCGCAACCCTCCGTCCGCGGCCTCGACCCGCGCGTCATGCGCCGCATCCCGCTGCTCTCGTATCTCACGGACGAACAGCTCGAACGCTTCGCGCAATTTGTGGAAGCGACGCGTTACCCGCAGGGTGCCGTGATCGTCAAGCAAGGCGACAGTGGCAACGCAATGTATGTGATCCTCGAAGGCCAGCTCTCGGTGCGCATGAATGTGGCTGGACTGCAATCCGAACTGGCGACGCTGGGCCTCGGCGAATTTTTCGGCGACTTCTCGCTGTTCGACCACGGCCCGCGTTCGGCGGATGTCGTCGCGAACACCAGTTGTCTGCTGCTGAAGATTTCCACGGAAGCCTTCGAGCGTTTGTCGCACGAAGCGACCGACCTCGCGACGCCGTTCCTCCGCGCCATCGGCAAGACGCTGACCGCCCGCATCCGCGCGGGCAACAAACATCACGGCGAATCCGTGAAGTTCGCGCACGCATTGGAAGAGAGCGGCATGCGGTGATGGGACCGGTTTTGGCGTTCGGATCCGTTCACTGTTCGCACATTTTCCCCGGTTGACACCGGCCCGCTTCCGCCGCCGCTCTGGCGTCAATCTATGAAAATCTTTTCTCGTTTCCTCGCGGTATCACTCGTTGCTTCCCTGCTCAACACTTCCGCATTGGCACAAAACACCGCGCCGGCCGCCGCCGTAACCGCTCCGGTCATCCGCACCAACACTGCCATCGTCGCGGTGAAGCATGCCGGCAAACGCACCGATGAGGTGATGCAACGCGCGCAGGACAATCCCGGCCCGTGTGACATCGTGTTCATCGGTGATTCCATCACGCGGGGCTGGGAAGGCGCGGGCAAGAACGTTTGGACAAATTATTACGGCAAGCGCAAATGCCTCAACTTCGGTGTCGGCGGCGACCGCACGCAACACGTCCTCTGGCGTTTCGAGCACGGCCAGCTCGACGGCCTCAAGCCGAAAGCCGCCGTGCTAATGATCGGCACGAACAACTCGAACAAGGACGACAACACCGAGGCGGACATACTCGAAGGCGTGGCGGCCATCGTGAAACAAATCCGCCAGCGCCAGCCGGAAACGAAGGTGCTGGTGCTCGGGATTTTTCCGCGCGGCGCTACCTTCAGTCCGCAGCGGGGAAAACTGCTTCAGATCAATCAGGCGCTGGCGAAACTCGCCGATGGAAAAATGATTCACTACCTGGACTTCGGCGCACAGTTGATCGAGCCGGATGGTTCGATTTCCAAGACGCTCATGCCCGATTACCTGCATCTCTCCGAAGCCGGCTACGAGATTTGGGCCAGGGCCATCGAGCCGAAACTCAAGGAGATGTGGGTAAGTGGCAGGCCAAGCTCCAAGCACCAACATCCAAGCTCCAGCGAAACCCAAAACTTCAAACACTGAAGGCGCCGTCCGGTAGATTGAAGTTTGGTGCTTGGAGTTTCTCTGGATGTTGGAGCTTGGAATTTGGAGCTTAGAAAACCTCCCGCACCGCTTTCTGCAAAGACTCCACCATTTTCGCCACTTGCGCGGGCGTCGTGCAGTATGGCGGCATGAGCACGATCACATTCCCGATGGGCCGTGTGAGCACGCCGCGCTTCGCCATCGCCTCGCACACTTGGATGCCCGCCCGCTCGCGCAACGCAAACGGTTCGCGCGTCCGCCAATCGCGTACCAGCTCGATGCCGGCAATCAAACCGACTTGCCGGATATCTCCGACGTGCGGCAGCGACCAGAGTGATTTGAGTTCGCCGGCCAACGTCTTTTGCAGAACAGCGCGCGCCCGGAAGGATTGTTTCGTCTGCAACACTTCCAGGCTGGCAAGCGCTGCGCTGGCGCCGAGTTGATTGCCGGTGTAGCTGTGGCCGTGGAAAAAAGTTTTGAACTCGTGATACTCGCCGAGGAACGCATCGAAAACTTTCTGCGTCGTCAACGTCGCGGCCATCGGCAGGTAGCCGCCCGTCAGGCCTTTGGCGAGGCAGAGGAAGTCGGGTTGGACGGCTTCGTGGTGGCAGGCGAGAAGTGCGGGTGAGTGGGTGAATGGGTGAGTGGGTGAATGGGTGGGCGGGCATCTCCCACTAACCCGCTCACCCACTTTCTCACTCACGTTCCCTGTCCGCCCAAATCCCGTCATCACCTCGTCCGCGATGAGCAGCGCGCCGTGCGCGCGCGCGAGGTCCGTGACCTGACGCAGCCAGCCGTCCGGCTGTGGAATCATCCCGGCCGCGCCCTGCATTAATGGCTCGAAGACGAATCCGGCGTAAGGGTTCCCACGCTTCTTCTGCGCGCGGAATTTCTTTTCGACGAGGCCGACACATTCCCAGTTGCACTTGCGATACTCGCGCGCGTCGGCGCGTTCCGGCTTCGCGCGGTTGAACGGGCAGCGGTAGCAATACGGCGACATCACTTTGTCCGACTTGAACAGCAACCCGCCGTAAGCCTTGTGAAACAAATCAATGTGCCCGAGCGAAACCGCGCCCACCGTGTCGCCATGATACGCGCCGTCGAGCGAGAGGAACTTTGGACGTGATTGTTTACCTCGCGTGCGGCGGGTGAATTCGTAAGCCAGCTTGAGCGCCACCTCCATCGCCGTCGAACCGTCGTCGGAGAAGAAGACCTTGCTCAAGTGCGGAGTGCGGAGTGCGGAGTGCGGAGTGGCGGGTGCCGTGCGACCGTCGCGCTTTTCATTCCGCGTTCCGCGTTCCGCACTCCGCACTAACTGCGCCGCCAGCAAACTCGCCGGCTCATTCGCCAAGCCCAGCGCCGAGCTGTGGGAGATTTTTTTGAGCTGGCGGGCGATGGCGGCGTTGATCTTGGGATGATTATGGCCGTGCAGGTTCGTCCAGATGGAGGAGTTTGCGTCGAGAAACTCGCGGCCCTTCGCGTCGCGCAACACTGCGCCCAGGCCCGACGTGATGACGATTGGCTCGCGCTTCAGCCAGTCGCGCATCTGCGTGAACGGATGCCAGACGTGAGCGTGATCGAGTTTGCCGAGCGGATGCATGAAAAGTTTTGCGTCCAAAGTCTAAAGTCCAAAGTCCAATGTTCTCAGTGACGTGAGCAACTCAGCGACATCCTCCGCGCTGTGCGCGGCGGTGAGCGTGACGCGCAACCGCGCCGTGCCGCGGGCGACGGTCGGGTAGCGGATGGCGGGGACGAAGATTCCCCGCTCGCGCAAGTTGGTGGCGGCGGTGACGGCTTTCGTCTCGTCGCCGATGATCAGTGGGAGGATGGCGCTGACGAGTGCGGAGTGCGGAGTGCGGAGTGCGGAACGGAATTCGGCGATGCGCGACCAGAGTTGTTTGGTGAGCTGCTTGCCTTCGCTGGACTGAACGAGTTGAATTCCCGCCGTGGCGGCGGCGACGGCGGCGGGAACGGGCGCGGTGCTGAAAATGAAACTGCGCGCGCGGTTGACGAGGAAATCAATCAGCGCCTGCGAGCCGCAAATGTAACCGCCGCTCGCGCCAATCGCCTTGCCGAGCGTGCCCATCTGGATTTCGATGCGGTCACTGACGCCGAGTTCTTCTCCGAGCCCGCGCCGGTTTGCGCCGTACAGTCCGGTGGCGTGGGCTTCGTCCACCATCAGCCACGCGCCATATTTTTCCTTGAGCGCGACGATTTCGCGGAGCGGCGCGAAGTCACCGTCCATGCTGAAGACGGATTCGGTGACAACGAGCACCCGTGTTGGATGTTGGATGTTTCCCGCCGCCCACTTCAGGATCTCTTCCAAGTCGTTCAGGTCGTTGTGAGCGAAGATGCGGATTCTTGCGCCGCACAACTTCGCCGCGTCCACGATGCTGGCGTGAACCAGTTTGTCCACGATGATGACGTCATCCTTGCCGAGCAGCGCCTTGATGGTGCCAAGCGCGGCGGCGTAACCGGTGGAAAAACTCAGCGCCGCTTCGGTGCCTTTGAAGGCGGCAAGGGTTTCTTCCAGTTCGTGATGCGGCGACAGCGAACCGCAGATCAGCCGCGACGCGCCCGCGCCCGCGCCGAATTTTTCCACGGCGCGAATGGCGGCGGCCTTGAGCGCGGGATGGTTCGCCAAGCCGAGGTAGTCGTTCGAGGAAAAATTGAGCAGCGCGCGCCCGGCGATCT
Source organism: Pedosphaera sp. (assembly GCA_009695195.1). GTDB lineage: Bacteria > Verrucomicrobiota > Verrucomicrobiia > Limisphaerales > JADLHS01 > CAIKLQ01. The sequence continues at coordinate 7,313 of SIBJ01000106.1, forward strand.
CGATGCGCGGACCTTGCGCCGAATCCACGCGGCGCAGTTCGCGATGCAAGCCTTCCGCGCGGATCGCGGCGAGGCGGGCGCTCAAGTCTTGATCAAAGGCTGTCATCCGGAAAAAGTCTAGCCGCGTTCTCCCGAACGCAGCCATGAAAATTATTTCGGCGCGATGGCCCACTCGCCGCCGATCATGCTGGCCGTCACGTCGCCGGAATGATGAACGACGGCGTCACAAATGTCCGCCACTTTTTCGCGGCACGGGAGCGCGATGAGATCGGCGCAGGCATTGCGCTTGAGCTCGCCGATCTTTCCCTGCAAGCCGAGCGCGAGCGCGCCGTTGATCGTGGCCAGGCGGATGATTTGTTTCGGCGAAACAGCCGGATGCCGTGCGGCGAATGCGCGCAGTTCGAGGAACAGGTTCAATTCCAGATCGCGTTTGGGATGTTTGCGAACCGTGGCGAGGCTGTCGGTGCCGAGACAGACGTTCACACCGGCATTGGTCAGCGTGCGCAGCGGAAATTCCCGGTGGCGGAAATAGTCGTGGCTGCGCGGGCAATGAACGACGCTGACTTTTTTGCGCGCAAGGCGGGCGGCGTCGCCGGGCGCGAGGTGGTTCGCGTGGATGGCGAGCAGATGGCGGCCGAGTGCGCGGCAGCGGGCGAGATGTTGCACGGGCGAACGGCCATCGCAATCGCGCATGTCGCGCTGGTTGCGGCGCAGCCAGTCGAACATTTCGCCGCGGCCTTGCGTGAACATCTCGAACTCGGCGCCGGACTCGGCGACGTGCGTGGCGACGCGCAGGTTTCGACGGCGAGCCAGCGCGGCGGCGAAGGTCTGGAGCTTTGGCGGTGTGGAGTAGGGCGCGTGCGGCGAGAGTCCGGCGGCGCAACGATGCGCGGGCAACGAGTTGAGGGTTTGAACCGCTTCGCCGAGAATTGCTCGCGGATCGCGCCGGCTGCGGACGCCGGTCATTTCCAGCAGCGAAAGCACGCGCAGCGGCGTGGCGTCCCAGACATCGGGAAGCAGTTCGGGGACGGATTCGATGTCGGCGACGGTGGTGGTGCCGGTGCGCAGGAGCATCTTCGCGCCATCAATCCAGGAGTCCGCGTAATCCGAAAAAGTCCAGTGCGCTTTCTCGGTGGTGATGAGTTTGATCCAGTCGCAAAAACTTTTTCGCGGCGGAAACAGTCCGGCCATGTGCGTGTAATCGAGGTGGCAATGGGCGTTGACGAGGCCGGGCAGGATGACGACATCGCCGAGATCGGAGACTTCGCCGGAATAATGCGCGCTCAAGCTGCGCCAGCGTCCAACCGCGACAATCCTTTCGCCGCGAACGACGACTGCGGCGTTTTCAATCGGCGGCCGGCCGACGGGGAGCACGGCCCGGCCGCGCAGGATCAGGAGCGAGGTGTCTCCCATTAAACCCCGCGGTCCTTCAGCTTCTCTTTGTTCTTGGCGGCCTCGGTGTGATGGCGGGATTTGGACTTGTTGTGCCGCTTGCGAATTTGCTGTTCGATCTTTTTCGAGACGATGTCAATCGCGGCGTAGAGGTCCTCTTCGCGGTCCTCGGCGAACAGGTCCGGCCCGCGTACGCTGAGGCGGAGCGAGCAGGAGAATTGATTTTTGGGCAGCCGTTTGTGGTCGTGTTCGAGCGTGACCCGTGCGTCAATGATCCGTTGGTCGAGATGCTCCACGCGTTCGAGTTTGGCCATCACGTGGTCTTCGATGGCTTTGGTCAAAGTGACGTTGTGGGTGTGAAGAATCAGTTTCATTTTGAGCGTTTAATCCTGAGGCAAAATAGACGGGCGCCGCGTTAAAGCAAGCTCGGGGAGAAATAGTCCGGGGAGAAATACCCAAACACCCAAGCACGCAAGTACCCAAATACCCAAGCGGATATGATTTCAAGTTTCGCGCGCAATCGGGATTGGGTTTTGGGTACTTGGGTATTTTTTGAAAGGAATCTTCCCAAAGCTTGAAGTCCCGGTTGAAATCTCTTTAATGTCCCGCGTGCCAACCAAAGTCATCGCGGTCGCCAATCAAAAAGGCGGCGTCGGGAAAACCACCACGGCGGTGAACTTGGCGGCGTGCATCGCCGCGGCGGGCCGGCGCGTGCTGTTGTTCGACCTCGATCCGCAGGCGAACGCGACGAGCGGCGTGGGCGTGGAAAAGATCGAGGGCGCGAGCGCCTATCGCGTGTTGCTCGGCGACGGCGCGTTGCTGGAGAAGGTCAAAGCGACGGCGTTTGAGCGGCTTTCGCTCATCCCCAGCGAAGTGGATCTGTGCGGTGCGGACGTGGAACTGGCGCGATCCGAAAATCATTTGGGCCGCGTGACGGCGGCGTTGCAACCGTTGCGCGACTCGGGGCAGTTCGATTTGATCCTGGTGGATTGCCCGCCGTCGCTGGGGATTCTCACGTTGAACGCGTTCGTCGCAGCGGACGGCGTGCTGGTGCCGTTGCAGTGCGAGTATTACGCGCTCGAAGGCATCTCGATGATGAATCGCGTGCTCACACAACTCCGAGACGCCGGCGCGAACCCTCGGCTGGAAATTTTTGGCGTGGTGATGACGATGTTTGACGGCCGCACCAAGTTGTCGAACGAAGTCGTGGGCGAAGTGCGAAAACTTCTGGGTAACCGGGTGTTCGAGACGTTGATTCCGCGCAGCACGAAGCTCGCGGAAGCGCCCAGCTTCGGCAAACCGATCCTGCACTACGACAAATACAGCGCCAGCGCCGCCGCTTACGATGTGCTGGCGCAGGAGGTCATGACGCGATTGGATTCGCAATGAGGTCGAAGTTTGATTGAACGATCTGCCGGTTCTCCGGTTCAAATGCACAAAGCCGATGAATCCGAAGCGAAAAATAATTCTCGCGACCGCCTTGTGCGCTGCTTCAGTCGTCATCGGTGTGTGGCTTTATTTCGCTGCCGAACCAATTTACAAGGGCAAGAAACTCACCGTTTGGGTTCGTGAGGTTTCGCATTTGGATTGGGTTCGTGAGGTCGCGAAATTGTCGAGCGTTGCCATCACGAATCGCACCAACCCCGCGCACGCCGATGGTCGTGGCGGTGTGTTTGGAGAACTAGATCCTTGGGTTGGTGTTCTTGATAAACGACCAGGAAGTACCGACCAGGGAATCGGGACAAATTACTCAATAGAACTTGGTCCGAGGCGGCGCAAATTTTCTGGATTTGGAAATTTTTCCAGCGGCTTATTGCCAAAGCCCAAGGCGACTGGAACCGCAACCCAAAAATCTGACGAACGCACCCTTTCGGAGCGGAACTGTTTGGATGCGATTCAGGCTGGAGGTGGCAAGAGTGTGCCGATACTGATCCAAGGTCTGCGCAGCGACGACATGAGGTTGAGCCGGAATTCCGCTTGGGCACTCGGTGAAATCGGTTTGTCGAAGCCACAGGTTGTTCCTGCACTTGTGACCCAGTGGCAGCAAGGCGAGCAATGGTCTTTTCAAATGCGCGCGTGGGCGTGGCAGGCTCTTTCCGTTCGCCTCCAAAAACGCTTTTCAAAACCAGTTTCGCACTTGGGGGATCGCCGATGGTTCGCGTCTGATGCGATCATCAAAATATCCAGTCGCCACTGGATTTCGGATGTGGCCACAAACGTGAACCCGTGTCTGGTTGCGGTTCCTGTGTTTGCTGCCGGTCTGTGCGACACGAACTGGCTTGTCAGCGGCGAAGCTGCGCGATTACTTGCTGGCTTGGGGCCAGTCGCTTGCGATGTCGCGCCTGAATTGGCGCGCCTGCTTACCAATTCAAGCAACTCCGGCTACACTCGTGAGAGATGTGCCGCCGCACTTGGCAAGATTGGAGTCGCATCGGAGGAGGTCGTTTCAGCCCTCGTTGTTGGTGTGTTGGATAAAGAAGACGTCCTCAGCGACACGGCCCTTGCTTCGCTGGGTGAACTCGGTTCGCGCGCGAATTTGGCTGTGCCAACGCTCGTAGGTCGGTTGCAAAGCGCAAATATTGGGACGCGGCACCGAGCCTACGATGCACTCCGACGGATAGATCCGGAATCTGTTCGAGACGTAATGAGAAATTCCGATTCTGTTTGGGAGGGAAGGGGCCGCACTGACGCGCGCTGAAGATCAGAAAATGATTCGCTTCCTCGCTCTAATTCCTTAGTTTAAGAATATGAAACCGCGATTCGTAGATACCAGCTGGGTCACATCTATTTGCCGCGGGACTGTTTTCGTATCGGTCGGGTTTCTCTCCACTCTGTTCGCCGCCGAGTGGCCGCAGTATCGCGGGCCGAACCACGACGGCTCCTCGCCGGAGAAAATCCTGACGAAGTGGCCGACGGAAGGGCCGCGCGTGATTTGGAAAGCGCCGCTCGGGGCCAGCTTCGGTTCGTTCGCGGTGAGCGGTGACCGCGCGTTTTGTTTCATCCAGCGCAAGGTCGAGGAGGTGGACCGGGAAGTTGCCCTCGCGCTGGACGCCAAGACTGGCAAGGAACTTTGGGCCGTGCCGCTGGGCAAAGCGACTTTCGACCGGCAAGGTGGCGACGGTCCGCGCTCGACGCCGACGGTGGATGGCAATCGCGTTTACATCCTCGGCGCGCATCAGGAGTTGACCTGTCTCGATGCGACGGACGGCAAACAAATCTGGCAGCACGATCTCGTGAAGGAATATGGCGGGCGCGTCATCAAGTGGAACAGCGCCGCGTCGCCGATTCTGGAAGGCAGATTGATTTTCGTGAACGGCGGCGGGGCAGGGCAGGCGTTGCTGGCCTTCGACAAAGCGGACGGCAAACTGGTTTGGAAGGGCGAAGACGACACGCCCACGCACGCCTCGCCGACGCTGGCGACCATCCACGGCGCGCGGCAGGTGATCTTCTTCACGCAAAAAGGTCTGGTCGCGGTCACGCCGGCGGCGGGGCGGGTGCTTTGGCGGCATCCGTTCCGGTTCCAAACGTCAACGGCTTCTTCGCCGATCGTGTCCGGCGACATCGTCTATTGCTCGGCGGCTTACGACGTGGGGGCCGGCGCCGTTCGCGTGGCGAAAAAAGGGGATGAGTTTTCCGCCACCGAACTCTGGCGCAAGGACGGCGGCCTGATGAATCACTGGACGACACCGGTGTGCAAGGACGGCTACCTTTACGGCCTTTACGGTCGCGGCCAAGAAGCCGGGGCGCCGTTGAAGTGCATCGAGATCGCGACGGGCAAGGAGATGTGGTCGCAGCCCGGGTTCGGCGCCGGCGGCGCGACGGTGCTCATCGGCGGCAACGTGCTCGTTCAGTCCAGCCGCGGCCCGCTGGTGTTGGTCGCGGCGAAGTCCGACGGCTACCAAGAACTGGCGCGCGCGCAGATTTACGGCGGTCAATGCTGGACGATGCCGGTGGTGAGCAACGGAAAAATTTTCGCGCGCAACACGAAAGAAGGTTTCTGCCTCGACGCCGCGCCGCAGTCAGCGGGGAAATGACGGGCGGGGGGTGTGATTAAAAACGGGTGAGGGGAATGGCGCTTAGATAAGGAAAAACGCGTCAGCAATTGTACGCGAATATAACTGGATCCTTGGAGCGAGTTGTTTCAAAGTGGCGCATGAAACAAACGACTCCATTCCTCGCTGGATTTTCA
>SIBJ01000107.1 GCA_009695195.1 Pedosphaera sp.
AACGGCGAGCCGTTGAGCCGCTCGACTCCTTACGTCGTCGCCTACAATCAAAACGCACCGCCCACCGTTTCACCGCCGCCTTGCGCTCCGCCCGGCAGCCGATAATCTCCGTGCTCATGTTCAGCTTTCGATTGGCGATTTCATTTTTGTTGGTGGCCGCGGGTGGCGCGGTTGAACTGCGTGCGGTGGAGGAAATTTCATCCACGGCGCCGGACGATTCCCCCGGCGGGTTCAACGCCGCCAACGCCGCCATCAAAAGTTTTGAACTCCCCAAAGGTTTCAAGTGCGAAACCGCCGCCGCCGATCCGCTGCTCGCGAATCCCGTCGCGTTCAGCATTGACGAACAGGGCCGGTTCTACGTCGTGGAAACTTTCCGCCTCCACCACGGCGTGCCGGACATCCGCGGTCGCAAGTCGTGGCTCGACACCGAGCTTGCCTCCAAATCCGTCGCCGAACGTATCGGTTACACGCGTTACCTTGAGCCGAATCACGAATCGTGGTGGACGAACCATTCTGATCGCGTGTCATTGGTGTGGGACAGCGATGGCGACGGACGTTGCGATCAATCGAAAATCTTCGCTACCGGATTCAACCAGCTCGCCGACGGCATCGCGTCGGGCGTGCTCGCGCGCCACGGGAATGTTTACTTCGCGGACATCCCAAATCTCTGGCTGCTCCGCGACACGAACGCCGACCAGGTCGCCGACACGCGGAAAATTCTCAGCTCCGGCTACGGCGTGCGCTATGGTTTCACCGGCCACGATCTCCACGGATTGATCCTCGGGCCGGACGGGCGGCTTTATTATTCCATCGGCGACCGCGGCGCGCACATCACGTTGCCGAACAGAAAAGTTTTGGACAATTCCGAGTGCGGCGCGGTGTATCGCTGCGAACTCGACGGTTCAAACCTCGAAATCTTTTACACCGGCCTGCGCAATCCACAGGAACTGGCCTTCGACGACCACGGAAATCTCTGGACGGTGGACAACAATTCCGACGCCGGCGATCCCGCGCGCGTGGTGTACGTCGCGGAGGGCGGCGACAGCGGCTGGCGCATCGGCTGGCAATTTCTCGAGCACCCGCTGGCGCGCGGCTCGTGGCTGGGCGAACGGATTTGCTACGAAGATTTTCCCGGCCGCGCGGCGTATGCGCTGCCGCCCGTCTCATCAAAAGTCGGCAACGGCCCGAGCGGACTGGCGTTCGATCCGGGCGTGGGTTTGCCGCCGGAATGGCGCGGACGATTTTTCCTTGCGAACTTCAGCGGCAATCCGAACAGCGGCATCTACGCGTTCAAGGTCCGCGCGAAGGGCGCGGGATTTGAACTCGAACAGAACGACCGCTTCTGGTGGAACTTCCTGCCGACGGACATTGATTTCGGTTACGACGGCTGCATCTATGCGAGCGACTGGATCAACGGCTGGGACGGCACCGGCAAGGGCCGGCTCTATCGCCTTTTTCAACCGGAGCAGCGCGACTCGCCCGCCGCCACCGGATTGAAAAAACTTTTCGCCGACGGATTCCGCCGGCTCTCGACCGGAGACCTCGCGAAGATTCTCGCGCATCAAGACCGCCGCGTGCGGCAGGAGGCGCAGTTCGAGCTCGTCGCGCGCAGCGCCACGAACGAACTCGCCGAAGTCGCCGCTACCGGCCCGACACTGTTCGCCCGGCTGCACGCGATCTGGGGTCTCGGCCAGCTCGAACGCGCCGGCAAACGGCTCGATCTCAAAAACCTTCTGGCTGATCCGCAGCCGGAAGTGCGCGCGCAGACCGCGAAAATTCTCGGCGACGCGAAGGATGACCGCTTGGAAAAACAACTCGTCAAACTGCTCGCGGACGCCGAGCCGCGCGTTCGCTACTTCGCCGCGCAGTCGCTCGGCAAATTGGGAAATCGCCGGAGCGCGGCGCCCGTGCTCGGGATGTTGCGCGAGAGCGGCGGCGATCCCTGGCTGCGTCACGCGGGCGTGATGGCGCTGGTCGCGTGCGCGAACGAACTCGAACTCGCGGCGCTTGCGAAGGATGAATCGGTGAACGTCCGGCTCGCCGCGGTGGTGGCGTTGCGCCGGTCAGCTTCGGCAAGGCTTCAAGACTTTCTCACGGACAGCGACCCGCGCGTCGTCGCCGAGGCCGCGCGGGCCATCAACGATTTGCCGGTGGAACCGGCGATGCCCGCGCTCGCGTCGGTCGCAGACCAGCCGGCGGGCTTCGCGGAGATGTCGGCGGGAACGCCGGAGCAACCCAGCCCGCGCGACGCCATCCTGCGCCGCGTCGTAAACGCGAACCGCCGCCTCGGCACGCTCACTTCGCAAATCCGAATCGCCAGCATCTTGGGGAACGAAAAATTGCCCCAGAGCGTCCGCTCGGAGGCGATCGCCGCGTTCGACGACTGGGCGAAACCGGACGGCAAAGACCGCGTCAGCGGCCTGTGGCGCCAGATCACCGCGCGGCCGGAGCCGGATTTTTCCACCTTCGAAGCGGTCCTGGTCCGCGCGATGGCGGGGAACAGTTCCGCGAAAATCAAAACCGAATTGCTCGCGCTCGGCAGCAAGCGCGGGCTGAAATCATTTGGCGAACCGGCTTTCGCGTTGTTCAAGAATGAAGCGACGCCGGTCAAAGCCCGCGTGGCCGCGCTGGAATTTCTCGGCGGGATTGATTCGCCGAAACTCAACGAGGCCATCAACCTGGCGAGCGGTTCGCGCTTCGACGAGTTGCGCGTGGCGGCACTCAAGTTCGCCACGAAGTCCATGCGCGGCGACAAACTCGTGGCGGTGTTCGTGAAATTGCTGGACGCCGGCACGCTGCACGAACGACAGGGCGCCTACGCGCTGCTGGCGGAGATGAAACATTCCGCCGCCGATGATCTGCTCGGCCTGCGGCTGGACAGTTTGCTCATGGGACAAATCGCCGGCGACGTGCAACTGGATTTGATCGAAGCCGCGGCGAAACGCGGCAAGCCGGCGGTGAAGGACAAGCTCGGGCAGTTCTTCGCGCGGCGCACGGGCCGGCAGGGCGCGGGACAATTCGTCGAGTGTCTGACCGGCGGCGACGCCGAGCGCGGAAAAAAAATCTTTCGCGAACATCCGCAGGCGACCTGTCTGCGTTGTCACAAGATTTCCGGCGAAGGCGGCGACGCCGCGCCCGACCTCACGCACGTCGGCTTCCGCGGCAACCGCGAATTCATCCTCGAATCCATCACGTTTCCGAACGCGAAGATCGCGACCGGCTTCGAGAGCGCGCAGGTGGTTTTGAACAACGGCCTCGTCGCCGCCGGCATCGTGAAGCGCGACACGGACACGGAACTGGATTTGTATTCGCTCGAAGACGGATTGGTGACGGTCAAGAAATCCGACATCAAGACGCGCAATAAAACCATGTCCAGCATGCCGGAAAATATGCGCGAGATTTTGACGCGGCGGGAGATCCGCGATCTGGTGGAGTACCTGGCCGGGCTGAAGTGAGCGCGCGAAGGGTGCGATTGAGAATCGTTCGGGGCGCGGCGCTCACGCCGCTTCAAGCCACGAAAGGCATGACGCCTGCGATTCAAATCCTCCGCGCCAGACCGTTGTTGAGTTGAAGCGGCGTGAACGCCGCGCTCCGGGATTAACGAATCACCGCGCCGAGCTTTTGCCGGAATTGTTCGACGACCTGGTCGTGCGCGGCGTTCACTTCGTTGTCGGTCAAAGTTTTTTCCGGCGAGCGATACGTGAAGGCGTAGGCGAGACTCTTCTGCCCTTCCGGCACGTGCTTGCCGCGGAACACGTCGAACAATTCCACCGCGGCCAGGTTCGCCGGCTTGGTCTGCCGGACGGTTTGCAACACGGCGTCGTGCGTCACGGCTTCGGGCACGAGCATCGCCACGTCGCGGCGGATGGAGGGGAATTGCGGCAACGGTTTGAACGCCCTCGCCGCGTTTCGGCGCGCGAGCAATTGGTCGAGGTTCAACTCCGCGAGCAACACGGCGTCGCGCAGATCGTATTTCTTCGCAAGCGCGGGCGAAAGCTGGCCGAGTTCGCCGAGCGGCAACTTGCCGCCGAGCGCAACCGTGGCGGATTCCAAAAACATCGGCGTGTTTTCAGCCCGGCGCGTGAATGTGACACCGCGCACACCGAACTGCTCCAGCAGTTCCTCGACGAAACCTTTCATGTCGGACACGTCGAACTTCGCGTCACGTTCGCCGCCGCTCCAAAAACTCTGCGCTCGTTGGCCCGTAAGCGCGATGGCCACGCGGCGTTCTTCCACCGGAGCGCGGACGGCCTTGTCCGCGGGTTCCGTCGCCTTTTGATTCTCGCGGACACGGCTGTCCGCGCTCCTGAACACCCGCCCAATTTCAAACAGTGCCACGTCGTAATTCTTGCGCGTGACGTTGTGCCGCAGCGAATGAATCAATCCCGGCAGCAACGACGGCCGCAACACATCCATGTCCGAACTGAGCGGATTGGCGAGCGCCACCAATTCGACATTCGGCATTCGACATTCGGCATTTGAAATCAATGTTTGCCCCTGCGCTTCGTTCAATCCAAGTCCGGCAAGAATCCGACGCGCTTCGGCGATTTGATCGTGGACCGCGTCAAAGGCATTCGTCCCAATCGCCCCGCGCGGCGGCGTGGCCGGAACTTTGCCGAGGCCGTGCAGCCGTTCTATTTCTTCGATCAAGTCCACCTCGCGTTTCAAATCCACGCGCCACGTCGGAATCTGAAATGTGGTTGGCTCGACCGGACCATCGTCGCCAACCGGACGCGCTTTGCGATTCGCCGCCTTCAAACCAAGCTGGCCGAGATAAAACTCCATCTCTTCCGGCTTGAGTGTGATGCCAAGCAGTTCATTCACCTTGCGATGGCGCAGCGTGATCTGCTTTGGCTCGGCGGGCTTCGGGTAAGCATCCACGACGCCTTCGGCCAACTGGCCACCGGCGGTTTCCAAAATCAATTGCGCCGCGCGCCGGCTCGCCAAATCGCAGATGTCCGCGTCCGCGCCGCGCTCGAAGCGGTAGCTGGATTCACTTCGCAAGCCGAGTTGTTTGCTCGTGCGGCGGATGTTCACCGGCGAGAAATACGCGCTCTCGATCAGCACGTCCACGGTGCGCTCGTTGATCTCGGTGTTCGCGCCGCCCATCACACCGGCGAGCGCGATGCCCTTTTGCTCATCGGCGATCAACAACATTTCGTTCGTCAACGTGCGCTCCTGATTGTCGAGCGTCTTGAATTTCTCTCCGGCACTCGCGCGGCGGATGACAATGGTCGGCTTGCCGCCCGCGCCTTTGGCGATGAGATGATAATCAAACGCGTGCAACGGTTGGCCGACTTCGAGCATCACGTAGTTCGTCACGTCCACGACGTTGCTGATGCTGCGGATGCCGACTTTCTCCAACGTCGAGCGCAACCAGTCGGGGCTGGAGCCAATCTTCACGCCCCGGATGACGCGCGCGGTGTAACGCGGACAAAGTTCGGCGTCTTCGAGCTTCACGACCACCAGTTCTTCCGTTCTGACTTCTGAACACTGAACACTGAATACTGGCAACTTGAGTTTGTTTCCGGTGACCGCCGCAATCTCCCGCGCAATGCCGATCACGCTGTTCAAGTCCGGCCGGTTCGGCGTGACTTCCAAATCGAACACCACATCGCCGCCGCTGCGACCGAGATATTCGGCGAACGGCTGGCCGACCTTCGCATCTTCGCGCAGGATGAGCAGCCCGTCCACTTGATCCGGGAGGCCAAGTTCCGAAGGCGAACACATCATGCCGTGCGATTCCACGCCGCGAATTTTTCCGACCTTGATGGTGAACGGTTCTTTCTCGCCGGGTTTCAGCGGCAGCGACGCGCCGGGCAGAATGAGCGGCACTTTGTCGCCAGCCTTGAAGTTGTCCGCGCCGCAAACGATCTGGCGTTCGCCCTGACCATCGTTGACGCGGCAGAGCGAGAGTTTGTCGGCGTTTGGATGCTTGTCGCGCGCTATGACCTGCGCCACGACGATGCCATCGAACGCGCCGGAAATCTTCTGCACGCCCTCGACTTCGAGGCCGAGCATGGTGAGCCGCTCGGTCGCTTCTTCGGGCGACCAGTTGAAATCAACGTATTGTTTGAGCCAGTTAAGGGTGACTTTCATGCGACAGCGGCGGGAGAGTAGAACAGCCACGGCAATCAGCCAGTCGAAATTTCGCGGTGCGAGCGACGGTTGACTGGAAACAAGGGGCTGGAATTGTAATCGTCTCCCTGCGCAAAGTAGCCGCGTCGCCGGCCATGAACCCGGCATACGATGCCCGAAGTTCTGACCATTTTAGTCCTCGTGCTGCTGGTCGCGCTGGCAATCTTTGTTGCGGTGCGCACGACCGTCGCCACCGCCCGGAAACGGCAGGGGGAAATGGCGTCACTCGCCCGGCGACTCGGTTTGCGCTTCGATCCACGGCGCGACGACCAATTGCCAAAGCAATTTCGCTTTCTTGACAAACTGGCGGAAGGATCGAATCGCCATGCCAGGAACTTGATCAGCGGAAACTACAATCAACATCGAGTGCTGCTCTTTGATTACCATTTCGTAACCGGCTCCGGTAACAGCCAGCGGCAAAATGACATTTCGTTTTTCATGCTGTTCCTGCCCCTGCCCTTTCCCGAAGTGAAAATCGCCCCGGAAGGCATCTTCGCAAAATTGGCGGGCATGTTCGGATTTGAAGATATCAAGTTTGAGTCGGCCGAGTTTTCGCGCGCGTTCCACGTCCGGGCGCGCGACAAAAAGTTTGCTTACGACATCTGCCATCCGAAGATGATGGAATTCCTGCTGGGCAACCGCGACTTGAGCATCGAGATCGAAGGCCGCGTGCTGGCGCTGGCGTTTGAGCGGCAACTGAACAGCACGGAGTTCGTGTTCAATCTCACCCGCCTGCTGCAAGTGCGGTCATTGTTCCCGAAATATCTTTTCCCATGATCCCCATTGTCATCCTGTTCGCCGCGCTGATCATCGCGGGGATAATTTGGAGCGCGCTCGCGGCCAAGAAGCGGCGCGAGGAATTGTCCACCCTCGCCGCGCGGCTCAACCTCCGCTTCAGCGAGGCGGACAACGAAGCCATCGCCGGCCGCTTCGAGTTCCTCGACGCCCTCGCGCAAGGCAGCAACCGCTACGCGTTCAACGTTCTCGCCGGCCAATATCAGAACAATGAAGTCCTCGTGTTCGATTTCCATTACGAAACCCATTCGACCGACTCGAAAGGCAACCAGCAGACCAATCACCACTACTTCTCGTTCTTCATCCTGAAGTTGCCGCAGCGATTTCCCGAGCTGCGCATCACGAAGGAAGGTTTCCTCTCGAAGATCGCGCAGGCGTTCGGCTACGACGACATTGATTTCGAGTCCGCCGAGTTCTCGCGGAAGTTTTGCGTCCGCTCGAAGGACAAGAAGTTCGCCTACGACGTTTGCAACGCGCAGATGATGGAATTCTTCCTCGGCAACCCGGACCTCAGCATCGAAGTCGAGCGCGACTCATTGGCGCTGGCGTTCGATTCGACGTTGTCGGCGGCGGAGATCGAAATGAATCTGCAACGCCTGCTGGAAATCCGCGCACGTTTGCCGGAATATCTGTTTACGAAAGTCTGACCATGCCAATCCTCATTCTCCTCGCCGTCGTCGTGCTGCTGCCGCTCGTGTGGTTCATCGTGCAATACAACTCGCTCGTCAGCCTGCGCAATTACATCGCCGAGTCCTGGAGCAACGTGGACACCGAGCTCAAGCGCCGCTACGACCTCATCCCGAATCTCGTCGCCGCGGTGAAGGGTTACGCCGCGCACGAACGTGCCGTGCTCGAACGCGTCGTCGAACTCCGCAACCGTTGCGCCGCCAACCACGGCCCCGTGCCCGACCAGGCGCGCGACGATGGCGAACTCGTCAACGCCCTCAAGCAGATGTTCGTGGTCGTCGAGAACTATCCGCAGCTCAAAGCCGATCAGAACTTCCGCCAGTTGCAGACTGAACTCATCAACACCGAGAACCGCATCCAGGCCGCGCGCCGCTTTTACAACGGCAACGTCCGCGACTACTGCAACAAGTGCGAGTCCTTCCCGAGCAATCTCGTCGCGGGAATGTTCAGCTTCGCGCCGCAGGAATTCTTCAGCGTCCCGCCCTCCGTCGCCGAAGTGCCGAACGCGGACTTCGGCGCGGCGTAAACTGATTCCCAAAAAAATCCTTGTGCAAATCCGTCCCGCCGCGTAGGAAACCGCATGACTTCGAATAAAAAATCCTTCGCCCTCCCGTCCGGCTTCACCCGCCGTCAATTTATTTACACCGCCGCCGCCGCCGGTGCCGCCGCCCTCACCGGTTGCGTCACCACCGGCCCGCGCCGCATCGCCGCCAACGACAAGCTCAACATCGGCGTCGTCGGCGCCAGCGGCAAAGGCTCCAGCGACACCGACCATTGCGCCGGCGAGAACATCATGGCCCTCTGCGACGTGGACGCCAAGACCCTCGCCTCCCGAAAGGAAAAATATCCGAAGGCCAACACCTACTCCGACTGGCGCGTGATGTTGGAGAAGGAAAAAACCCTCGACGCCGTCATCGTCGCCACGCCCGACCACATGCACGCGATGGTCGCCGCCGCGGCCATGCGCCTCGGCAAACACGTCTATTGCCAGAAGCCCCTCGTCCAGACCGTCTATGAAGCCCGCCTCCTCCGCAAACTCGCGAAGGACCACGGCGTCGCCACCCAGATGGGCAATCAAGGCAGCGCCGAAGACGGCCTCCGCCGCGCTGTCGAAGTCGTTCGCGCCGGCCTCATCGGCCAGGTCAACGAAGTCCACGTCTGGAGCAACCGCCCCATCTGGCCGCAAGGCATGGACCGTCCCGCCGGCAGCGATCCCGTCCCGGAAACCCTCGATTGGGACAAGTGGCTCGGCCCCGCGAAATTTCGCCCCTACAAAAAAGACACCTATCACAACTTCAAATGGCGCGGCTGGCAGGACTTCGGCACCGGCGCCCTCGGCGACATGGCGTGCCACACCGCCAACATGCCCTTCCGCGCCCTCAAACTCGGCTACCCCACCGAAGTCGAGGCCTCCTCCTCCGGCATCAATCACGAAACCTATCCGCTCAAGTCCAAGATCCGTTTTCAATTCCCCGCCCGCGAAGGCCTCGCGCCCGTCAGCTTCTGGTGGTATGACGGCGGCAATCCGCGGCCCGACAATCCCCTCGTGCACGACGGCAACAACAAGCCCTCGAAGCAAGTCACCGCCGAGATCGAAGCCATGACCGGCTCCGTCCCCGGCAGCGGCTGCGTCCTCATCGGCGACAAGGGAAAAATTTTCTCCCCCGACGATTACGGCTCCCGCTTCTACCTCCAGATGAAAGGTGAAAAAGAACTCACCGAAGCCAAGAACCACGACGCCGTGAAAGTCATTCCGCAAAGCATCCCGCGCAACGCGCACCAGGGCGGAGGCGACGAACGCCATCACCTCGAATGGATCGCCGCGTGCAAAGGCGGCCCGGCGGGCTACTCCGACTTCTCCATCGCCGCGTATCTGACGGAAATCATTTTGCTCGGCTGCGTGGCCTTGCGCACCGGGAAGCGATTGGATTGGGACGGCCCGAACATGCGCGCCACCAACGCGCCGGAAGCCGCGCAATTCGTGAAGCGCCACAACCGCGACGGCTGGAGCATTTGAGTTGACGAGTGCGGAGTGCGGAAGTCACAGCGTGGCGGCGTGGCGGCGCACAACTCACGTTTGAAAATGGCCCAGCGAAGAATTTGCTGGGTGAACTTGCGTGTGCGCACCCAGTCCCGTCAGGGACGAAAGAACCGTTCTGCCGTCCCTGCGGGACTTGATTGATTTGTGGGACCGTTTTACCCAGCGCTAAAGCGCTGGGCTATTTTCAAATCCGCGGCCGTGCATGCGCACCCATCGAACCGACAGCTCTCAATAGCACCAGGCTTCAGCCCGGTGGGGAGTCAACCGCAACACCGCAGCCGTTACAACGGCCAGGCTGGGGCACGGCGCAAACGCGTGCGACCGTGAAACGGTTGAAACCGTTTCATTCCCGCCCGCCGCGCAACACCCGGCTGAAGCCGGGTGCTAATGAGAGGAGAACCACCGCCCCGGAGTCGTTTTTCCCGGTTCAATAATACGCCGGAAGATTTCACAATCTCCCCGCTGGACAAGCTCGGAACCAAGTTTTACCGTCGCCACCGATGAAAGTGATATACGACAATTCTGTCGCTCAATCATAATGTTAGGCCACTTCGAGCGCCATGAACCTATTCGCACCATTCAAGCCGATGTTCTTGGAGTTCGGGCGCGCACTCTGGTTCGGGTTCATCTTCTGTTCAGGCATCTTCGTTGCCTACGCCGCACAGGACGTTGTTCCGAATCCGCGAACGTGGTTTTGGAGTCTGCTTTGGGTTCTCTGCTTCCACGCCGTTGCTGCGGTTCTTTATCTTCGCCGAGTTCCGCACTGGACCAGATGGGCCGCAGCTTGCATCGCCGTGGCCGCGCTGGTTTCATTCATCATCATGTTCTGGAGAGTTTGGATATGACGACACCGTGGCCTCCTGAAGAGCTGGACGCGCAAGTGTCTGATAAGCAATGCGGTGTCGAATTTCAGCTTTTTACGTCATTGCTCCGCTTTGGAAGCGGTTGGTTTGCTAACCATGCGCTGCAGCGCACTGACCAGACCAACGCTGTTAGAGGCCCGCTGGTATTTCTCCCAGTGCTGTTTGGTTTCATCGGACTGATTGCTTCGGTCGGTTATCAGGCACAGCGTTCCGGAGCGTTCCTTCATTCGTTTTATTCGCTCGACCGATTCATCCAGCATCATCTTGACGCCATCGCAGGATTTTCATCGCTCGTCGCCTTGCTCGGTATTGTTGCAGGTTTGGTGATTCTCCGATTGCGTGGCCAGAGTCTTCTCGTCAAGTGGGGGACGATATTTTCAGTTGTGGTTTTGCTTTGGACAGTGTTTGGTTTGTCACTATGACGATGCCTCGTAAGAAACAAGGATGAGCGAGGAAGCCTGTTTTTATTGGGATTTTTGCAAGGGTTGTTTTCCGCACGCGGTGATGCAGACAACACAAAAAGGCCGGACATGGGTGTCGCACAAAACCCCATGCGGCCAAAGCGGCAGATCAAGTTGTGGAACCGGAGGCGGGCCGCACGGTCAATCGCAAATAATCAATCTCGTAAACGGGGTCGTTACCGTCGCCTTGCGGCCGCGGACGCCACCAATGATAGGGTCGACGCGTGCGGGACCAAGCTCCATGAACGGGTTCAAACGAACACCAGTGGCAGGCCGGCCTACAGCTTCCCTTCCGGTTCGCGCTCCATTCACCAGCACCGCCCGAACTTGGCAAGCGCTTAAGTTTCTTCCGCGAGAGGGTTCGCCAGCAGGCGATTGGTTCGCTCCTGACACTCAGCGCGTCGTGACAGTTTATGGTTACACCTGCCACGACACTACCGGCCTGTATGGTTTGCTGATTTGCGGCGGACGGGCACGCGGTTGCATCACCCCGGCAACGTCATGGCGTTCGGACTTGGCGATATGGTGTCGCACGTGACAGTTACGTGGCAGTCGTCCACGCAGTTGTTTGTCGGTTATCCATTCGATGCCCAGCGCGTGCCAGCCGCTACCAACATTGACGGTGTTACGGTCACATTTGCCACAGCGGCGGGAACGAGGGAGACTCAGAAATGAAGACGCAGGCTAACCCGGCGCGGCAGCGGACGGCGGAATCAAATCGCGCATGAGCATGGAAATCGGAAAAGTGGAGGCGATCTTCCGGTATCCCGTGAAGTCCATGGGCGGCGAACGGCTCGAGGTCGCCCAGTTGGGCTGGCACGGCCTCGCGGGCGACCGGCGCCTGGCCTTCCGGCGGCTGGAGGACCGCAGCGGGTTCCCGTGGCTGAGCGCCAGCAAACTTCCCGACCTGCTCCGGTTCGCTCCGCACCGCCGTGAAGCCGATGCGCCGGGAGACTTGCCGTCGCATGTGCGCACGCCGGAGGGCCAGGAGCTGCCGGTCTTCGGCGAGGACCTGGCCGCGGAGGTCGGACGTCGGCTCGGGGCTCCCGTGGAGATGATGCAATTGAGGCACGGCATCTTCGATGATGCGAGCATCTCCGTGATCGCCTCCGAAACGGTGCGCGAGATCGGACGCCTCGCCGGGCACAGCGCGGACGTGCGACGATTCCGCCCGAATGTCGTCGTTCGTTTGCTGCGACCGGTGCCCTTCTCGGAGGACGAGTGGTTGGGCGGCGTGCTTTCCTTCGGCGGGGGAGACGACGCCCCGGCCATCACCGTCACGCTGCGCGATGTTCGCTGCTCGATGGTGAACCTGGATCCCGACTCGGCCTGCTCGTCACCCGAAATGCAGAAGGCGGTCGTGCGCGCGCACGAGAACACCGCGGGAATCTACGGCGCAGTCACCCGCATCGGGCAACTGGCGGTCGGACAGACCCTATTCCTCCGTGCGGCGACCGGGGAAATGGAACGAGGGTGATCGAAAAACAGTGTCCCGGAACACCCCGGTCGTCGGACCCGTTCGGACGCGTGGAGTTTTACTGCGATCTCCCAACATCGTGCCGTTCTGTAAAAATTTTAGGAACAGACACTCAACCGCAGAGACGCGACGCACGCAGAGAAAAGCCGCTAAACAAAAACTCTGCGCCGATCGCGTCTCTGCGGTTGCTTCGGGCCGTCCCTTTCGCTGCGGCTTGGCCGCGCTGTGTCTTTGCGTTTGAGCTTGGCCCCGGCGCGCGGGTCAACTTCATTTGTCGGGGTGTGATTAAAAACGGGTGAGGGGAATGGCGCTTAGTTAAGGGCATGTGTCGTTGATTTTTTCTGGGTGGCTTCGGCAATGATTTCCTGCCGGGGGCGCATCAACAAGGGAAAGTTTTTCGGCCTCCGTTTCCTCATGCGCGGTT
>SIBJ01000108.1 GCA_009695195.1 Pedosphaera sp.
GCCCCCGGCAGGAAATCATTGCCGAAGCCACCCAGAAAAAATCAACGACACATGCCCTTAACTAAGCGCCATTCACGGGTGAGGGCATTATGGACTGCGGTGGCAAGTCGGACGCGACACCGCTTTGGCACCGGCGACGGCAATGGAAACGAGCAACCCGCCCCGTTCGCTCGAAAGCGGTGTCGCGTCCAACTTGCCACCGCAGTCCAAAAATACCGCCACCACCCGCTCACCCGCACCCGCCTTTAATCGCACCCAGCCACACAGGGCGCCGGGCAATCAACGTTGAGCCGGAGCTTTGACCGTGACCCACACGGGCGAAGACCACGCCATGTTGCCATCGGTTTGTTCGACGCGGAGGTAATAGCGGTTTTCACCGGGCAAAGGAGCGGCGTCGGTGAACCCGTCAGCAATTTCCTTCCGCCCCGGTTCCCAAGTCTGGTGGTCCGTTTCGTTGCGCACTAACGTGACCCGCTTGAGCGGCGCCGTGCCGTTGATGAAGAACTTCAGCTTGGGCTTCCCGAAAGTTTCGAGCACCGACCCCATGCTTTTGCCATCGCAACTGAACTCGACAAAAATCTTGTCCGTCGCGCCGATGCTGCGACGCGCCCGGAAACCCTCGATGATTCCTTCGCGCGTGACGGCCTTCACATAAACCCCGCCGAACGACGTGTGCTGGGAGATGTGATCGGAGCTGGCGAACACACCGAGTTTGTGGCCGCGGGCGAGGGCGTGTTGATACACGCCGTTGTTTCGCTCCGGGCCGAAATCCGCGATCGCCGCCGGCGGTTCCGGGATCACCGCTTTCGAGGCTGTGTCCGGCGTGTACTTCTGGCCCACGCGCAAACCGGCGGTCGGTTGCGGCGTGCCGAGTCCTTCGTAGCTCACGCGCGCGCCTTGGAAAATTTCCACCGTGTTCTCGAACGCGCGATCAATCTGCTCGTATTTGTCCCAATCGGTCCCCATGCCCGTCGCGCCGGTGTGGCTGATGAGCGCCACCGGCTGCCCGTATTTGTGAAGCACCGCCCACAATTCCATCGGCGTGATTTCTTCCCCGCCGGAAGTCACGGGGTAAAGCGCGTTCCACGGCGAGGCCTTGTACAGGTTGCGTTTGATGTAAACCACCGGCCCGCCGCGTTGCGAAAAAACCACATTGCGGTGGCCCCACGGATATCGCTGCTCGCGCTCATAGGCGTAGAGCGAATTGAATTTTCCCGGGGTGTAAAAAATATCCACCGACCGCTGCGTCTGCCACCACTCGTAGGGATCGTATTTTTTCCCAACGTCCGAGTGGTCCGACGTGCCCATGAAATCCAGTTCCGCCATGTCGTAGGCGTAACGAAAATGTTCGAGCACACAGCCGTCCTGACCGCAACGGCAGTTGGAAAAGTCCGTGTGCCGGTGCAGATCGCCGAAGACCAGGGTGTATTTCTGGCCGCCGACGTTCCAGATGTGATGCTCATCGCGCGGCCGATCCGGCGTGACGGGATTCAAATACGGTTTCGGTTCGGGCGACGTCGATATTTTTAGAGTCGGCTCGCGGTAAGGCGTAAACTTCGGCGCCAACTCCGCCAGGTAAACGCCGGCCACGAGCGCCAGCTTGCTCTCCCGTCGGTCGCTCGCCCAACAGAGCATCATCCGCGCGCCGTCCCGCGCGAGCGTGCAGTGACGATCCTGGCCGAACGAACTGTCCGGCACTTCCATCGGCTGCGCCCACGACTTCTCCATCGCGTTGTATTTCATCACGGCCATCAGCCAGCGATTCTGCGAATAGTAGCGGTACGCCAACCACGGATTGCCGGCGGCGTCGGTGCCCAGCACCGGGAGGTTGACCTCCAGCGCCGCGCGCGGCGCGGGTTTGCCTTCGGCCGGCACGGCGATCTCGTTGAACTTGCCAGAAGCGATTTCGTATTCGCCGAGCAGAATCCGCTTTTCACCGTTAAGCCCGGTATCGCCGACATGGCCGCGCAACTGCCGGCCCCATTGCCGACGGCCGCGCTCGGCGGAAATCCACAATCGCTTGCCATCCTTCGTCGCGGCGATGCTGGCGCGGGCCTCGTACTCGGGCGAACTCGTGAGTTGTTGCTCCTTCGCGGCGCCGTTCAAGTCCACGTGCGCGAGAAAAAGATTGAACTCACCGCCGCGCGAGGAATCGAACGCCACCCACGCCCCGTCGCGACCGTCGAACGCGAGGCGCGGCTCCCAGTTGCCGCCTTGCGGTTTGCTGACGGCGATCTCCGGCGACCACTTCTTCGACTGGGGATCGAGCCAGCGCGCGAAAACATCACCCTGCCCGCGCCGTAAAGATTGCCACACCACCCAGACGCGGCCGGCACGGTCAGTGCCGGCGTCCGCAAACGTGTCGCTGCCCGGCGACGCGGCGAGCGTGAGCTGCGGTTCCAGTTTGCCGCCGGCAAACCGCCGCGCCCGCAGCGTCACGATATTGCGCGCATCGAGTTGGCCCCAAAAGCACCACACGGCGCCATCGGCGCCGCAGGCGATCGCCGGTTGATGCATCACGCCCGGCTCGGACAAATCCGTAACGCCCGCCAAGGTGCCGCCGGTCTTGCGCGCCAGCTTGACGATGTCGGATTTGCCATTGTGCTCGATGAAAGCGACCCAGGCCGTGCCGGTGGCATCAAGGGCGAGAACGGGAAAGTCACGGTGCCGCGTGGGATCCCGGAGTTCCCAGCGCTGGCCGAGCGGCGAGGGAAGCGCTTCAACTTTCTCAACCAACTTCGTGTTCTTCGGCTCGTCTTGCTTTCCGGCGGGCGTCGCTTCCGCGGCGACGATGATCGAACTGGAATTTAACAGGCTCGCCGTTACGCCGGCAATGCACCAAGAGATGAAAAACGGTTTGTCGTTCATAAATAGTTTCGCTTGCCCGGCGGCTGGTTTCACCGCCACTCGTGCTTCGGATATTTCCGCTGCAATTCCGATTTGATGCGCGGGTAATGTTCGCGCCAGAAACTCGCCAGGTCCGACGTGACCTGGATCGGCTTCATGCCCGGCGTCAGAATGTGAACCACCACCGGCACGCGGCCCAGCGCGATCTTCGGCGACTGCGTCACGTCGTAAAGTTCCTGGATGCGTAGCGCGATGTGCGGCGGGTTGCCGGCTTCGTAGGAAACTTTCGGCGTGCGGCCGTTCGTGAGCGTGAGCCGCTCGGGCGCGTGCTTGTCCAGCAACTCGCGCTGAGCCGCTGAGAGCCACGACATCACCACCAGCTTCACTTCACGTTCCTTGATGTCCTTGTAACTCACCGCGCCGTGGCAGAGTTGTTCGATGAGATGTTGTTTGTCCGCGTCCGTAATGGCAGGCAGTTGCAAATCCGGGCAATGCTGGCAAAGCAAGCGCAGCCGCAACAACCATTGCTCGACGGAATGATCCCAATTCGGCAGCGGCAGGCGACCCGCGTTGATTTCCGCCGCGAGCAACCGCGCCGCCGCGTCCGCCGGTGGCGGGTCAACGCGTTTGGCCGCCAGCGCAAGGTCGCGAAAGCGCAACAACTCCGCGGCGAGCACGCGCTTCGCCTGCGCGTCGAAATGCACATGAACTTCCGATTTGATGTCCTCGGGAAAAAGTTCCTTGAGCCAGTCAGCTTCAATCGCCGTCGCGAGGGACAGCAACGTGTTCAACTCCCCGCCGCGCTGCTCGATCTCGCGCACTTCCGCCGCGACGAACAGTGGGCTTTGTTGCACCACGCTCTCGCGCGCCAGCACGCCGCGCCGGCCATGCACGAGTTCACAGCGGAGCGTTCCCTCATCGAGCCGCCGCGCCACGCGGTCGCTGAAGCCGATGAGAATGCACTTCTGCAACGCCTCGTCCTTCACCTCGCGCGGCGCGGTGTCGAGGCCCTCGTCCTTCGCGATGCGGAGAAACTGCTCGAACAGCGGGCCGACTTGTTTCGCCGTGACCGCGTGGATGCCGAGCCGCCGGCACGCGTCGAGCCGGAATTGATTTCGCGCCGCAAAATTCCACGCGCGCATCAGAATCCAAAAATCCGACGACGCCTTTTCGCCGAGCAAATCCTCGCGGTCGTCGCGGACTTCTTTTCCGCCGCCGCGCAGCAGCAGGTCGCGGCCTTGCGTGAGCGCGGCCACGAGACACGCCTGATGCACGCAGCCGTATTCCTGCGCCGCCAGCAACATGCGCGAGTAACGTGGATGCACGGGGAAGGCGAGCATCTTTTGACCGATGGCGGTGATTTGCGACGTAGCGGCTTTCGGCAG
This sequence comes from Pedosphaera sp., assembly GCA_009695195.1. Taxonomy (GTDB): domain Bacteria; phylum Verrucomicrobiota; class Verrucomicrobiia; order Limisphaerales; family JADLHS01; genus CAIKLQ01. Next base: position 4,233 of record SIBJ01000108.1, read on the forward strand.
AAAGCCGCCACCTTTCCCGCCTGCCAGATTGCGGCGCTCTGCCGAGTCGCCGCTACGAACCGTTAGCGCGCCCAAATCCACCAACAACTCCTCCGCGTGCGTGAGCGAAATCTCGTCCGGCTTCTCCAGCCAGCGGAACGCGCGCAAATCCTCAACGCCTGCGGCCTTGAGCGTGAGCACGACTTCCGCGAGATCGAGGCGCTTGATCTCCGGCAATTCCTGCGGCGCGCGCTCGTCGTGCTCCGCGCGCGACCACAAGCGAATGCAATGTCCCGGCGCCGTGCGGCCAGCGCGACCGGCGCGTTGATCGCTGCTCGACTGCGAGATTTTCTCGATGAGCAGCGTGTTGATGCCTCGGTTCGCGTCGTAGCGCGGAATCCGCGCCAGCCCGGAATCAATCACCAGCCGCACGCCGTCAATCGTGATGCTTGTCTCGGCAACGTTCGTGGCGACGACAACTTTCGGTTGGCCGTAGCGCGCCACCGCCGCGTCCTGGTCGCGCGGCGACAATTCACCGTGCAACGGCAGCACGAGATAGCCGCGGGACTCGGACACGTTGCGGATCGCCTCGATGGTTTGCGCAATCTCGAAACCGCCCGGCATGAACACGAGCACGTCGCCCTGACCGCCGGTGTTGATGAAGTTGCTAAACGCATCCTCTGCCAGTTCCCATGGCGGCGGCGGGTTTTGCCCGAGCCGATGCGGGAGATATTCGATCTCGACGGGAAATGTGCGGCCTTCCGAGCGGAGGACGGAGCAGCCAAACTCATTTGTAGGCGACGACGTAAGGAGTCGTCTCGGTTCGGTTGTCTCAGGGGACGACTCCTCACGTCGTCGCCTACAATCGGACAAATAATTCTCCAACTCACCGGCGTTCAGCGTCGCGGACATCACCGCGATGAGCAGATCGGGCCGGTGTTGCTCCTGAATATCCAGCGCGCGGGCCAGCGTGATGTCGCCGTAGAGATGTCGCTCATGAAACTCGTCGAAGATCACCGCCGAGATGCCGCGCAACATCGGGTCCGCAATTTGTTGCCGGAGCAAAATGCCTTCGGTCTCGAACTTGATGCGCGTGGCGGCGCTGGTGAAGTTTTCCAAACGCACCTGATAACCCACCTCGCGCCCGAGCTGCACGCCGAGTTCACTTGCGACGCGCGAGGCGAGCAATCGCGCCGCGAGCCGGCGGGGCTGGAGAATCACGCATTGCCCGCTGCCAAGCAGTCCATGCTTCAAAAGCATCTGCGGCACCTGCGTGGACTTGCCCGAGCCGGTGGGCGCTTGCAGCACGAGCCGTTTCGTCGCGCGCAGCGAAGCGACGATGTCGTTCTCGATTTCGTAGATGGGCAACCGTTCGGGCATGGCGCGGAATGTTTAGCCGAGCGGCGGAACGTTGGCGAAACCAAAACTCTGTGGACGGCCGATTGACTTCGCGCCGCGCTTTCGTCTAAATCGCCGCGCCATGTTGATCTGGGACGCACACACACATTTCTCCGGCGTCACCGGTGACACACCGGAGGAACGCATCGGGAACTTGTTGCGCTTTGCCGACCGTATGGGCGTCGAGCGCATCTGCCTCTCGATGGGATTGAACTGGTCGCACGATCCGGCGCCCGACGAATTGCGAAAGTCCAACGACGAGGTGCTGCGCGCCTTAAAACATTTTCCCGACCGCGTGTTCGGTTTCGTTTATCTCAGCCCCAAGCATGTCGAAACCAGCCTCGCGGAACTGGACCGTTGCGTGCGCGACGACCCGATGGTGGGCGTGAAACTTTGGGTCGCGCAACGGTGCAATGCACCGGAACTCGACCCCATCGTGCGCCGCGCCGTCGAGTTGAAGGCGATCATTCTTCAACACACCTACGTCAAAACCACCGGCAACCTGCCCGGCGAATCCACGCCGACCGACCTCGCCGAGCTCGCGCGCCGGCATCCCGACGCCACGTTTCTTTGCGGCCACACCGGCGGCAATGTCGAACTGGGCGTGCGCGCGATCCGCGACTGCAAGAACATTTACGCCGACCTGTGCGGCTCCGATCCACGCTCCGGGATGACGGAATTGGCCGTGCGCGAACTCGGCGCGGAGCGCGTGCTCTACGGCAGCGACGCCGGCGGACGGAGTTTTGCGTCGCAGCTTGCGAAAGTTTACGGCGCGGAGATTTCCGAATCGGCGAAGAAAAAAATCCTGGGCGAAAACTTGAAGCGATTGCTCATGCCGATCTTGAAAGAGAAGGGAGTAAAAGTATGAACACCCGTCTGCTACGTGAGATGCCGGCGCTGCCGCCAGGTCTTGGAGTGCGGTGGCTGGCGGGGAACGGGGCTGACACCGCTTTCCCCATTCGATGTTGGATGTTCGAGGTTGGATGTTGGGTGTTGGAGGTTTCCGTTCCCAAAGCGGTGTGTGCCTCCACCCCTCACCCACCGCACTCCACGACGCTGGCGCGCGAAATCTTGCCTCGGGGAAATCACGCGGCGGGTGTGAGCGGGCGCAACAACTCGAACATCTCCCGCCGCGAGTTTCTCCGCACCACCGCGACGGCTGCCGTTGGCCTTGCGGCATTGGGTTCGCAGGCCGCAGCCCCGGCGCCGCGCGAGAGTGCCGGCTTGATTGACACGAATGTCTCACTTGGCCGCTGGCCGTTCCGGCGGTTGCCGCTCGATGAAACACCGAAGCTCGTCGCGAAGCTGCGGCGGCACGGGGTCACGCAGGCGTGGGCGGGAAGTTTTGAAGCGGCGTTCGGCACTGACCTCGCGACGGCAAATGCGCGGCTCGTGGAAGAATGCCGCAAACACGGGCGGGGGTTGCTCGTGCCGTTCGGTTCGGTGAACCTCGCAGCGGGCGATTGGGAAATGGAATTCAATCGGTGCGTGGAGAAGCATCGGATGCGCGGGCTGCGATTGTTTCCCAATTATCACGGCTACAAACTCGACGACCCGGCGTTTAAGAAATTGTTATCACTGTGCGCCGGAAAAAAACTCGCTGTCCAGATCGCCGCCGATCTGGAAGACGAGCGAACGCAGCCCGCGTCCGCCGCCGTGCCGCACGTGGACGCGAAGCCTTTGCCCGCGCTGCTCAAGCGATTTCCGACCGCGCGCGTGATGTTGCTCAACTGGCAGCGCTCGGTTCCAGCGACGCTGGTGTCGCAGCTCGCGGCGGCGGGTGTGGGCTTTGACATAGCCACTTTGGAAAATGTCGGCGGCGTGGCGGAGTTGATCGGAAAGATTTCTCCGGAGCGCGTGATGTTTGGTTCACACGCGCCGTTTTTTTATTTCGAGTCGGCGCTGTTGAAATTGAAGGAGTCAGCGTTGAGCGAAACGCAGGCGGCATCCGTGCGCGAACTCAACGCGCGTCGCTGGCTGGCTTGACGGTGGCGCGGGCGCGTTTGATCTCCCGCGCGTGCCAGAGCGTCGGGACATTGGCCCGCCATTCACGGAACAGCACCGTGATGGCGATTTCTTCCAGGCCGCAGATCACCACCAATGGGGCCAACACCCGCCACGGCCAGCCCGGCCCGCCGGCAAAGAAGACCACCACCACGACCGCCAGGACCACGGCGCAAGTTTTGGCGAGCCAGGTGTGATAGCTCGTGAGCCGGCGGAATTTCAGGAAGCCGATGACGATGGGCGCGACGTAAAAGAAAACCGCCACCCCGATGGCGACGGCTTCGGCGCGGATGGCGTCGGGTCGCAGCCACCACGCGCAAAACGGCAGCGCGAGCGTGGTGGTGAAGTCCGCCCAACTGTCCAGCTTGGCGCCGAGCGGGCTTGTGGCGTTGAGCCGGCGCGCGAGGTAGCCGTCCGCGGCATCCGTGATCAGCGAGAGGATGAGGCTGAATAAAAAAATCTGCGCGAGCTCATTCCACGCGAGCAGCAGCAAGACCGGCACGAGTCCCAGACGCAGCAAGCTTAGAAAATTGGGAATGACAGCCATGTCGCGGATAGTTTGCCCGCGACAACGCCGTGGTCAATCCAGCGTTGATCACTTCGCGATTTTTTCCAACGCGTCGAGCACCACCGGGCTGTAAGGCACGGGATACGGCAAAGGCTCGGGCAACACCTGCGGCGGCTGCGTCGCGTCACGCGAGTACACGAGCACAAGCGGGACGCCGCGCCGGTCGAACTTTGCGAGTTCCTCCGTGATGTCGTCCGGGAAACGCGTGTAATCGGCCACGAGCGCGACGGCGTCGAGCTGTTTGAGTTTTTCGATGACCGCTTTCGTTTCCAGCGCGGGCTTCACGCTGATGTTGCAGGTCTGGCACCACTTGGCGGTGAAATCCACTATCACCGGATGGCCGGCGGCGCGGGCTTTCGTCACCGCGTCGGCGCTCCAGCGTTTCCACGGATAACCTTCGGGCGCGTGCTGGACGGTTTCGCCGGAGGGGATTTCTTTGATCGGCTCGCGCCAACGCAATCCGGCGTCCAGCGGCCAGGCGTAGCCGGTGATGAGCAACGCCAGAACAAAACCGGCCGCCAGCCCGCGGCGTTTGCTGCCACGTTGAAAAAATTCGCCGAACACCCACGCCGCCGCGCCGAGGAAAACCAGAAACACGCCGAGCCACCACGTGCGGTCGCCGTAAAAACTTGAAGCGAGGCTCGCGAGCCAGACGGCGGTGGCGAGCATCGGGAAGCCCATCGCCATCTTGAATTTTTCCATCCACCCGCCGGGCTTCGGCAGGAATTTCAGCCACGCGGGATTCCAACTCAGCACGACGTACGGCGCGGCGAGGCCGAGGCCGACGGTGAGAAACATCAGCACGATGATTGAAGGCGGTTGCGTGAACGCGAACCCGAGCGCCACGCCGAGAAACGGCGCGGTGCAGGGCGTCGCGAGCACGGTCGCGAGAACGCCGTTGAAGAACGCGCCCGCCGCGCCGTGTTGCGACGCCAGTCCGCCCGCCGCGCCGAGCACGCGCGAACTCAGCGTCACCTCGAACACGCCGAAGAGATTCAGCGCGACGAGCGTAACGAGCGCGGTGATGCCGACGATGAAATGTGGATTGCTGAATTGAATCCCCCAGCCGGCCTTGTGACCCGCGGCGTTCACGCCGATGACCAGCGCGGCGAGCACGGAGAACGAAACCAGCACGCCCACGGCGTAAAGCAAACCGAGTTGGCGGACGCGACCGGGCGATTCCTTCGCCTGGCCGACGAAGCCGAGGATTTTCAGCGCGATGACCGGCAGCACGCACGGCATGATGTTCAGAATCAGTCCACCAATGAACGCGTAAACCAACATGCGCCACAGCGGCGGCGAGGATTTCTCGACGGCGTTGGCGGACGGTGTGGTTGGCTTTGCCGCCGCGCCCGCGCCGGCGCCGCCGATGGGAAGTTTGACTTCAAAGCCCAGCGCGTTGCTACCCGTCTCAACCACGAGCACGCCGCTGATCTCCTTCGGCCAATCGCCTTCGGATTTGGTCACGAGTTTGCGAAGCTGGATGGCGCCGGGTGACTTCGTCAGGTTTTCGGCGGCGGGCTGGAATTCAAAATTTTCTCCGGCGTAAGGGAAAAAATCCACGCCGGTGACTTTGTTGGGGCCGGTCCAATTGAGCAGCAACGGGCGGGTGTCGCCGTTCGCGGGATTTTCCCACACGGCGCTGGCGTTGAGGCCATCGGCGGAGTTGGGCAGCTTCCGCTTCCACGCTTCGAGGGTGGCGGCATCGGTCGAAGCTTTCAGCGCGTCACCGATTTCGAGTGTGGCCGCGACGTCGGCTTTGCCGGGCACACATTCGGTCGCCAAACATTCAAGCCATGTCACTTTGGCTTTGAGTTCGATCGGGAAAGGCTTGAGGTCGGCGGACAATTTGAGCGGCACGAGGAGAACGGTCTCTTTTTCGTAGGCGTAACTAATGTTGGTGCCGCTGCCGATTTTTTCCGGGACGGGCCATTGCAATTCGCCGGCGGTAACGCCCGCAGGAAGTTGCCATGCAATTTTCGTGGGGATGCCCGTTCCGTCGGTGCTGGGATTTTTCCAATACGTGTGCCAGCCCGGGTCCATTTGCAGCCGCACGCCGGCGAGAATCGTGTCGCCGGGTTTGGCGGTCGCGGCGGAAAGGAGGAGCGACGCTTTCGTGTGCGCCGGTGGCGGCGCGGCGAACGCGCCGGCGCAAATCAACCAGCCGATGAGAACCGCAATGCTTCGTTGCACGAGTTAATAGATGCCAGATTCCGGCAAACGTTTGAAATCATTTCGCGCGGCTGGAGTTCACGCTTCAGTCGGAGCAATTCAATTCAACCACGAATGGACACGAATTAACACGAATGGGGCTGGAGAGAAACAGCGGCGAGCAGGCAACGAGGCCATACCTTTTGGGGAAGCGCTCGCAAAACTTCAAAGCCATAGCAAAGCCTGTTTTTATTCGTGTCCATTCGTGGTTTTCCAACGGCGGCGTTCCGGCTTCAGCGTGGCCCGGGAACAAGCTAAAGCTTGGACTCCAACACTCCGATTGGTCGCGCGAGTCGTTTGCAAATTACACCCGGGCTGAATAATCTTCGGCATGGCCTCGCCGGCGGGATTCTCATGGCAATGGTTGCACAATGGTGATGAAGTCTTTCCCGCCATGCTGGCCGCAATCGGCGCGGCGCGCAAATCCATCTGCCTCGAAACCTACATCTATTCCCAAAGCGAACTGGGCGCGCGATTTCGCGACGCGCTCACCGCGGCGGCGAAACGCGACGTGCGCGTGCGCGTGCTGGTGGACGGCGTGGGTTCGTTCGCATTGCCGGCGGATTTCTGGACGCCGCTACGCGAGGCGGGCGGCGAGGCGCGGGTGTTCAATCCGATCGCGCTGAGACGGTTTGGCATCCGCGATCATCGCAAACTGCTCGTGTGCGATGAGCGCGTGGCGTTCGTGGGCGGCTTCAACTTCGCGGCGGAATACGAAGGCGATGGCGTGACGCGCGGCTGGCGGGATCTGGGTTTGCGGCTGGAAGGTGAACTCGTGCCGGAACTTGCGCAATCGTTCGACGAGATGTTCTCGCGCGCGGATTTCCGGCATAAACTTTTCCCGCGATTACGCCGCGCGGAATTGAAACGCGCCATCGGCGGCGCCAAGGCGCAATTGCTGTTGAGCGGGCCGGGGCGCGGGCGGAATCCGTTCCAACGCGCGTTGCGGCGCGACCTGCGCCACGCCCGGCGCGCGCAGATCATCGTGCCGTATTTTTTACCGACGCACGCCACGCGGCGCGATTTGAACCGCGTGGCGCGGCGCGGCGGGAACGCGCAGTTGATTCTGCCAGGCAAGACGGACGTGGCCGTCTCGCAACTGGCGGCGCAAAGTTTGTATCGCCGGCTGCTGAAGGCGGGCGTGGAGGTGTTCGAGTATCAGCCGCAGATTCTGCACGCGAAGCTGTTCATCGTGGATGACGTGGTTTATGTCGGCTCGGCGAATCTGGACCCGCGCAGCCGGGCGATCAATTACGAACTGATGTTGCGGTTCGAGCACGCGGAGTTGGCGGAGGAGGCGCGCGGCATCTTCCGCGACGTGCTGCTCAAGTGCGCGAACGTGCGCTTCGAGGAATGGTGCGAATCGCGTTCGCTCTGGACGCGACTGCGGCAGCGGTGGGCGCATTTTCTTCTGACGCGGATTGACCCGTATCTGGCGCGGCGGCAATGGCGGGCGCTGCCGGATTAAGGGGCGGGATTTGTTTTGCGGCGCGGGGCACAGGAAGCTGTGCGGCACGTCGCCAAACAGACACGGTCAGTCAAGCGGGGGCGGCGGCGGCCGCGGCCCCGGTGGCTCACCTCTTACGATGCTATTGATTACGTGTACCATTTGACTGGTATAATATGGAGCGTCGGATGCGGATGTCCATAGCTTCTTGGCTTGAATTGGCAATTTTCTCGGTCACTAACCTGTCCAGCGGTATTCTCTGTTTTGCTTGCACGTAACGGGTGCGCCACTTGTTGAACTCCCGTTTGAGCTCCGGGATCGAAGCCTTCTTGTCAATCCTCATATTGAACATGAACGTTTCCAGTTCGATGTAGAGCGTTCCAAACTCCTGCTTTGAAGCGGCCCATGCTTTGAGCCGCGTTGGAGAACGAAGCGATGAACTGATTATGGATAAAAGAATGCCGAGGGCGGCTAAACTGGCCCATACTTGCTTAAAGACCGGCCAGCTCCAGATGGCCAACCCCGCCGCAGCCGAGGAACTTGTGGTTGTGACCGCCACTAAAACGCGCGTGAGGTCGTCGAATAGCTGCCACCGGCTTAGCAGTTTCTCCGAGAAAAGTTCGTTGTATCCGGAATCATATAAAGTTTCGTAGGCCGCACTCCAAATTTCCTTTCGCGCTACTGCGTCAGGCTTCTCTGGTTCCATAAAACAAGGTGTTTGATTTTTCGGGAAATTGTCAAATCCATTTTAGATCAGCCGTCACAACTGTAGGACGCATTTTTTCATTTGGGTAAGCGCCAGGCAGTTGGGGACTTGGCGAACACCAGTGCCTGGAGGCGTGCGGGGCCGCCGTCGCGATGGGCGAAGCGTTGCTGATAGCGCCGCACGGTCCAGCGTGTCTTTTGGGTTTGCACCT